>JBEKCH010000067.1:0-12694 GCA_050014975.1 Candidatus Limnocylindrales bacterium
GAGCAGTGATCGCGAGGATGGCGATGAGCGCCAGGATGAGGGAGTACTCCGCAAGACCCTGACCTCGAGAAGTGAGTCGCATAGCGCTTACCCCGAAGGAACTCGGTAGCCCCGAAATGAAGCGGGCTAGATCACCAGGAGATGCTACGCCGTGGATACCAGAATGGGTAGGCCAGATGCACGATGGAGGTGCGAGCTGTCCACGGCCCTGACGCAGCCGCTCGAGCTGGCCGTCGCCAGGCCGGATCGTCGCCGGGTCGGGGAGCGGGGGCCGGACAAAGGCACGGGCGGCGGCCTTTCTGGGATTAGTTCCAGGCGTCAGCGGCTGCGCGACCGGCCGCAATGGACCCGATTGGACCATGGTGCCTTCCCGCGGAGATCTGCTGCCAGATCTGCTGCCAACGGACACAACACAAGACCCCCGGAGGCAACTCCGGGGGTCTTTTCACGCTCAAAAGTTGGCTGGCGAGGAAGGATTCGAACCTTCAATGCCCTGATCCAGAGTCAGGTGCCTTACCGTTAGGCCACTCGCCAGCGGAGCGACCGCCAGAATACCGGATTCCGCGCGGGAGCGGATCAGTCGTCCACGCGTTGTCGGCCGGTCTACCGAGTCGGCCGCGAGAGGCCCAGGCAGGGCGTCGGCAGAAGACGCGCCCGCCCCGTGCGACAGCGGGCTCGCCTGGCGGGCCGCCCGCGGCGACGGCGGGGCCCGGCGCGGGGTTGCGCTAGCGTCCGCGCAGAGGAGGCACTGAATGGCGCAGACGACGCTGGACATCTATTCGACAGCCGACATCGAGACCAACCGGACGGGTCGGCTGACCGACCACCAGCGCCGCTACCTGAAGGCGGCGGCGCGCTCCTTCAACAGAAGCATGCTGACGGGCGCGGTCCTCGCCGCCGTGATCGGGGTGCTCCTTGCGACCGCGACGGGGCCCGCACCGAATGCCGCGGAGCGGCCGTTGGCCGCCGCGGCCTTCTTCGCCGGCGCGCTGGTATGCCTGTTCCTGGCCCTGCGCCCCAACCCCGAGGCCGCCGATGCATCGGGCGGACGTGTGGAGACGGTCGAGGGGGCGATCGGCAAGAGACACTACTACAGCTCCGGCGGGAACTCGTCGGTCGGGACTTACCTCCTCGAGCTCGGCGAGAAGCGTTACGAAGTCGGCAGCGCCGTCTACGACGCCGCGCCGGATGCGGGCTGGGCCCGCCTCTACCTCACGCCCCGAACCCACAAGGTCGTGAACTTCGAGCGGCTCCCGGACCGGGTCGTGCCGGACGTGGCCACTGTGACGCCGGCGGCCGTGCTGTCCCAGCTCGGGACGGCGTTCCGCTCGCACGATCAGCAGAGCAGGAACGAGGCGCGAGCCGAGATGGAGGCGATGGGCCACTCGCTGCGGACCCAGATGTCGGTCACGGATGCGCCGGCGACGCCGCCCGCGGCGAGCGAGCGCGATCCCCGGCCGCTGGCCCAGGCGATCCTGGGCAAGTGGCAGATGGGCGCGATGTCGGTGACGTTCATGCCGGACGGGACGATGGTCGCGAACCTCATGGGCGGTCAGCAAAGGCAGGGCCGCTGGTCGATCGGGGCAGACGGCAAGCTGCACGCCGACGCCACCGGGTCGGGCGGAGCCGCCGACGCGTGGATCGCGGGCGACACGCTGACCATCTCGCAAGAGGACGGGGCCGCGGCCTTCCATCGCGCCGCCAATTAACCTGCAAGACTGCCCGCGGTCAGGTATCCTGCCGGCCCTGGGCCTGGAGCTTGGCCCACGTGTCCTTGAGGGTGAGCGTGCGGTTGAAGACGGGGTGTCCGGGCGTCGAGTCGGGGTCCGGGGAGAAGTAGCCGAGGCGCTCGAACTGCACGGTTTCGCCCACCGGCACCTCGGCCAGGCTCGGCTCCACCTGGCACCCCAGGAGCACCTTCTCCGAGTCGGCGTTCAGGTCCGCGAAGAGGTCGCCGTCGGCGCCAGGGTCCGAGCGCTTGAACAGGTGGTCGTACAGCCGCACCTCGGCCGCCATGGCATGCGAGGCCGAGATCCAGTGGAGGGTGGCCTTGGGCCGGCGGCCGTCGGGTGAGTCTCCGCCCCGGGTGGCCGGGTCGTAGGTGCACCGCAGCTCGACGATCTCCCCGGCCGCGTCCTTCACGACCTCGCGACAGGTCACGAAGTACGCGGACCGCAGCCGCACCTCGCGGCCGGGGGCCAGGCGGAAGAACTTCGCCGGGGGCTCCTCCATGAAGTCTTCCCGCTCGATCCACAGCTCGCGCGTGAAGGGAACCTTGCGAGTCCCGGCCGACGGGTCCTCAGGGTTGTTGACGGCCTCCATCTCCTCGACCTGGCCCTCGGGGTAGTTCTCGATGACCACCTTCAGCGGCGCCAGGACGGCGAAACGGCGCGCGGCCTTGCGGTTCAGCACGTCGCGTACGGCATGCTCGAGCTGGCCCACCTCTACGACGCTGTCGCTCTTGGCCACCCCGATCATGGCCGCGAAGTCCCGGATGCCCTCGGCCGGGAAGCCGCGCCGGCGCAGGCCCGAGATCGTGGGCATCCGCGGATCGTCCCAGCCGCGCACGTGCCCCTCGTTGACGAGGCGCAGGAGGACGCGCTTGGAGAGGACGGTGTACGTGATGTTGAGCCGCGCGAACTCGATCTGCCGGGGGCGTGACGGCACGGGAAGGTTCTCGATGAGCCAGTCGTAGAGGGGCCGGTGGACCTCGAACTCGAGCGTGCAGATCGAGTGCGTGATCCCCTCGATCGCGTCGGACTGGCCGTGAGCGAAGTCGTACGTCGGGTAGATGCACCACGCGTCACCGGTGCGCGGATGCGCGGCGTGCACGATCCGGTACAGCACCGGGTCGCGCAGGTTGATGTTCGGAGAGGACATATCGATCCTGGCGCGCAGCACCCGCGCCCCGTTGGGGAACTCGCCCTTCCGCATCCGTTCGAAGAGCTCGAGGCTCTCCTCGACCGGACGGTCCCGATACGGGCTGTTCCGGCCGGGCTCGGTAAGCGTGCCGCGGTGCTCACGGATCTCGTCGGCCGTTAGGTCGTCGACGTAGGCCTTGCCGGCCTGGATGAGGAAGACTGCCCACTCGTAGAGCTGCTCGAAGTAGTCGGACGCGAAGTAGAGGTGCTCGCCCCAATCGAACCCCAGCCAGCGCACGTCCGCCTGGATCGCGTCGATGTATTCCTGCTCCTCCTTGGTGGGGTTCGTATCGTCGAAGCGCAGGTGACAGCGGCCGCCGAACTCGCGCGCGATGCCGAAGTTGAGGCAGATCGACTTGGCGTGACCGATGTGCAGGTAGCCGTTCGGCTCGGGAGGGAAGCGGGTGACGATCGTCTGGTGTCTGCCGTCCCGCAGGTCGGCGGCCACGATCTCACGGATGAAATCGCCTCGTTCCGGCGAGGTTGATGGCTGGATGCTCACGTCGCTCCCCCTACCCGACCGCCTTGCCGACGAGGGTGCCCAGGCCGAACGTGACCGCCGCGGCGGCCATGCCCAGCAGGACCTGGCGGCCGCCGGTCCGCAGCACGCTCGAGCCCGTGACGATGGTGATCGCCGCGCCGACCAGCATCAACGCGACCGCGCTGACGAGAATCGAGGCGATGACCGCGGGCATGCCCGAGGCGAAGATGAACGGCAAGACCGGCACGATCGCGCCCAGCGCGAAGAGGAAGAACGACGTCGCCGCCGCGACCCAGGCCGAGCCGCCGAGCTGCTCGGGGTCGATGCCCAGCTCCTCGCGGGCCAGCGTATCCACGGCGTGGCCGATCTCGCCGCCGACGATCGACTTCGACATCAGCCGCGCCTGTTCGGCCGACAGGCCCTTGGCCTGGTAGATCAGCGCCAGCTCCTCCTCTTCCTCGTCGGGAATCTGGAGGAGCTCGTCGCGCTCGACCTTGACCTGGTGGGCGTACAGCTCGCGGGCGCTCTGGACCGACAGCCACTCCCCGATGGCCATCGACGAAGCGCCGGCCAGCAGCCCGGCAACGCCGGCCACCAGGACGGCGTGGCCGCCGCCCGAGGCACCGGCCACGCCCATCGAGAGGCTCAGGTTGGAGACCAGGCCGTCGTTCGCGCCGAGCACGGCCGCCCGCAGCTGGTTGCCGCCGCCGCCGCGGTGGCGGCCCTCGATGCGCGCGATGGTGCCGCCTTCGACGCCGCGGCCGGCGGCCAGCTCGCGGAAGAGGCGGGCGTGGGAGCGCTCGTCGCCAGGCATCCGGGCCAGCGCCTCTGGCTGCTCGTCGTACATCGCCTCGTCCGAGGCCTCTTTTTCGGCGATCGTCGGGACCACCAGGCCCGCTCCGAAGTGGCGCGCCACGAACATCAGGGCGCGCGCCCGCCATGCCGGATGCACCCGGCTCGAGTCCACGCCAGCCGCCTCGAGCTGCTTGCGCCAGACCCCGGCGTGGATGCTCTCCACGTCCGCCATCCGAACGTAGAAGTCCTTGAGGACGCGGCTCGACTCCTTGTCGGCCAGCAGCGAGTAGAGCGCGATGGCGTCTATCTCGCCCTGCAGGTTCTCGCGGAAGCGGGAGATGTCGGCCGTGGATGCGGGCTTCGGCGGTTCGGGCGGCCGTTTGCCGGGGGCGAGCGCAGTCGGCTCGGCCGACGCCGCCCTGGCCTTCGACTTACCCGCTTTGCCCTTGGTCTTGCGATGGGGGCTCATGCCCGTAGTTTGGCCGGTCCCGGCATCCGCGGCAACGCCGCCCCGGCAGGCAGCTCCCCGGCAGGCACGGGGCTAGGAGTGCTTGACGATGAGATCGCGGGCGCCACGGGGCGGCCTGGAGCCCGGCTGACCGGGCGCCGGTACCCAGGCCCGGAATCGGTCGCTTAGCTTGGACCGCCGCTCCGCACCCCAGACGAAGACGTCGGCGCCGCCGCCGTACGGGCAGAAGGCATCGCCGGTGGCGGGGGCGAACACGGCGATCCGTGCGATGCGGTCGCGCGCCACCGCCAGCCAGACCGTGTCGAGGCAGCCTCGCTGCCAGCTCAGGGTGGTCGCCACGAACTGGGGGCTGCCCATGCGCGGGAGGTACTCGCCCAGGCTCTGGATCCAGCCCTCGGGCGGGTCGATCTCGGTCGCGCCGATCGCTCTCAGCTCGGCCGTGGCCTCATGCCGTGGATCGAGGTGTATGGCCAGGACCAGCACGGTCGTGCCGGTGAAGAGGGCGCTGGCAACGGCATCGAAGCGCGCCGCCGTTCGCTCGTCTTCCTCCCGGGTGGCCGGCTCGGCGCTGTCGCGCAGGTAGTGGATGCGCGTCCAGACGGCTTCGTGGCTGAAACGCAGCATGAAGCCGACCGGAGGTTGGCCTGAGTACTGAACTTGCCACGCCTCGAGCGCTTCGTGGACGTCCATCGGGCAGACCTTGAGCGACTTCCCAGCACAAAACGACAGTCGCGGGCGCCACCCATCCCCGTGGACCAGCGAGAGCGTGCCACGTCGCTCCTGCGCCATATGCAGGAGTCGAACGTGCGGATACCGTACCCGTTCCGCGGTCCACAAACAACAGGACGGCACGCCTGCCGGCGAAGCCGGCGTGTGAGCCCGTCCGCCGTCGGGAGAATCCGTTGCGGACGTGCACCCGGTTGGGGAGCCCGCCGCTTACGGGAGCGCCTCGCGCGCAGCCTGGCCCGGGACCTCGGGCAACTCTCCGGCCGGGCTCGCAGCCTCCCCCACGACGTCGATTGCCTCGTAGTGCTGGATGTCGATGTGATCGAGCAGGTCATCCAGGCGGCCGGCGACGACGGTGAAATCGAGAAGATCCGTTCCTCCGACCCAGTCGTACAGGGCATCGAGCGAGGCCCACGCGCTGACGACGACGATGTCGGCGCTGCCGTCCCCGTTTGCCTGGCGAGCGACCTGGGCGAAGACGCAACCGTCGTGCTCCCGGACTCGCCCCAGGGCCGGGCCGGCTCTTTCGCGGAAGAGATCGAGACGACCCGCTCTTACGCGACCTCGGAGAACTCGAACGATCAAGCTCTCACCCCTGGCGGTTGGTGCCTTCACCCCAGTGGAGATTGTCCGGGACGGCATGCCGTCCGGCAATAACAGGCGCATATCACTCGGCCATCGCCCCGTCACCGATGCATTGAATGTGGTGCCGGGGGCCACCGCGGCCGGCCCCCTCGGGTCAGGCCCTGTCCCACTCTCGGTACGGGTGACTCACCAGGCTGGCGTTGTAGTAGCGGGCGTCGCCGGTGACCTCCTCGCCGATCCAGCCGGGCAGGACCACCGCGGTAGCTTCGGAGGGAAGCTCCACCTCGGCCACGACCAGGCCCTCGTTTACGCCGGCGAAGACGTCGATCTCCCATACCAGCCGGCCTGCGGCGATGCGATAGCGGGTCTTGTCGATCTGCGGCCGAAGAGCCAGCCCATCGAGCAGCTCCGTCGCGTCCCGGACAGGTATCTCGTACTCGAATTCGGCCCGGCTGGCGCCGCTGTCCGAGGGGCCGCCCTTGACGGTCAGAAAGGCCCGCGTCCCGGACACCCGGACCCGCACGGTCCGCTCGGGGTCGATCGACAGGTACCCCTGCCTCATGCGCGTGCCCTGGAGGCCGGCCACCACGGACGGGTCGCGGACCAGGAACTTGCGTTCGATCTCGACGCCCACGGTCAAGCTCCCTCCGGCGGCATCGGCTGCAGCGAGAACCCGAACTCCGAGCCGGGGCCGTCTTCGCGCGGCCTGGCCCAGATCGTGCCGTCCATCGAATCGACGAGCCGGCGGGCAACGAACAGGCCGATCCCGGAGCCCGCCGTCTTGGCGGTGCGCTCGGAGCGGTAGAAGAGCTCGAAGAGCCGGTCGGCCTCGGCCGGGTCGACACCGGGTCCCCTGTCGAGCACCCGAACGCGCACCAGATCGCCCTCCAGGTCGGCAACGACTTCGATGGGCTCGCCCGCGGGGCTGTACTTCGCCGCGTTGCCGACGAGGTTGCGCAGGATCTGCTCGACCAGGGCTGCCTCAGCCCTGACGACCGGCAGGAAGCCCTCGATTCGGTAGTCGATCCGCCGGTCCGGCCAGCGGGCCTGCTCCTGCCCGCACACCTTCTGCAGCACGTGAGGCAGCGGTACCGGCTCGGTATGGACCTGCACGGTTCCGCGCTCGGCCCGCGCCAGCACGACCAGGTCCTCCACGAGACGCCGCAGCCTCTCGGATTCCTGGACGATGTCGTCGAGGAGCTCGGCTCTCTGGGCTTCGTCCAGGCCGGCCCTGCTCAGCAGCGTGCTGGCCGCGTTGATGGAGGTGATGGGCGTGCGAAGCTCGTGGGCCATGATGCCGGCGAAGGCTTCCCGAAACGCTTCGGCGTTCTTCCGGTCGGTGATGTCCAGGTTGATGCCGGCCCAGCTGCTGACCCGGCCTTCCTGATCGCGCACCGGGAAGCCGCGCGACAGGATGGCATGCGATCGTCCGTCCGTCCCCGTCACGGTGAACTCGAAGCTCCAGGGACGACGCGCCGCGACCGAGGCGCGCCAGTCGCGCAGGGTCTCGACGGCATCCTCGGGAGCCAGGGCCTCGAGCCAGCCGAGGCCCTGGGCCTCCTCCTCGGTCCGGCCGAGCAGGGTCAGGAAGGACTGGCTGTGGTAGCGCATGCGACCGTCGACGTCTGCCGTCCAGAAGCCGTACGGGATCGACTCGCTTATGACCTGGGCCTGCTTGCGCAGCTCGGACAGCGCCGCGAGGGCGTCCTCCCGGCGCTTGCGCTCGGAGATGTCGACGACGCTCAGCGCCAGGCCCACCGTTTCCTCGGCCTGGTCGCGGAGCGGCTCGGCATTGAGAAGCCACGTCCGCGGCTCCGAATCGCCGTCGCCATCGGCCGTGACCTCCAGGTCGCGGACCGGCTTGCCGGTGCTCAGCACGCCTTCCAGCCTGCCCAGCGTGTCCAGCCCGAAGAACGGTGAGACGCGTTCCAGGCGCTGGCCCAGGTGAGCGAGCGACCCCTGCCCGTCGATGCCGGCGAGGGCCGGGTTCACGTACAGGTACCGCAGCTCGTGGTCCAGCACGGCCAGCCCCACGGGGGCGGTCTCGATCAGGGGCGTCGAGACCGCGGTGCCCAGACGAACCAGGTCCAGCTCGGCCTGGCGCCGCTGGAGCACCAGCCGCGTCATGCTGACCGTTGCCCAGCTGCCGATGCCCACCAGCACGAGGGCTTCCAGCGTGACGAGGATCGCCAGGCCGACCGACTCGTCGTACAGCCCGGCGCGCTCGCCCAAGAGGCGCACCCAGGCCCCCAGGGGCACGACGATGAGCGCGGCGGGCACTATGCGGCGCATCACCTGCCCCGCCGGACCAGGATCTGTCATCTGGCGGACCAGCGAGTGTTCCGGGTTCGCTGCGATGAGGCCGAGCGGCAGCGCTATCAGCGCGATTGAAGACGGCAGCGAAACCTGGTTCGGCGAGCCCAGCGACTCCAGCCCTTGAGCTCCATACAGGTAGCCGAGCAGCGAGATCGCCCCCACCAAGCCGGCCGCGATCGCCAGCAGCTCGGTGAAATGGACCCCTCGGATCGTCCGGCCCATCGCGAGAATTGCTAGAGAACAGGCCAGGAAGGCGAGGCCCGTCTGGACGGCGAAACGGCCCGGGTAGGGCGAGGCGGCGCTCGCCCGGTCGGTGATGAAGACCTGGTCGATGCCGAAATTGACTCCGGAGAGGTACTCGAACAGGGTAGCCGTCGCGATCACCAGGACCACGCCGCACAGGATCCAGGCCACGGGCTGTCGCTTTCGAGGATCGGGCACGATCGACCACAGGGCAATCGCCAGGCACAGGAAGCAGACGGCGGCGTTGACCTTGGTCTGGACCAGCCCGGGCAGCCCTGCCGCCAGGACGGGGACGCCCAACGCCCGGCCAGCGAGGGCCAGGACCGCCATCGCGCCCACCACCAGGGCCATCGCTCTCGCGAAACCGGCCGTGCTTGGTCGCAGCCCGGGCACACGCGCCCGCCGGCTAGTCACGGCCGGAGCAGCGATCGAGGGCCGGTGCTCCGGACAGCGGCACATACGGTCGGACCGATCGCCCGTTGCGCCTGGCTCATCTGACCAATCCCCTTGATAGGTCGCCGCGACGTCATGGTACGACGCCGCCGGCATGGATTGAAGGGGCGCGGCTTGCCTGCCGCACGGCCCTGCAGGATGGTCCGGCGCTAACCTATCGTCGCTGCCTGAAAGCGGCCACGTCCACGGGCCGAGCGCGCAGGCAGCCTGACTCCTGGAGCGGAGCACCGTCGTGATCTGCCCGAATTGCGGAACCCAGATCGAGAAGCAGGAGAGATCCTGCGCCGCATGTGGGGTTCCGCTGCCCCGGGCGGCACCGCCGCCTCCGACGCCGCCGCCCCAGGCGGCACCAGTGGCGGACCCGGCCCGCGGCGCCGCGGGATCCAGGATGCTGCTGACCGCGCTGGCGGCGATCGTCGTGGTCGCGATCGCCGGCGGGGGCATCTTTGAGCTGTCGCAGAACTCCAGGAGGACCGGCGCGGCCCCGGCCAGCGCGCCCGCGACCAGCGCGCCCGCGGCCAGCGCGCCCGCGACCACCGCGCCCGCGACCGCCTTCGCGACGCCCACGGAGACTACCACGGCGGAGCCCACCTCCACCCCGACGCCCGCGGCGTCGTTCTGGACCCGCGGCTATTCGACGCCCGAGCTGGCCATCGACCAGTTCGTCAACGACCAGGGATACGTGTACGGCGGCGACTGCAGGACTGCGCCGAAGAGCGCCGACTACTGTTCGACTTCGGTCGGCAAGGTGACGAGCGGCACGGTCTACGCCCTCGGCGGGATCGGCGCCAAGGCGGAAGTCTGGGTTCTGCTGCGCAAGGTCGGCGGCAAGTGGTACGTCGTCGATGTCGTCTCGGCCGCCAGCCCGCCGCCCTGGCCCTAGCCCCGGCCGGAGCCTCGCCCGACGACCGCGGTAGCTCGGCCGGCCGCGGTAGCTCGGCCGGCCGCGCCGGTCACGGATTCCACGTCCTCGGACGCTTGGCCTCGCGCGCCACAGGTTCGAGTTCTTCCGGCAGCTCCCAGGCCGCACCGGGCTCGCTGGGCGGCGGCTCGGTCGGTTGTTTCGCCGTGGCCGCGGTCTTGCCCGGCGAGAGAGCGGGCTGCGGAGCCCCGGGCGTGGCGGGCACGAGCTGGGTGGATGTCTGAATCAGCGAATGCAGGGCCGGCTGGGAGGGCAGCCCGATCGGATGAGGAGCCACCCAGCCCGGCTTGGTCTTGCCGCCGGGAGTCCTGGCGGGCTTGCGCGGCCGCGGGGTGGCGGCGGCCGCCTGCGCGGCGACCGGCTGCGCCCTGGGCGCCGGGGCCGGGGCCGCCGGAACGGCCTTGAGACCGCGCCTTGCGCCCCGCTTGGGCGATGCCATCTTCGCCGGGCGCGCGGTCCGCCGGACGGTCGCCACTCGCGGCACGACGGCCACGCGCGTCGGGCCGGCCTCCTCCGGCGCGGCGGCCACCTGCGGAACCGCAGGCACCGACGGCGAGGCCGCCACCTGCAGAACGGCGGCCACCGGCGGAACGGCGGCCAGGTGCGGCGCGGCGGCCGCCACGATCGGCCCGGTCGCCTGCCAGGGCGCGTGGCCGTCGATCGCGGCCAGCAATCCACGGACGAACTCGCAGATCTGGTCCGTCTCTTCGTCCGTGCCCTTGAGGACCTGGCCCTCGACCTGGACGGCGACGATGCGGTGGCCGGCGGAGGAGTCGACGCTCAGCTCGGCGACCTGGAGCTTGCCCCAGCGGACCAGCTTGCCGGTTGTCCGGGGACCCTCGTTGCCGCTGCCGAGGCGAACGGCGACGACGATCAAACCGGCAGGCGTGGGCGCCATGATCGAGTACCGGACCTCTGGATCTTGACCCCAGAGCACCCAACACGGCGGATCGCCGTCCGCCCCGAGATCCGCGAGGACGGGCTTAAGCACCGCGAGAACCTTGTTGCTGAGGCACTCGCGGTTAGGGGCCGTCTTCCGCCATTCGCTCAGAAGCATCGACTGGCCTCCCAATCGCCGCCGGCGCGAGTTCGCCGGCCAGGTCACGCATCGCCGTTGAGGCTATCACGCCGAGCGCTCCCATGGATGCGCGGGTCTCGATCTCAGGAATGACGGGCACGCTACCGCGGAAGGATGGCGGCGCGTCCACAGGAGTATTCGGTTGAAGCCTCCGGGATGATGTCCCCGGGGACGGGCAGCGGCTATTCTGGCCCTGACGCCGACCTGGCGGGGCGTGCCAGGGCCAGAGCGGGCCAATTCGCCTGGCAGGCCGGGCGCCTCGGGCAGGGTATGCAGGGAGAAGGTGAGCGGGCGTATGAACCTGGATCGCAGTCGACTCAACTGGGGAGTGTTCTTCATCGTCCTGGGAGCCGTTCCGCTGGCGTACCACCAGGGCGCGGTTACCACTTCAACGCTCGGCGATGCCTGGCAGCTGTGGCCGCTGGTGCTCGTGGGCCTGGGGCTCGGGCTGGTCCTTTCGCGGACGCCCGCCTACTTCGTCGGCGGCCTCGTGGTCGCGGCCTGCCTGGGCCTCGTCTTCGGCAGCCTGATCGCCGTCGGTCCCCAGGTCGGATGCGGCAATGGGGGCAACGGCACCAGCACGATCTCGCGCGACGGAACCTTCGATGGCCCCGGGCAGGTCAATCTGCAGCTGCAGTGCGGCTCGGCCGACGTGACGACATCGTCCGACGACCAGTGGCACGTGAGCGCCTCCAACAGCGCAGGCAACAACGCCGACGTGGCCTGGACCTCGGGCTCGCTGACGGTCCGCTCCGGTTCCCAGGGTGACTGGTGGGTGGGGCGCGGCGACGACGACTGGACTATCGCCCTCCCGTCCAACCCGGCGATCGCCCTCTCGGTGTCGATCGACGCCGGCGACGCCCGCCTCGACCTGGGCGGCGCCAACCTGTCCTCGGCCAGCTTCTCGCTCAACGCCGGCGAGATCCACGTGGACCTGTCCAACGCCCGGGTCGGCAACATCTCGGTCTCGACCAACGTGGGGTCGGCCTCTCTGATCCTGAGTGGCAGCTCCAGCGTCTCCGGCACCATCTCGACCAACGTCGGGGCGCTGAACCTGTGCTCTCCCGCAGGCCTCGGACTGCGGGTGCGCTCGACCGAGAGCCTCGCGTCCACCAACTTCTCTGGCGCCGGCCTGGTCCGGGTCGGGGACGCCTGGCAGACCCCGGACTATGACACCGCGGCCAACAAGGCCGACCTATCCGCCAACACCAGCGTCGGGAGCCTGACGCTCAACCCAGCAGGAGGCTGCAAGTGAACCCTCGACGTCTCTATCGTTCCGCCGACGATCGCTGGATCGCGGGCGTCGCGGCCGGGGTCGCAGACTACTTCGACGTCGACCCGATCCTCATCCGCGTCGTGTGGCTGATCCTCGTCCCACTCACCGGGGGCCTGGCTCTCCTGGCCTATCTGATCATGATCGTGGTCGTGCCCCTCGAGCCCGGCGAGATGCCCCCGCAGCCGCCCTGGTATCCAGGCGGCGCGCCCCTCGGGTACCCCGGCGCGTACACGCCGCCGGCACCTGTCGCCACCGATGCGGGCGCCACGACACCCGGCGAGGCGCCGGCGACGGGCCCGGCAGCCCCGGCGGCGGGCCCGGCAGCCCCGGCCGCCGGCCCGACCAACGCCGCCGAACAGGGCGCGGCCCCGGCACCGGGTACGCCCGGCTGGGATTGGCGCTGGCAGTCGCGCCAGGAGCGCTGGCAGC
>JBEKCH010000068.1:0-21561 GCA_050014975.1 Candidatus Limnocylindrales bacterium
TAATCCACTCGGTGGCACGCTGTTTGGAGGCGAGACCATCGGCGTGCCGCATATCCAGCGTCTCCACTCCGGCGGCATCGTGCCGGGCATGCCCGGCTCCAATGTGCTGGCGTTGCTCGAGGGCGGCGAACGGGTAGTGCCGCGTTCACAGGCAGGCGCAGCGCACGGGGGCAACACCTACGTGCACAACTGGTACATCACCAACCCGGTACCCGAGCCGCCCTCGGTCTCAATGGCTCACGCCAACCTGATGCTGGCGTATAGCGGACGGAGCGGCAACTGATGGCACGTCTCAACCAATGGGCGTTCCGGGGGAACATCCTTAACGGCCCGAACGTGCGTATCGGGAAGGTCGCGGGGGCGTTCGCTCTTCCGCCGCTCCGTGGCTCGAACTGGATTGCGCAGAACGCCACGGGCGAGCAGTTCGTGTCGAAGCTCCACGGCGGGCGGCTACGTGGGAGGCTAAGCGATGGGCGCTGAGGGCGCAAAGGCCGCGGTCTGGGTCACGCTCCGGTTCCTCTATGGCCTCAAGCACGACGATGACGCGAGCATGAACCACGCGGCGCGGGGCTCGGCGGCAAGGTGGAGGAGACGCCTTCGCGTGTCCCAGGCGGACTGCGCCCGGATCGGGCTTCTCACCTACGTCTACGAGCTCTCGGACGGGTCCTACGCGGTCAGGGCTATGCGCAGACGACGCAGCACGCAGATGAGCCGGGTCCTGGCCCGGCTCCACGTCGATCGAGTCTTCATCTTCCGCGTGTGGGAGGTCGCCGGAAGCTGGCACCTGGACGAGTTCGACCCGGCCGCGGGCCTCACCATCGTGGAGAGCTATATGCTGCCCGAGAGCCTGCCCGAGTACCTGCCTGACAGTGGCTGACCCGCCTTGCGGATCCTGTGCCTTCGAGCCCGACTGCCCGGCCAGGATCGCCCTGGAGGCCCGCGGCCGGGTCGCGGAGCCGCTCACAGCCGCTAGGAACGGCGATCTGCGGTGTTCGGCCTATCGGTACCATCGCTGGCCGCGTGGCCACGCCCGTAGCCTCACTTCCTGGCAGGCGGCCCGCACGCGGGAGGGTCGCGGTCTCTTCGGACGGCCGGAGGCGGGGCAGCCGACTGATTGACAGGGCCTACGGGGGGCGCGCAGCCGGCCGGAGTGGGCTATGCGCCACTCCGGGGCCTTCCGTCGCAGCTGCCCGCCTTTGCGCCCGCCAGCGGGGCATAGGGAAAGGCCCGGTCGCGTCCGGCCGGGCCTCTGTGGTATTCCGCGCGGAATGCGTTATGGCTAGCGGCCCAAGAGCGGAGCGAGACCGCGAGCGCGAGCGTCCGCCATTAGAGCCACAACGCGAGGGTCAACTTGCGGGCGGGGATGTCGAGTTCGGGGCGGGCGAGTCTCCGGACGAACGGGCGGGATCGGCGGCAGCGGCAGGATGGCCCGCGGCTGGCGACCGTGAACGGTCCGGGCAGCGACGTAGGCGTCGAGCGAGGCGACAGGGATGCGGACCAGGCGTCCCAGGCGCGCGCAATCCAGTTCCCCGGTGCGGCACAGTCGCCGGATGAAGTCCTCCGAGACGGAGAGCCGGTGGGCGGCATCGGCCGGCGAGAGGTGCGTCGCTCGGTCCTCATCCTTGACTTGCTTCATGGTCGACTCCGGTTCAGGTCGCCCGTCTGGCGCCCGCCGGAGCCGTCGCGAGGGCGGCTCCCGTAGGGGTCAGGTAAGTCCGGCGTCGCGGAGCACTTTGTCCCGCCGATCCTGTTCGGCCTGCCAATGTTCCCGAGCCATCCGGGCGGCGACGGGTTCGGCGGCCGTGCCGAGTTTCTTTTCGAGTTTGCTGATCCGGTTTATGTTGCGGAGCGCCCGCCTCTCGGCCGCCACCACGGCGGCCTCGTGACGGGTATATGCCTGCAGTGTCTCGCCGGCGGCTTTCATAGTCCTGAGGTCCGGGGTGATCTCATTCCGCACTGTCTTGATTAGGTACTCGGCCGCTTCGATGGCGGCGAGCTCCGTGGGCGGTGTCTTGTCTGTCATGGCTTGCTTCTCCTGATCGGGTGACCCCTACGGGGTCAGACTTTCCGCGCGAAATGTTCAGACGGGCCGGTTGCCGTCCTTCAGGGCTGAGGACGTCGCCACTCTGGCGCACGTGCGGCACGCGTCGACCGTCGGCCGATCCTCCGTGACAACGTAATCGCGAGACTGCTCGCCATCGCCGAAAAGGCTGAAACTTCGCAAGCTGAGCCGGGCCCCGCAGAGGGCGCGACCGTTGATCTCGTGCGTTCGATGGTCGTGAGTCTCTAGGTCGCCGGAGAAGATGTGCCAGCAACCATCCCACTCGGGTACGAGCTGCGGGCCGAGCCGCCGGACCGCAGCTCGAGGTAGCAGCCGGCATCGGAGCCACGTGCCGGCGCTGGGCGGATCGAAGGGGACCGGCTCGGGCTCGGCCAGCTCATCCGCGATGGAGTCGACCAAAGCCCGGACCGCATGACTCGCAGTCCGGGTGACCGCTTTCTCGATGATGCGGAGTCTTGTCTCTGGATCTAGGTCTTCGTCCATCTGCTCGAGTAGATCCGCCGCGACCTTGACCATCGGTTTCCCGAGGGCCAGGGCGATCGGGGCCAGAGGGTCCGCGGTGTGATCCTCGGCGTTCAGCAGGTCGGCCGTAGTGAGGCCTAGCCGGTGCCATGCGGCCCACGCACTGTCCCTCGCCTCGTCATGCTTGGCTGACCAAGAGGCCGTCGGCGCGGTCATGCGGCGCCTTCCTCGGCAGTCGGCCACCGGGCCGCAGTGAAGGTGACATGCTGCCCGGCCTCGGTCGGCGAGACGCCGCCGGCCATTGCCCAGGCCACGAGCCACTCGCCGATGGCATCGGCGAGGTCCAAGACGGTCTCCGTGCCGCTCACGGGTTCGCGGCCCATGCCGCCCGCGAGCTCGCCGAGGATCGCATCGAGGCGATCGGACAAGTCCGAGGGCTCGTCCGAGTTGACCCGATCTTGCATGAGGCTGAGCCAGCGATCGTCGGCTATCTCCCGCGAGACGGGGCGAAAGAGCGTCTCCGGCGCGATGGCCGGCGCATTCGTGACGGTCTTGTTCACTTCGGGTCCTTCCGTGGGCGGCCAGGCTTCCGTGGTGTGGCCAGGAAGCGCCGGAGGTCGCGCTCGTCAATGACGTAGACGCGCCCGATCCGCTGCGCCTTGATCCGGCCTGCCCGCAGGTACTCGCGGACGGTCTCCACGTGAAGACCTAGGAACTCCGCGGCTTGCTTGACACTCACGACGCCCATACTGCTCCTGTAAATAGCCTGTGTCAATACAGCCTATTAGCTCCATCGAGGGCGAACGGTCCTCTGTCTGGCAGCGATTGTGGCAGCTTGCGCCGACGTCCGCGGGTCCCGCCGCTTGCACTACTTTCGGTAGTGTGGAGCGTGAATGGCCCATCGGCGGACGCTGATGGACGCCGGGGGGACTACCTGGAGTAAGAAGCGGCGGGCAGGAGCGGCGCGGGGGCGAGGGGCTTCGCCGCGGACTTCCCGCTCGCGGGGCCGGAGCTCCTCAAGGCTCTGGCTGCCGGGCGCGACCCGGGAGGCAGCGGCGTGGTCCTCGCGCGACGCGCCG
Organism: Candidatus Limnocylindrales bacterium; assembly: GCA_050014975.1. GTDB lineage: Bacteria > Chloroflexota > Limnocylindria > Limnocylindrales > CSP1-4 > Fen-1039. The sequence goes on from JBEKCH010000068.1 coordinate 3,604, forward strand.
GCGACCTGCGTGCCGGGCCCGTTGCCCACGCGACTGCGTGTCGGGCGCCGTGGACCGGCCGACTGGGCAATCGGCCATGGCCGGTGACCGGCCCAGTACGCTAGGCGGACGAGGCCGAACCCGCGGCCCGAACACGCGGGCGCAACCGGAGGAAACGAATGACTGTTGGCGAGGCTGGACCGCTCGTGTCCGCCGAGTGGCTGGCAGACCATCTCGAGGAGCCACATCTTCGGACGATTCACGTCTCGGTCGATCGAGATGCCTACGATCGGGCGCATCTACCCAGCGCGATCTTCGTGGACCTGCACGCGGACCTGGCCCGCCCCGGCACGCGGCCGGAGACGGGTGCGGTCAGGCGGGAGTACCTGGTGCCCACCCGCGAGGAACTCGTCGAATCCCTGGCCGCATGGGGTGTAGCCCCCGGCGAGACCATCGTCTTCTACGACGACGTCGGTCTGAACCGCCACGCCATTCGCGGCTACTGGTTGCTGCGCCTGTACGGCTTTCCGCGCGAACGAGTTCACGTACTGGACGGTGGCCTCACCGTGTGGGAAGCGCGGGGGCTGCCGACGACGGCGAGGCCGGTCGAGCCGAGACCGGTCCAGGCCACGGAGCCGCTCCACGATCTCGACGGCTCGCTCATTGCCACGGCGGATGAGGTGCTGACGTGGAGCAACCAGGCCACGCTGCCGGGCGGCCCTACGACGATCCTCGACGTGCGAACGATCGACGAATTCCTTGGCATCGACATCAGGTCGGCCCGCGGCGGCCGGATCGGCGGGGCGAAGCATCGCGTCTTCAATGACTTCGTTGCTCTCGACGGGCGGCTCCGGACCGGATCGGACGCCCTGGCGATTCTCGCAAGCACAGGAGTAAACCCAGGGGAATTGCGGGCGACCTACTGCCAGGGCGGCATCCGGGCCGCGCTGGTCTGGTTCGTCCTCTGTGAGCTGGCCGGGCTCAAGGCTGTCCGACCCTACGCGGGCTCCTGGGAGGAGTGGGGGAACCGGCCGGATCTGCCAGTCGAGGCGTGATCGTCAGGGCATGCTCGGCCCAGCCGACGGGTGATGTAACCGAAGAGTCCGACCGGCGGCCGGGAGAGACCGGGTCGGACCGGCGGCCGGGGCAGAGCGGGTCGGACCGGCGGCCGGGGCAGAGCGACCGACCTGAGTGCCGGGATCGCCCCGCGGCGAGTTACGCGTAGGTGTCGACGACCGAACGGACGGCAAGAGCCCGACGGACTCGCTCGATGTCCCAGCCCTCGGGGGCATCGAAGCCGACGACGACCTCTCGGCCCGCCGGCAGGTCGAAGTAGTTGTCGTCGAAGATCACGTCGGCGCCGTCGAGCAACAGCTCGACCCAACGGGCGAGGGTGTCCGACCGAAGGCGAAGGATCGCGCGCCGGCCCGCCCCGGCTCCGGAGCCAGCCCCGGCCGCGGCGCCCGCCCCCGAGCCCGCTTCGGCGGCAACGGCGTCGGCGCCCGCGGCTTCGACCTGCACCTGGACGTCGATGCTCGGATGTCGGAGAGCCAGGTGCTTGTCCGGGACGAAAGTCGTCACGACGGACGCGCGCCTGGAGGTGACCTCGAGCATCTCGGCGACCAGGACGACTGACCGCCGATCCTCGATGGAGGCAGGTCCAGCGACGTGGCAGACGCGGGTGGTCGCCAGGCCCGGCGCCTCCACCGACTCCCGCCCCGAGGCCACGACCTCGCCGTCCAGCCGCTCCAGCGACCAGCGCACGTCGCCCTGCCAGGCCGCGGCCCTGTCGTTGGTGACGGCCAGCGAGACCCCGTCCGCCTCCACCTCACCGGAGATCAGCACCGGGGCGTAGAACCGCCGCGTGGCGTATTGGAGCGCCTTCCACCGGCCGAAGTAGTCGATGCTCGCCCACGAGGAGACCGGCCAGCAGTCGTCGAGCTGCCAGTACAGCGCTCCGCTGCAGCGCTCTCGCTGCCGCCGCCAGTGCTCCACGCCGACCCGCATCGCCTCGGCATGGAGGATCTGGCTCAGGTACACGAGCGACGGGAAGTCCCTGGGCAGCCGGAACTGCTGCGCCATGTAGTAGAGGATCCGGGCATTGCCGACCGGGCAGCGCTGATGGTGGTCCAGCAGCGGCGAGCCCAGGTTCCAGTCGGCCGGATCCGGCGCGAAGGCGGCCACCGTCGCCAGCGCGGGCAGCGACTCGAAGCCGAACTCGCTGACGAAGCGGTAGGTCTCGTGGCCGTAGGCGGAGAACGGCGCGAGCGCGTGCCAGACGATCCACTCGTGCTCGTCGCCGCGATTGCCGCCGATGGGCTCTTCCAGCGGCCTTCCCGACGAGGGCGAGCTGGGCCAGTAGGGTGTGGCCCGATCTTCCGCCGCGATCCACCGCGGCAGCGTCTCGGAGAAGAAGCGCAGGTAAGCCGCGCGTAGGTCCTCGTTGCCGGGCCGGCTCCAGCCCCAGATCGTCCAGCCGCGCTCCATCTCGTTGTTGCCGCACCACAGCGCCAAACAGGCCCGATGCCGCAGTCGGCGCACCTGCTCGCGGACCTCGACCTCCAGATTGGCCACGAACTCCCGATCCGTCAGCGGATAGACGCTGCAAGCGAACATGAAGTCCTGCCAGACCAGGATGCCGTGGCGGTCGCACAGGTCGTAGAAGGCCTCGGTTTCGTAGTAGCCGCCGCCCCAGACCCGGATCATGTTGTGGTTGGTCGCGGCCGCGGCGCCGAGCAGGGCCTCGAGCCGCGCCGGGGTCACCCGGGCCGGGAATGAGTCGGCCGGGATCCAGTTGGAGCCCTTCGCGAAGATGGGCACGCCGTTGACGACGAAGGTGAACGACTCGCCCCACTCGTCGGGCCGGCGGCGAAGCTCGAGTGTCCGCAGGCCGACCTGGTACGAGCGGAGGTCGAGCGTTCGGTCGCCGCGGGCCAGCTCCACCTCGATCCGATAGAGCGGCTGCTCGCCGAGCCCGTTGGGCCACCACAGCTCCGGGCCGGCGATTTCGAGCGTGAGACCGGCGGACGCCATCTCCGCGGGGATGGCGGCCGTAACGGTCTCGATCCGGCCGTTCGGATGGAATACCCGAAGGCGGGCCTCGATCGCCCGGGGCCGGGTAACGTCGGCTCGTTCGACTTCCAGGCGAGCGCGTATCTGCGCGCGAGCACGCTCCGCATCGACCGCCTGCTCGATCCGAACGTCCTCCAGCCGCGCGACGCTCCAGGCCTCGATCCGCACGTCCTGCCAGATGCCCGCGTTGGGCAGCTTGGGACCCCAATCCCAGCCGAAATGGCAGGGCGCCTTGCGCAGGTAGGGAGCGCCGGGAAGCGTTTCCCTGGGCCGGTCGAGCGCCCGGACGGCATTCAGTTCGGCGCCGCGGCGAACGGCAGAGTGGAACACCACCGCGAGTTCGTTGTCACCGGGGCGGAGCTTCTCGGTGACGTCCCAGCGCCAGGTCCGGAACATGTTGTCGGCACTGCCCAGCGGCTCCCCGTTGAGACGGATGTCGGCCAGGGTGTCCAGGCCGTCGAAGACGAGGGCTAGGCGCTTCTCGGCCGCGACGGCGGGGTCGACCTGGAAGCTGCGCCGGTACTCCCAGTCTGCCTCGGCCACCCACTGGACACGCAGCTCCTCGTCGCCGAAGAACGGGTCGGCGATGCGTCCGGCGGCCATCAGATCGGTGTGGACTCCGCCCGGCACACGGGCAGCGAGCCACTCGTCCGAGCCGGCCTGCCGGAACTGCCACGCCCCGCTGAGAGATTGACTGGTCACCGATCCTCCCGGCTGAGATGGCCTGCCCCAGGAGCGTGAATTCGTGGTCACGAACCGCGGTGTCTGGAGCCTCGTCACGCTCGACCGAGGCCGTGCTATCCTGTCGCGCGGCGCCGCGATGGCGTCACTGGATCGCTTCTGGCGATCGACTCGCTCCGGCGTAGCTCAGTGGTAGAGCGGGCGGCTGTTAACCGCTTGGCCGTAGGTTCGAATCCTACCGCCGGAGCCACTTTTCCTCGTGGATCGCCCACTTTTGGCCCTAGTAGTAGGCCGGGGCGGTCAGGCTTCACGTCCCCCGCATGATCGCCGCCGCCTCGCCGCTGGCGTCCCTTCACTCGATGCCATTGTCCGTTTCTCTCGTCGATGGGAAACGTGCCCTGTTCCAACGAACAGGGTGATCGCTGGCTAGGTGCCTTCGAGCGTTGGCTGTGGACTGTCGAGACGCCGCCTGAAGGTCCCCGCGCTCTACCCGCGACTACGACTTTGACCGCTCGAACCGGCCTCGCTCCGTCTCCCAGATGTAGCCGCAGCCGTGGGCTCGAAGAAGGTAAGTAGGTCTCGTCGAGGAGCTGACGGGAGCAGGAGAGATCGCCGGTCGTGGCCCACATAGCGTGCGCAATCGAGGAGCGTTCAGGCCAGAGGGCTGGGCCTGCATCTCCACGACGAGACCACACCTGTTGCGGGCGACCCGGCGGCGGGGCCCAGGTCCCCGGTGACGAAGCGACCGATCGGGCGAAGTCTGAAGACGATCACCTGCCGTGTCAGACCGTCCACACTCGGGGAGTCTGTGAGGTAGAAAGGGATAGCCTTATCGACCTCGAACTCGCCCAAGTAGGTTGCCCACGGTGGCTTCGCACGGAACACGCGAAGCGCCGCCAGCGAGCGGAGAGTCCTTGCAGCAAGAGCCAGCCAATGAACCAACCGAGTTGTTGGAGCGTATGACAAGACATAGAAGCGCAAGGCGCTGGACAGAGCACTTGCGTAGTAGGCGAGGGTGGACCGTGGCGAGCGGTTGGCAGAACGGCCTGGACACGCCGACCGCGTCTCGGACAAACGGAACCATCGGATGGCCGGCGACGCGCGGTGGATCTGACGGCTCACGGGCCCTGCAGCGGTGACTCTCGAAGTCGCTGTCATCGGACTGTACCGGGTAGTCGGGTCGCTGCCGACGCTCAGGTGGCCGCTGGCGGGCGGGCTCCTCGCGATCTTCGTCGACCTGACGGATCTCTTCTGGATGGACGTCCTGGGTCTCGGCGGGATCCCGGACTACCAGATGTTCGACAAGCTCGCCGACCAGGTCTACCTCGCCGTCTTCCTGATCGTCGCCCTTCGCTGGACCGGCCCGGAGCGCACGATCTCGGTCGTCCTGTATGCGTTCCGGTTCGTCGGCTTCGTGCTGTTCGTACTCAGCGGCGAGCGCGCCTTGCTGGTCCTCTTCCCGAACGTCTTCGAGTTCTGGTTCCTGTTCATCGCGGCGTTCCACCACTTCCGGCCGGCCTTGGCCTGGACTCGACTCCAGCTCGCGGTGGTCCTCGTCCCGTTGGCCGGCGCGAAGGAGGTACAGGAATGGGCGCTGCACTGGGCGCGCCTGTTCGACAACATCACCTTCCTGGAGGCGCTCGAACAGATCCGCCGTTGGCTCTTCGGGCTCGTGGGGCTTTCGTGATGAGGAGTCACGGCCCATATCACAGGATTGTGCCTATCCGGTTGTCTCCGGTGACCACTACATGTGGTGTTTGGGGCTATGGCGGCGGGTGGGTTTCCCAAGACGATCTCGGAGTTCCAGACGCGGTTCCCGACGGAGGAGGCTTGCGAGGCGTATCTCGCGGAGTGTCGCTGGCCTAATGGGTTCATCTGCCCAGCTTGCGGTGGCAAGGAGAGCTGGCGGAGAGCGTCGCGACGGTTGCTTGAGTGCAAAGTTTGCGGTCGTCAGACATCGGTGACCGCCGGGACGATCCTCCACCGGACCAAGACAGACCTGCGGCTCTGGTTCCTCGCGGCCTTCCTGATGATCACTGATAAGCGCGGCCTGTCTGCCCTCTCGCTCAAGCGCCAGATCGGCGTGAAGCGGTATGAGACCGCCTGGATGATGCTCCACAAGCTGCGTCGGGCAACGGTCAATGCCAACCGGACGATGCTCCACGGCGAGATCGAGGTCGATGAAGCCTGGATCGGCGGCGAGCAGAAAGGCTTGCCGGGCGGACGCTCCCGTGCTGGTCGTCGCGCCGCCCTGGTCGTATTTGCCGTCGAGACCAACGCTAATGTTCCCAAGCGTCTCCGAGCCAAGCTTGTGCCCGACGATACCGCCGTGAGCTTGGTCGGCTTTGTGAAAGAAGTCGCTGAACCTGGCTCGATGATCATCACGGATGGCTGGAAAGCCTATGTGGGCCTACCGAAGGCGGGATATGTCCATAACCGGATCGTCGAAGGCTCTGGCAAGAAGTTCGTCAATCCGGTGCCGCACACTCACACCGCGATCGGCAACTATAAAGCCTGGCTGATCGGCACTCACAAGGGCGTCTGGCCGCGCCACCTCGCGGCCTACCTCGATGAGTTCGTGTTCCGCTACAACCGCCGGCACAACCTGCCGTTGGCCTTCCGAACGCTCCTGGGCAATGGCGTCTCTCGAGGTCCGACGACCTACGACACCATCAACGGCGCACAGGACTTGCCCAAGATCGTCTACACGCCTTCCTACAAGGAGGCTGGACGCCCTGGACGCAAGAGGTAGATCCCGACCGCTGAGATGAGCGCCGAGGTTCAGGCGAGCACACTTGCGATGCTCGAGGCTCAGGCCGCCCATCTCGGTGAGCTCTCGGACGATCACGACCTTGAGTCCGACCCCGACTACCACGCCGGTTATGAGGACCATCCGAGCGTGAGACCCGTCGCGGCGATCGTTCTCGAGCCGCCGGCGGATGGGGACTTCTGAAGGACGAGGGTCAATGAGTCAGGGAGCCCTGTCCGTCATACGCGGTTGACAAGGTCCCTCGGCATCTTGACCCACGGCCTCGCGGCGGCCACACTCGAGTCGGTCCGGTGAGCCGCTCGCGGCGGCCGGCAGGAGGATGACGAGATAGACCACCGACAGAGCACGATCGGCCCGAACCCCGCCCGACCTACTGCGGGGGACACCGGCAATCCGGGGCATGGATTCATCGTCCTGCGATGGGCGAGACACTGGCCGTATGCCACCGCCTCCCTGATCGGCCTCGCGGTCTGGTTGGCGACAGCCCCCATCCTGGCCGAGATGGCCCCGGCGGCTTCGCCAGCGATCGAATGGTATGGCCTCCTCGTGGGCGTGGCTATCGGCACCCCGCTGGCTGGCCTGAAGGGGGGCCGTGGTTGGGTCGTCGTCCCGGTGATCATCCTCGCCGTCGGGTGCATCGTCGAAGGGATCCTCACGATCTGCGGCGTGCGCCTACCCTGACCTGTGCGGGGATTCCGTCTCCACCTTACTCACCCCAGCCCTCGGACGGGGATGGGTTATCAACCGGGTATAACGGACAGGTAGGGAGCTTGGATCGGCAGGTCCTGGCGGGGTCGGGGTCGTCGGCGACCGCCGAGCGGGGGCCAGGGCGAGACTAGCGGCGACCGCTCATCTCCGGCTCTGCTTCGTCAGGAGTCAGACCATTCCGAGCCCCGTATCGAGCGTCCAGGGTCCCATCGGGCGTCGAGCGTCTCGCCTGGCTACGCGATCTCCGAGGTCCGGCGAACGTAGGTTGGAACGTTCGTGACTGGGATCAGCAAGGAAGGCGACGGTGTGTCGGCGCTAGCCCTCTCGCCCCGACCATAACAACCAATCGAGCCCCATTCCAGGCCACGTCCCACCCTTGAGCCTTCGCCGATGCGCTCGGGTGCAGCTTGACCTTGCGAGCCCCCAGAACGTCGATGCGATCGAGGAGCGCCTCGGCGAGCAGGCGACGGCCCGACGGCTCGGCGTCGTCCCAGAGCTTGGGCAGCTCGCGCAGGGATTCCACGGCCTCCTCTGACGTGAGCCCATCGGCGTGCTCGCTCTTGGCCTGGCGCTCCTCCTGGTCGAGCGCCCGCATGGTGGCTTCCAAGGCGTCGGGGTCGCGGTCGCGGCGGTAGCGGGCCATGGCCGTTTCGCGGTCACGCTCGATGCGGGCCAGGGTCACCGGATCGGGCCTGGTCTCGTCATCGATGACCCGCCCGACCACAGCCGCCACAAGCTCGGCGTTGGCGCTCACATGACCGAGGGCCTGGCGCACGAGTCCCTCGAACGAGGAGGCCGGATAGCTCACGCCCTTGTGGCGCCGATCCTTGGCGTTGCGGAAGACCCGCGGCGCAGCCCGACCGGCACCCAGCCATTCAGGGCAGGGGAAGTTGTGGCGATAGCGGCCGGACTGGCCGATCAGGTGACGCCCGCAGGCGGCGCAGTGGAGCATCGAGAGCGCATAGGGTCGGCGGGTCGTGGGGCGGCCAGGGTGCCGGCGGCTGAAGCGGGATCGGGCGAGCTGGACGGCGTCCCAGGTGTGCTGATCGATCACGGCCGGGACCCTGGTCGGGGTCCCATCGCGCAGCCGGCCGACGTAGACCGGATTGGTCAGGATGTGCCTTGCCGTGTAGAAGGGCAGGCCTGTCCGTTTGAACACCTCGGCATCGGTCATCCCCTCGGCGGCTGCGGCGAATGCGGCTCGGACCCGCTCCAGCTCCTCAGGCACGGGCTCCAGCACAGGCGGCTTGCCGGAGCGGATATAGCCGTAGGGCGGCTGGCCACCGGGCTCGCCCAGGCGGCGGCGTTTGGCTGCCAGGCCCTCGCCGATGCGCCGGCCGAGCTTGCGGCTGTAGGCCTCGGCCTCGACGGCCTCGCGGGCGAAGTCCTCCCAGCGGCTAGCGTCGCTGGAGAGGATGCCCTCGTCGCAGAACAGGACCGCCACGCCAGCGGCGTGGAAGTCATCCAGGGCGATGAGGGTCTGCTTGAGGTTGCGCTGGAAACGGCTGACGTAGCCGATCAGGAGCACGTCGTAGCGGCCCGCTCTTGCGGCCTCGGTCATGGCCGCGAACTCGGGCGCCTGGTACACGGTCCGGCCCGAGGCGGCGCTCTGCCAGGCAAGCCCGGTATCCACCAGGCCATACCGCTCGATGATCCGGTCCTGCAGCTCGCGCTGGGAGTCCGGGCCCCAGTAGTCGTACTGGCCCGAGGTGGACTCAATCGAGCCTCATGAGTCCACCCTGGCGGCCCTGACCCGGCGGGCGTGGGCCTGGCGGATGCATACCGCCAGGGCCCGTACCAGGGGATCGCCAGCATCGATGGCCCGAGTGCGGCCCGAGGGCCGGGCCTCGCTCGGGGCCCCGACGGCCTGACGCGGGCGGTTCATCGCCACCTCCCCCGCCGAGCTGGCCGAGACGCCTGGGTCCCAGGCCCCGTATCAGGCAGCCTGGCCGGCCTAGAGCCGCCAGGCTTGCCGGCCTGGCTGGGCTTGCCGGGCCTGGTCGGTTTGGTGGCCGTGGTTGGCGGCCTGGACCCGCTAGGCTTGCCGGGCCTGGCCAGCCTGGGGCCGCTGGGCTTGCGGGGCCGAGTCCGTTTGGTGGCCGTGGTTGGCGACCTGGAGCGGCTGGGCTTGCCGGCCTGGCTGGGCTTGCCGGGCCTGGTCGGTTTGGTGGCCGTGGTCGGCGGCCTGGAGCCGCCGGGCTTACGGGGCCCTGAGCGAGCCTGGCTGCTGACCCGGCAGGAGGGGGCTCGCCCCCGACCCGCGCCCGCCTGCGCCAGTCGGGCGCTAGCCAGGCGGACGGCACGCCTGGCCACGTCCCCAGCGACCACGGTCGCGCCACGCTCCAGGGCACCGACCAGGAGGGCCCCGCTCCCGCAGAAGGGGTCGACTACCAGGCTGCCAGGACCGATGCCCGCCATGCGGGCCAGCACACGCCCCAGGCCCTCAGGCTTTGCTGTGGGGTAGCGATTGGCCGTGCCTGGCCCGACCGCAGCCACCGAGACCAGATCGACGCCAGATAGGGTCCGTGAGCCCGGCTGCCGGCCAACCAGAACGAACTCGGTCTGGTGGCGCAGGCCCCCACCAAGGCCCGGATACTGACGGTCCCAGGTGATGGTCCGGACGCCAGAGAAGCCGGCGTGCTCCAGGGCGCCGAGGGCCTCGGCCAGACCGTCGTTGTTGGTCATGGCCATCAGGACCCCATCGGCCTTGAGCTTGCGGCGGGCGGTGGCGAAGACCCGGCCGATCTGGGGCCAGCTCAAGCCATCAGCGAACCAGTCGCGCAGGTGGCCGCTCGACCCTCGGTTGATCGTGACGTAGGGCGGGTCGGTGATGACCAGATCGATCGAGCGATCGGCCAGCGAGCCAAGCAATCGCTCGGCCGAGGCCAGCTCGACGCGGACTCGCTCGGTCGAGCGGACGGTGCGTGCGGCCTGTCGCGTCATCCTCGCCTGAACCAAGGCGCGGTCTTCATCCTTCGGCTGCTGAGCTGACGCCACGGCACCGATGTGACTTTGTTGCCCCGTATGAACAGAAGTGGCATGCGCGCGCCGAGGGGAGTCCGGTGCAGTCGCGAGAGCCACCGAACCGTTCACGGCTGCGAACCCCGACTTTCACAGCTAGCGGGCAGAGTGGGCCGATGGCCCTGCGACGACCCGAACGAGCCCTGGCATGCCCTCTGTCGGGCTGACGCGGGCTGATCTGCACGTCTCGCCAGACTGACGCGCTTGCGGCATAGGTCGGTGCAGGTCCGACGGTCGGCCCGGCTGGTGATCGGGAGAGGCGTCCCACAGGACAGGCAGCGTCGGCTGTTCATCGCGGCGCCTCATCGCCGGAGCCGCCCATTGCCACAGGGCCGGGCAGCTCGACTGGTTGGCCCTTGGTCTCGGGTGGAGCGACCGCGTCGAGTGCCGCCAGGTAGCGGGCGGCCATCGGCGCGCTCGGGTGGAAGGCCGCTTCGATCGCCGAGACTCGCTGAGGTGCAACCCCGAGCGAGCGGGCAATCACGCGCGCCTGAATGCCGCGTCCTAGGCGGGAGAACTTGAGATCGAGTCCGGTGGGGCGGTCGTATTTGTTCATTGCGAGAGCCATGGTCTACGCGCTAGACTGGCTGTCAAAAACGTGGAAGAAGCGAGGAAGCAATGAGCGAGACCAGTGCCGCGACGGACGCTGCGTTGGGCGGGCTGCCCTGGTTGGTGGGCGAGCGCTACGAGATTCGAGACGCCGTCGACCGTCACCCGGTCGGCGCCCGGTCATGGCTGCCTTACGCCGGCGAGGCGAGCTACGTCCAGCGCGACGCCTCAGGCCAAACGCGCGAGATACACCGCGACGACTACGAGCTGGGCCCGACCGAGTGCTGGGTCCGGCTGATAATCGACGTGACCCCAGACGTTCGCGAGACACAGGCGCGCGTCTGGGAGCCGGCCTCGCCGACGAGCTGGCTGGTCTAGCCGAGGGCGGCGAGGCGGCGATCCTGGCCTGGGTCCGAGCCAACGGCTTTCTCGGGGTGAGGGCTAACCCGCGCGAGCGATCCGAGAGCGTCGAGGAGATCCGCTACGCCCTCGCCTATCTCGCCCAGGCGCGGGCCATTCTCCGCGCCATCCGAGAACTCAAGGGCGACGAGCTGCGCGCCGAGGTCGAGCACCAGATGAGCCTGCGCCCGGGGTTCCTCGCAGACATTCAGAAGCACCGCGAGCACCAGCCGATGTCCGGGCCGAACCTGGCGCGGAGGTTCGGGATCGAGCAGCCGCCTGGCGCGCATTGGGAGGGCGGAGGCGCACACATCCAGGCCCTCTACTGCCTGACCTCGTCACTGGCCGCGCCGCTGGAGCGGTTCCTGCGGGTGCAGGCCGACGTCGCCCCTACCGAGGACGGGATGCGCATCCAGGGCTCGATCTGGGCGATCGGACCGCTAGCGGCGGCGTATCTCCAGACGCTCGACGAGGCGAGCTGGCCGGCCATCACTTATGCCGGATCGCTCCTACGGCTCGACTGGCGGGCACCGCGACGATGCGGTCGCTGCGGCGCCACGTTCCGACCGACTCGGCGTGACCAGCGCTGGTGCGGCCGGCGCTGCCGCTGGGCTGCCTCGAAGTCCCGCGGTTGACTACCCGAAGAGTTCGCCTTGCTCGGCGGCTTTCTTGTCGACCCGCTCGGCCTGCTAGTAAGCCGGGAGCATGAGGGCGGGAGATGTGGGTGCAGTCGAGGCGCACGCTCCGACGACGAGGACTAGCATCACCGCAAGCCAAGCCGGGCGCAGCGCATGGGCGGGGTGATGCAGATTCGCCCCAGGATCCAGGCCTACGCTCACCATCAGCGTCCAGTATCGCTCAGTCATCCGCGAGGGGCCGGACAGTGACGGTGACCGGGCCCGGCAGCCTCGCCCTCCCGGGCGCTCGGAGTTCCACAACGTGGTCGTGTGGGACCGTCTGGCTCAAGTCTGCGGGCAGTACCTCGGCAAGTAGCCAGTTAGCAGACCCTGGGAGGTGGCGTCGGGCCGTGGACGGGCCGCAGTCAGTCGCGGATCACCCACATGATCTGGATCCCTCACAACACCACGTGCACTAGTGGACGAGGACCCAGTGGGCGCCTACGGTGTCTGTGGTCCCGACGGTGAGGTCCGTTGGTCCTGCCGTGGTGTCACGGAAGCCGATATCGATCGTCTGGCCCGCCGGTACCGTGACGGTGTCGCCAGTCGTCATCGCCTGGTAGCAGTCGCTCGATGGGGCGACACCACCCCAGACCGCCGGCGAAATCGAGTATTGGACCTGCACGGAGCTCGATGTGGTGTTTACGAGGCGGAGCACAAACGAGTAGGCGTTGGAGTTCTCATACCCGGGGCAGTTGTTGGGCCCCTGGACCGTGATCGTGGCCGCGACCCCACTGAAAGATGTCTGCTCTATCAGGGTTCCGCCCACCGGGGGCGGCGTGGGCGCGACGAGCAAAGTCGGCCCGGCCTGCTCCGGCTGTGTCGCCATCCCGGGCAGGTTCACAGTCGGCGCGGCCTGCGCGGGCACTGTTGCCATCCCGGGCAGGTTCACCCCCTGGGCCACTAAGGGGTTGGTGGTCTGAGTCGCGGCGTGGAGCATGAGCGCGAACCAGATCTGAAACGCGGCGAGGGCGACCCACTCGGCGTACACCCACCGCGGGGTACGCTCCTTCCCCTGCTCACTGAGCACACTGCCGTCACGCTGCACGGACAGGTGCATCTGATGGACGCCACCGTGACGGAGGGTGACGTATACCCAGTACCAGAACCAGAAGGCGATCGGCCAGGACATTACCGCGTGCAGCCTGTGATTGATCTTCTCGCCCCTGTACAGCACGGCCGACCGGCTGTCGCTGTAACCCGGCGCCCAGCCGTCGGCCATCGCGCGCCGGATTTCGGCAGACAAGTCCGCCTCGGCCTCCTCCCTCCGAGACCGCTCCGCGTTCGCCTGGGCCTCGCGGTCATGGCAGGCGAGGCATACGAAGCTCCCGCTTTGCATCACGCGATGCGCAGGACAGGTTAGCGTTCCGCACGAGGCGCATCGCTCGACGCCATCTTCGCGGCCGCAGCCAGCGGTCTGGCACCGCAGGGCGGGGGCTCGGGGGGCGGCTTCGGTCGCCGCGGTTACTGCGGTGACGGCTGCCTTAGGCAGATCGTCGTCCTGCAGCACGTCGGGAGGTGGCGCCGGCCCCGCCTCGCGATCTGCGCTCGCCGCGTCAGGCGCCTGTGGGAATTCGTAGCGGCAGTATCGGCAGATCCGGGCCTCTGCCCAGACGTCCTCGGCGCAAATCGGGCACCGCTTCGTCGCCCGAGCCTCGTCGGTCGGCTCGCTCATCTCGGCCCTCCCTTCGGGCAAGCTCCCCGCCGAACGAACGGTTAGACGCGCGCTGGTGGGCTGCGCAACCCACAGTCTACGTCAGGCCGTGAGGCGCGAAACCCTGCTTGCACGGGCCCGTCGGCTATTCCGAGGACTGGCTGGCGCGGGGCCGGGATCGTCGGCGACCAGCGGAGCAGGGGCTAGGTCGAACGGCCGCATCGGAGCCTCGCCGCCGACCGGATAAGCCCCAGATGAGCGCCGGTATAGAGGGCTGGGATACGGTTCGAGTGCCGCCGCAAGAGAGGGCGCCGCGACAGAGCGGCGCCGCGAGAGGAGACCAGGACCGTGAACAAGGTCCTTCTGACCGGCCGGCTGACCCGCGATCCGGAGCTGCGATCGCTGGCCAGCGGGTCATCGGTCGCGACATTCGCCGTCGCGACAAACGAGTTCCGCGGCAACGGCAAAGAACGCGCGGAGTATCACAACGTGGTCGTGTGGGTCTAAGCGCCACTTAGTCGTACTGCCCACATCGGTGCGGTCATAGAAGCACCGTGATCACCGTGGCAGCGCTCAAGGCTGATGCACGAACATCCAGTAGACAGCCAAGAACACCAGGACGATGCCGGCGTTCACGGCCAGCCGCCTCCAGATGTGGCGTCTGAGGAACCGCCAGTCCACTACGACCACGACTGCGATCATCACGACTAAGTAGAGCAGGCTGGCTAAATGTGATCCCATATTCCTCCATGTCCCTACGGCGAAGTTTAGCGCGCTCCTCGGGCCGGGAGAACTTGTTCATGCCCTCGCTAGGGCTAGGCGAGTACCACAATGTGGCACCTGGGACCGCCTGGCCCAGGTCTGTGGACAGTATCTCGGGAAGGGCCAGCAGGTCGCCATCGAGGGCCGCCTCCAGACGCGCCAGTGGGATGACGATCGCGGCAGGCCCCAGTGGTAAGTGTCACCCAGGCCCCCTGACCGTGCCGAACGGCACATCCTGGGCTGATTCGCCAGGACCTCCGGTTCTGCGCGTCTCAGGAACCAGTGAACTTCGGAGAAATGGGCAGCGGGGTGCGCAAGCTCGCGGTTTGACCTACGACCGGCGCGCCTGGCTCAAGACCCTAGCTCGTAGGAGTCGTGCTGGAAGAGGACCACCGAGTGCGGTCCTTCGTGACCGCGTGGTCGAACGCACTCACCGATGTAGGGCCGGCCGGGTGCGTCTGAGCCGGACGCCGATTGCCCGCAGCGTGGCAGGGTCTGGGTGGTCTCCAATGCTGCCGCCTGCTCCTTGAGGAGTGTCAAGATCCCCGGCTCCGTCCGCTCGGACCTGGGTTCCGCCGCGGGCGCCTCCAGTACTTCATCCGGCATACCATCCCCGGAACCGGACTCGAGCCTCAGCATCCGCACGAAGCTGCGGCCATATGGCGTCAGGCGTGCTGCGAGGTTCGCCCCTTCGTTTGCCGCCATCAGTCCAACCGGGTACGGGTCAACAAGATCGAGGCGGTTTAGGTCATTCCATCGTCGTCGTCCCTCATCGTCAGACACGTCGGGCATCTTCGATTTCAGGATCCAGTTGGTGGCGGCACCCAGGAACATGCCCGGCGGTGGCTGGGACGTGGTCGCTATCACATGAAGCAGGCGAAGGTGCTCCGGTCGCAATCCGTCGAGTGTGTCGATCATCCGGTTCCGGTCGCTCTGCCCCGGCCGTTCCTTCGTCGCAACCCCGGCGAGCAGCGCCGCCCAGTAGCCGAGCTTCTCCTCGTTCCGGACAGTCGTCACGCGATCGAGCACGTCCTCCCACATCCGGCTGAAGTCCTTGGTCTTGACGAACTCGCTGTCGATCCGCTCCTGCTCGGCCACGAACTCGTCGGCCAGGTTCTGAACGAACCCGATGAGGCGCTGCTGCCTCTGCCGCGGAACGTACTCGGAGATGAAGGTCGCTACGACCCCGCCGACGACCGGAACCGCTTGAAGGGCCGCCATCCCCACCACGAGAGCGTGGTCGCGACCCGACATCGCGTCGAGGTCATCAGCCTTCTGGGCGTCGTCAGTCATCGGTCTCGCCCCCTAGGTCGTGAACGAAGCATACGCGAGCCCAAAGACCGGATGTGACCCCCGACGCGGCCGCTCGAACTGGCCGGCACCGGGCCGGGGTCACCGGACGACGAGCGCGGTACGCGCCACTGTTAGGTTACACACTGGCCCCGACGCGAGCCCTGCCAGGTGACCGCCGCTACGTAGAACTGGCCCCTTTGGCGCGCTCCGCCTCCGCCTTGGCCGCCTCTTGCTCGCGGGTCTGCAGGTGCGCCGTCCAATGCTCCACGAAGTGCGGCGTCAGGTCCACGAAGTCGTCAGCCGCGATGCGCAGCTCATTGTTCAGCCCGTACTCGGCGAAGAAACAGACCACGACGTGGTGCCCTCGTCGCTTCACGGCCGACAGCAGCGGGAGGTAGTCCCCGTCGCCGGCAACGATGACCGCCACGTCGTACTGATCCTCTCCGCCAAGAGTCAACAGGTCGGTCGCGAGGCTGATATCCACGGCCTTCGACTTGCCCTGGGTGCGCTTGAACAGGCAGGGCTCGAAGCCGAGGTCCCGGAGCGCGAGCCTCGTCTGAGTCCATTCCGGCTCGTCCGAGACCGTCGAGGTGTAGTAATAGGCGCGCTGCGCGGGTCGTGGCCCTGGCGGCAGTGGCGTGGCGTCATTGAGAGGCCGGGAGAAGCCACGGAACGGCTGCTGCACGAAGAACGGATACGTGGCCTGAGAGCCGGGCAGCCAGAGGAAGACGTCACGACGCCAATACGGCCCCTCGTACGGCTTGATCCCGTTCGCTCGCAAGGCTTCGGCGCCACGCTTCGACAGGTTCTCTCCGTCTACGAACAGCATCCAATCCCGATCCGGTCGGATGAGCCGCGTCTGGTAGACCATCGAATCCCCCTAGCGCCGGGCGTCGCCAACCAGTCTAGTGGGCGACCAGCGCGCGCACCAGAAGGCCTCCGACGCGGCCGCCGCGAGCTGGCCGACCTACAGGAACGACCGCAGAACGACACCCAGGTGGGACTGCGCCTTGCCCCAGGCGATCGACAGGTCCCGGAAGTCGGCGATGATGTCTTCCTCGGTCACGGCCTGGATTACCCAGCGTGTCTCGTCGCCCGTCGCTGTCTCCTGGAGCGCCACCAACTCCACCCGCAGGGCATCATCGCGGATCCGTTCTGTGAGGATCCTTGAGTGGCGGATCGTCCGACCCTCGGGGTCCATGACGAGCGCCCCTACGAGAGCTTTGCCGGGATGCCCGCTCGGTTCCCCTCGGGCCATCGCCCGCCGGGCTGCTGCACGCTTCGACACGGCCTCTATCCAGTCGGGCAGCTGATCCTGGAGTTCGAGGAGCGTTGCCCGCTGGATCTCATCAAGTCGATCCTTCCGCGCGTCCTCGCGGGCGGTCTTTTCGCGGCTCGTGGACGATCGGTTCCGAAGCACCTCGACGAATGCTCCACCTGCGAAAGTCAACGCCCCGCCGATGACAACGGCCAGCAAGGTCTCGCTCATGGATTGCCAGTCTAGCGCCCTCGCCGGGGGCGAGGGTCATTCGGAGCCTGACCGGATAAGCCGCGGATGATCGCCGGCCACTACCGTCTTCGCCGGGCCCCGCTCCGCTCAGCGCCGACGATCCCGCAGACGTGCGGCCAGTCCTGGCGATGGCATCGGGGCCGCCGGCGGAATCCTGTCGAACGAGACCGTCCAGCGCGCTTCCGCTGCGAACGACGCTGAGAGACCTCCCGGGTGCCGGCGCGCCTCACGGTTGGGCTGAGGGCTAGTGTCATACACTGTGAAGAAGCCCGGGCCAACGGCGGCCGTGTTCGACCCAATCGAGACCGCCCCGACTCCCGTCTGCGGTACGAATGGCGCCGGCTCTGGCGGGTGCGGAGCCTCAGCCCGAACCATCTCCTCGGCCGTGAGCAGCGACAGTGAGCCGAACACCACTGCGCAGCCAAGGCTGGCGGCCATGGGCGCGATCGAACGCCTGTCCTCTTTCATAAGCTACGCGTATCACCCGAAACCAGCCGGCCGATCGCCGCGCGAGACTCAGAAAAGCGGCCGCCTCGCGAGGGAGAGCAAGACGGGCGCCAGGTGTTGCCAGGGTCGGCGGTCTGTGGGTGCACGGAAAGGGCAGCCTGGCGGCGGGTGATTCGTACGGCGGAGAGGCCCCGGTCGGGCAATCCCAGAAGGAGGCCCTTATGGTCACTCGGGCTACGCACCGCGCCTCGGCCGGGCCGGCTTGGCGACGACTCAGAGCATCAGTCGGGCGAGAAAGCCGCGGACGAACGTGGCCTCGTTTCGGAGCGGGCTCGAACTCCTCGGAGTTGAGCACGAGAACGAGGGAGAAAAGCTGGCGTCCCTTTCGGAGCGCCATCCGGCAATCGGCCTTACCGCTTCGGGTACGCCTGGACGC
>JBEKCH010000069.1:0-12437 GCA_050014975.1 Candidatus Limnocylindrales bacterium
GCCAGGCGCACGGCCTCGGCCCGGAAGTCCTCGCTGTAGTGACGGTGCTTCCTCCCCATGTGGACTCCTTCCCGCGGACGCTGCCGCGATGTTAGGTGTCCACGAAAGCGGGGTAAGCCCACGGCGCCCCGTGACAGGCTAGGTGTCACAGCGCGCCGCCAGAGTCTGAACCATGGAAACCGCCAGGCTAGTCTCGCTCCCGGCCCCGCTGGCTCGTGCGGCATTGGTCAAAGTCGAACAGGATCGGCTCATCGTCGAGCACCTGGTCCTGGATGACCACGCACTGGCCGCTTTCGTGGCCGATCGTCCGGCGGAGGAGAGAGGCCTCCTGGTCGAGCGGGCGCTGCGGGTCGGCCTGACGGCAATTCAGAGCGTCGGTGTCAGCGTCAACGTGGACGCGGTCCGGGCCGAGTTCCAGGGGCTGCTGCGCCAGACGGAGGCAGCGAACGAGAAGGCGGCCACCGCGCTGGACGGCTTGCTGCGCCAGAACTTCGCGGACGGCGAGGGGCGGCTGCCGCGGACGCTGGAGCGGTTCCTCGGCGACAAGGGCCGGCTGCGGACCTTCGTGGACGAGCTGTTCGACGAGGCGAAGCGCGACAGCGCCATCGGGCGAATGAAGGTGCTGCTCGGCTCGTATTTCGACGGGGACGCGTCGCGCCTCGCCCAGCTCCTGGATCCAACCCGTCTCGGCTCTCCGTTGCACCAGTTCCGCGTCGAGATGTCAGAGGGGTTCGCGAAGCTGAACGAGAGGCTCGCGGCCATCGAGGCGGCGGCGGCCGCCCGTGGTTCCGAGCGAGCGAAGTCGGCGGCCAAGGGTTCGGATTTCGAGGACGTGGTCGAAGCCCTGCTCGGCGATATCAGCCGGGGGTCGGGCGACATCCTGGAACGGACCGGAACGGAAACCGGCGCCGCCATCGGCTCCAAGAAGGGCGACTTCGCCCTGACTCTCAACGCCGAGGCGACCGCAGGGGCGGAGCTGCGTGTCGTCATCGAGTGCAAGGACCGCTACGTGTCCGGCCGCAACATGCGGGACGAGCTGCGCGAGGCCAGGTCGAACCGCGACGCGGCCGTTGCCCTAGTCGTATTCAGCCCTGCCCATGCCCCCGCGGGGATCGCCCCTTTCGACGTTCGAGCCGGCGACGTCTACTGCGTGGTGGACCCGGCCGCGCCGGACCTGGCGACGCTGGAGGCCGCCGTTCGGCTGGCCCGGCTGCTGGCCCTGCATACCTTGCGCGACCGGGATGTCGAAGTGGACGCGGCCGCGATCGCAAAGGCCCTCAACGGCGTGCGCGAGCAGCTGGAGACGTAGCGCTCGCTCAAGCTGACCCTGACTTCGATCGGGACGAGCGCCAGGGACGTGCACGCCGGTTTGGACAGGCTCCGCGACGGCATCATGGCCCGCCTGACGGAAGCCGAGGCGGAACTCCGCCGGAGCTGAGCCTGGGACGCCCGCTGGGACACCTGCACGGCAACATGAACGGCGCCGTTCCTCGCGCTATGCTCGCGCTTCGCGGGCACGCCGAGAGTGCTCGCGGGTGCGAGGTGCAGTCCGATGCCGCGTTCGATGTGGAAAGGGGCCATCCAGTTCGGGCTGGTCACGATCCCCGTCAAGATGTACCTGGCCACGGAGTCCAGGGGCGTCAGCTTCAACATGCTCCATGCCGCGTGCCGCGGCCGGATCCAGATGAAGACCTACTGCCCCACGGACGACGCGATCATCGAGCGCAGCGACACGGTGCGCGGGTACGAAGTCGCGCCGGACCGGTACGTCGTCATCACGGACGAGGACCTTGCGTCGGTCCCGCTCAAGACCGTCCGATCCATCGAGATCGAGCAGTTCGTGCCGGTCGACTCGAGCGGCGAGGCCACGCGCTTCGTGAAGCAGGCCTACTACCTGGAGCCGGAGCCGGTCGCCCGCAAGGCCTTCTTCCTGCTCAGGCAGGTTCTCGCCAGACAGGGCCTGCGGGCCGTATGCAAGATCGTCCTGCGCGATCGCGAGCAGCTCGCCGCCCTCGACCCGTTCGCCAGCACGATCATGCTCTCGACACTTTACTG
This sequence comes from Candidatus Limnocylindrales bacterium, assembly GCA_050014975.1. Classification (GTDB taxonomy): domain Bacteria; phylum Chloroflexota; class Limnocylindria; order Limnocylindrales; family CSP1-4; genus Fen-1039. The sequence continues at coordinate 2,056 of JBEKCH010000069.1, forward strand.
GCCGGACGAGGTCCGCCCCGTGGCAGACCTGGCCATCCCCGAGGATGACGCCGAGGTCAGGCCGGCCGAGCTGGCGATGGCCGAGCAGCTGGTGGCAATGATGACCGGCGAGTTCGACCCCCAGGCGTATCGCGACGAGTACCGCGAGGCGCTCATGGCGATCATCGAGGCCAGGGCCGCCGGCGAGGCGATCGCCGAACCGGCCGCCGCACCGGCTGCGAAGCTGACGGATCTCGTGGCCGCGCTGGAGGCGAGCGTGGCCGCGGCAAGGGTCGCCCGCCAGGCCGCTGCGCCGGAAACCGTCGCCGCGGCAGCCGCATCGGCGGCGGCCAAGAAGTCGCGCAGGCCCGCCCGGGCCGCCGCTCCGGTGGCCATCCCGGTCATGGCCGAAGAGCCCGAGGCAGAGGCCGTGCCGGCTCGCCGCCGCAAGTCGGCCTGAGGCCGCTCCGGCCGGGTGATGCCGGCGACCGATCGCGCCCGCCCGCCCCCACGCCAGGCCCGTGCCGCCGCTAATCTCTGAGGCATGAGCGGACACCCCTGGCCCCTCTTCGACCTCCGGCTGCGAACCCTGCGCCTGGAGCTGCGCCTGCCGACAGACGACGACCTGCTCGAGTTGATGCGGGTCGCCCGCGAGGGCATCGTCGAAGAGGGCCGCACCTTCTTCGCCGTGCCCTGGCACGAGCTCCCCTCCCCCGCCTTCGAGCGCCAGTTCCTCCAGCACTGGTGGGCTTCGCGCGGCAGCTGGAGCCCGACCAATTGGAGCCTCGGCCTGGCTGTCGTGGCCGGCGGGCAGCCGATCGGGGTCCAGGATCTGATGGCCCGCAGCTTCTCCGTTCGTAGGACGGTGGTGACGGCCAGCTGGATGGGTCGGGCGTATCAGGGCCGCGGCTACGGCACGGAGATGCGTGCCGCCGTTCTGGCCCTCGCCTTCGAAGGGTTGGGCGCGGAAGTGGCGGAGTCGGGCTACCTCGAGGGCAACGCGGCGTCGGCCGGCGTCTCGGCCAAGCTCGGTTACGTCGACAACGGCGAGGAAGTCCGGGCCGTCGGACGCGAGCGCGTCGTTGAACATCGCCTGAAGGTGGGCCGCGACACCTGGCGGCGCGACCTGGTGCCGGTCACGATCGAGGGCCTGGAGCCGTGCCTCAAGCTCTTCGGCATCGGGGAGCTGGATCCGACGGAGTGGGCTGCGTTCTAACCGGGCGGACGCGCGGCGCCCAGCGCGCTCTGGGCCGCGTCTCTAGCGGTCGTCGGCGCGGCGCCCCACGAGCCACCAGGCGCACGGGAAGACCCCGGAGGCAACGGCAAGCTTGACGGCGTCGCCCAGGAGGAACGGCAGCATCCCCTTCTCGATCGCCACCGCCGGCGAGAAGTGTGCGGCGATGGCGAGCCAGGGTACGCCCACCAGATAGAGGGCGATCTCACCGATGACCATCGCCCCGATGGCGCCGGGGATGTGGCGGTCCCAGCCAAGCTCGGCCAGCCTGCCCACGAGGCCGGCCGCCAACACGAAGCCGATCAGGTAGCCGCCCAGGGCGCCCAGGACCAGGCCCCCCTGGCCGAACGAGGCGATGTTCGCCAGGCCATGAGCATGGCCGGCATACACGGGCAGGAACAGCCCGAGGGCCAGGTACAGCACGACCGAGAGCACGCCCCGGCGAAAGCCGAGCGCTCCGCCGACCAGCAGGACGGAGAGCGTCTGGCCCGTGATCGGCACCGGGTTGTCGGGCAGCCACACGGTGACGTTGGCGGTCAGGGCGATGAAGGCCGCTCCAACGCAGACGAGCGCGATGTGGCGCAGACGAGCGCTCATGCGCTCGCCGACGCGAATGGGGACCAGGAAATCGCCGATCGTGATGCCACGCTCGGCGGCGGGAAGGCGGTTCAGCGAATGAGTCGCGAGCATGCGTGACGTTTTCCTGTGGTTGCGAACGCAGCCGTGATCTGGACCCATCCTCCTGGTCCGAGGAACGGAGTGTACCAAACCGCAGCCCGCCAGCCGAGCCGCGCTACACGCCGGAGCGCGCCGCTACTCGTGCTGCAGGGCGTGGACTATCGACTGGCGGCTGGCCACTCCGGCCGGATAGATGGCCGCAGCGACGCTGACGAGTACCCCAAAGACAATCGCCAGCGCGATCGTCGCCCACGGCGGATTGAAGGCCAGGCCGAAGCCTCCGCTCGACAGGGCCACCAGCAAGCCGCCCACGAACAGGCCGACCAGCGCGCCTATCAGCGATCCCACCACGCCCAGGATGCCGGCCTCGATGACAACCATGGCCCAAACCTGTCGCCGGGACATCCCGATCGCTCGAAGCACTCCGATCTCGCGGACGCGCTCGAAGACGCTCATCGAGAGCGTGTTGACCATGCCCAGGCCGGCCACCAGGACGGCGATCAGGGCGAGCGCGTCGAGCAGCGTGAAGACCCGCCCCAGGGCGTCGCCGACCGTGCCCTGGACACGGCCCAGATCGGAGGGCTCGAGCGCGTACTGGAGGGCCGCGGCATCGACCTCGGTCCGTGCCGCCGACTCCCGGCCCGGCTCGTAGCGAACGGCGAAGAAGTCCGCGCCCGAGGCGCCGAAAGGCCCGAGGGCATCGGACCAGCCGACGAGGACCGCCTCCCCGTCATCGCCCGGGATCGAGTGGGCCACTATCCCGACCACCCGAAGCTGCGTCGCATTCGCTCCGGTCACGAAGTCGAGCGTGTCGCCGAGGCGGACGTTGGAGGCGCTCGCTAGCGACTGCGGGACGATCACGGCGCCGCCGGCGTCCAGGGCGGCGAAGGCCGTCGCCGGGTCGCCATCACCGGGACCGAAGACCAGCCGTCCGTCCGTGGCGAAGTCCTTGCCGACGATCGCGGCCGCGTCCTGGCGCACCGTGTTCGGGCCCACGGCCAGGCCCACACCGAAGAGCCCGATCGGCGAAACCGACTTCACCCCGGGAATCGCGGCGATCTGGTCGCGGACGGGATCGGTCGGCGAGATCGGCCGGATGGCGGTCAGGAGCTCGCTGCCGGGAATCGTCTCGGCCAGCCATCTGGCGCCGATCTGGCCGACGTTCAGGGCGGCAGCGCCCAGAGCCACGACCATGGCCAGGCCGATCACCAGCGCTCCCGCGGTCAGAGCCGTGCGGCTCGTGTCGCGGGCCAGAGAGCTGCGGGCAAGCCGTTCCTCGTTACGGAAGACGCGAAATGGGATGCCGACCAGGCGAAGAAGCGGGCCGAGGACACGGGGCATGAGCAGGACCGCGGCCAGCAGCAGGCCGTAGACGGCCAGCGGGCCACCGAGTCCCGAGACATTCGCCAGGAGGCCCCAGGTCTGGGCCGTCGAGCCCGACTCGGCCGACCTGGGCCAGACGACCAGCGCCGCGAGCGCGATGACGGCGAGGACCAGCACCAGCCAGCGCAGTCGCGCCTCGCCGGCCACGGTCCCCGTCGGGCCACGACGGAGGGCCTCGACCGGGGGGATGCGGCCGGCCCGCCAGGCCGGCTCGAGCGCGGCCGCGAGCGTGACCGCGATCCCGATCAGGAGCGCCAGCAGCACGGGACCGGGCGACACGACGGGTGCGCTCAGCACGATGGGACCCGTGGCGCTGACCCAGGAGAGGGTCAGCGCGGCCAGGCCCACTCCGGCCGCGACTCCCACGACCGAGCCGATGGCCCCCAGGACCAGGGCCTGCAACAGGACGAAGCTCATCACCTGGGATCGCGTCGTGCCGGCGGCGCGGAGCAGCCCCACCTCACGGGCCCGCTCCGTGACCGTCATCGCCAGCGTGTTGAAGATCAGGAACGCGCCGGCAAAGAGCACGACGGCAGCCACCAGCAGAAGCGTGCCGCGAAAGTCCGCCGTCTCCGCCCGCAGCGAGTCGGCCGTGTCGGAGGTCTTCGCCAGCACGTACGGCTCGGTCTTGATGATGGCCTCGAGCTGTCCGATGAGCTCGTCCGCCGAGACGCCGGGACGCGCGGTCAGATCCACGCGCGTGACGTCCGTGGTATCGAACAGTGTCTGCGCCGAGATCAACGGCACGATGATCAGGCGCCCCTCGGCGTCGGGCAGCGAGCCGTCCCCGGAGACTATGCCGACGATCGAGAACGTCAGCGGCCCCGAGCTCGCGCTCCCATCGAGCGTGATCGAATCCCCGACCCGCAGGTTCTCCTGGCCCGCCAGCGTCTGGGTGACGAGGGCGCTCAGCGTGTCGGTGGCCGCCAGCAGCCGCCCGCCGGAGAGCGGCAGGTCGTGCACTTGCGGCTCCGCCACCGGGTCCACTCCGAGGACGGTCACGGGCGGCGGAAGCGTGGCCGACGCGGTCTGGTTCGGGCTGACCGCAAGGTAGGTCTTCTGCTCCAGGGAAGGCGCGGCGACGGCCACGCCGGCCGCGCTCTTCACGACCGCCACGGTCGCCGGGCTCAGGCCCCGCTCCTCGAGCGCCTCGACCCGAAGCGCGGCGTGCCCCATCTCGTCGGCGGCGGCCCGATCCACGGCGGCGTCCATCGTCGCGCTCGCGGTCAGCGAGGCGAACAGCACCGCCACTCCCAGCGCCACTCCGGTGATCGTCAGGACGCTGCGCAGCTTCCGTGCCCGCAGGCTGCGCCAGGCCAGTGACGAGAACCGCCGCACGCTTAGAGGCCCAGCTGGGCCAGGCGGGTGATCAGCGGCCCGGGGTCGCTGTCCTTGCGACGCCCCAGCTGTATCTCGTCGCGTATCGTGCCGTCGCCGATCACGAGCACGCGGTCCGCATGGGCGGCGGCACGGGCGTCGTGGGTGACCAGGACGATGGTCTGGCCTCGCTCGTCGCACGAGCGCCACAGTTCGTCGAGGATCTCGCCGCTATTGGCGTAGTCCAGGTTGCCGGTTGGCTCGTCGGCCAGCAGGAGCGCCGGGCTGCTCACGAGGGCCCTGGCCAGCGCCACTCGCTGTTGCTCTCCAGCCGAAAGCTGGTCGGGCCGATTGCGCTCGCAGCCCACGAGATCGACCATCTCGAGGACATCCTTGATCCGGGCCGCCGCATCGCCGCGGCGCGGATCGACGCCGGCGATCGTAAACGGCAGGGCAACGTTCTCGTAGACGTCGAGAAGCGGGATCAGGTTGAAGAACTGGAAGACGAAGCCCGTCTTCTCTCGCCGCAGTCGGGTCGCCTCCCGGTCGCCCAGCTGGCTGACCACCTCGCCGTCGAGTATGACTTCGCCGGCGGTCGGTCGATCGAGGCCGCCCAGCAGCTGCAGGAGCGTGCTCTTGCCGGAGCCGGAGGGTCCCATCAAGGCCACGAACTCGCCCCGGATCACCTTCAGCGAGATGCCTCGCAGGACCGTGACGTCCCGGCCGCCCAGGCGGAAGCTCCGGGTGAGGTTGCGGGCTTCAAGGATCGTGCCGTCATGCCGTGGGCCGGAGGGCGCGGCGCCCGAAGAGCGAGCCTCGGACGGCGGCGGGACGGGCGGCTGGGTCGGCACGGCCGAAGTGTAGTCTCTGGGCGCACCGGCCGCAGTCGGCCGTCGGCCGTCCGCTCAGCCCAGCAGGCCGCCGAACAGCATCCGAAAGAGCGAGTCCAGCGGGCCCTGCGACGGCGCCTCATCGCGAACTCTCAGGCTCAGCGCGGTCTGCTCGGTCGGGCTCGGCTGGCCGCCGGTCGCGGGGTCGTAGGTCGGCGCGCTCGAGGGCGGGGCGGTGGGGCTCGCGGAGGGCGCGAGCGTCGGCGTGGCGTTCGCTTCGGTCGGGGTCGGGGTGTCCGTGGCCACGACCGTCGGCGTGGCGGTGGGCGCGGCGGTCTTCGTCGTCACCGGCGTGGCCCTGGCGACTGGCTTCGCCGTGGCCTTGGGCTTGGGCTTGGCGGTGGTGCACGGCAGCGAGAAGAGCACGACGTAGAGCTTGCGGCCGTCGGCAGCTTTGTAGGCGCCGACGCCCATGCGCTGCCAGGTGCCCAGGATGTTCTCCCGGTGAGACGTGGAACCCATGAAGGCCGCTTCGATGCGGCTGGTGGCAATGTCGTCGCCGTATGTGCTCAGGCCAATGTTCTCGCCCGCGACCTTGAAGCAGTAGCCGTCTCGCTGCATGTAGTAGAAGACCATGTGGTTGTCGGGCGGAATGGTGTGGGAGAAGTAGTCTCGGTCGCCCATGTCCTTGGCCCGCCACTCGGCCATCTTGTGGAGGAACGAGTCATTCACCAGGGGGTTCAGGCCGGCGGACACGCGGTCCTGGTTCGTCAGCGTGAAGAGGAGCTGCTCGTCCGCGGGGCTGAACGCGGATGGGTCCCAGCCGAAGGCCGGCGAGGCCGTGGCCACGATCGTCAGGATCGCAAGCCCGAGGGCGGCGACGCCGATGCGGAGCCTGCGAGTCGGCCCGGGAGCGGCGGAGGACGTCATCTTGCCGAGACCTGGCATGACCATTCCAAGCTGGCTTTCATGCGCGCAACCGTAGAGCGGGCGGTCTGGCTGAACCCCCGCCCTCTGGTCCCGGCGTCCGAGATCAGGTGGTACCACCAGAACCTGCGGACGAATTGGGGGTTGCGCCTGCGCAGTCAAGGGTCTGGCTGCCGCCCTTGTTGACGGCGGTCAACGGCGCTGGGCGCAGCCCGTCGGGCGCAGACCGACGGGCGCGCAGCGGCTATACTCCCCGTCGCCCACCGCGGCGGCCCGAACTGCGCGCCGCCGAGCCCGCAGGGCGCGCACGTGGTGGCCTTAGCTCAATCGGCAGAGCATCGGACTGTGGATCCGAAGGTTGCGGGTTCGACCCCCGCAGGCCACCCCAGTTTCACGCGTGAACGGCGGGCACATACCGGCCGGGAGTGGCCTCCGTTGGCCCACGAATCGGTCCAGTAACCGGTCCAGTAATCGCTCCACCTCGAGTGGCTGCGACCTCAAGGGCGCTACTGACGTCGCAGTCTGCGATATCCAGCCCATGGGGTAGCAGGCTGTTTACCTCCGCACAACTCGAATCGAACCGCCGACTGGTCCCGTCTTGCCCGTCCACCTGGGACGGCTGCGTCTGGGACCTGCCGGTACGTGGGTAATCCACGATTAGCTGGCGGGCCTGCCCAGCATGCTGGCGACGCTCTCAGCCAACCTCGACACCATCTACGGACACATCCGCAACCTGGATGGCTACAGACACAAGCTCGTCGCCCTGACCTTCTACTCGCCCAACTACAGTGACCCCATGGAGACGGCCGTCATCTCGCAGGTGAATCAGGTCGTGGCTGATCGCACTTTGGCCTGGGGCGGGATCGTTGCCGACGGGTTCGGCGCGTTTGCCGCCGCCTCCAGTGCCTATGGCGGGGACATCTGTGCGGCAGGACTGCGCATCGTGGTGTCGTCCTCCCCTCTTACCTGTGACGACCACCCGTCGCCTGCCGGGCGCGATCTGCTGGCGCAGGTCATCGTGAAGGCGCTGCGTCACCACTAGGTCCAGAACGCGCCAACCAGAAGAAGGGGCCAACCGTCGGACCGGCCCCTTCGCTTTCGGCCCGGGTCGCCCGCCGCCGGTGCCCGTCGCGCCGCTTCGGGACCTTCCACGTTGGCTTCAGTGGCGGAAGAAGAAGGGCAGCGATCCCCAGAGCGCCCGGATAATGTCCACGACGGGCGGCTCGGCGGTGTGCGGCACGACCAGGAAGGGGGCTTGCGCCACCACTGCGACAACTCCCGGAGCCACGCCGAAAACGGAAACGACGGCCTGGAGCTCGCGCGGGCCGTACACGTCGTCCCCGAAAACGACCAGGTACTGAGCCACGAAGGTGCCGTCGTCCTGGGCGACTATGGGATTCGGGGGATTGAATTGGACGCCCGTGGACCACTGCAACAGGACCGGCCGCAGGCCGGGGAAGTGACGGCCGGTCACGGTGGTGACGGTTCCCGGCGGTCCCACGGATAGTGACAGCGTGATGGTGGGCGGCTGCAGGATCTCGGCTTGCATTTGACCCGCGGGACTGGAGCGGGCCGGAAGGGGTGCAGCCACCGCGCCGGCGCCGCCCGAGGGCGGGACAGTCGAACCGGCGGCCGCGACGAGAGCCAAGACGCTTGCGGCCGCCAGCCCCAGCCGGTCCCGGCGACCGGCTAAGGGATGGTGAAGCCGGAGTAGAAGACGGAGGGATTGCATGGCAGGGTGGGCGTGCAGTTCGCGGTGAAGGTGAGCGCATCGCCGCTCTTGATCACGATTGGTGTGACGTAGTGGTAGTCGAGGTCGCGGTAGTTCTCGAGTTGGAGATACGCGATGACGAGTCCCTTGCTGAGCTGGAGCGTGGCGGACCCGCTCAGCCCATTCGGGTTCTCGAAGACCAGGTCGGTGATGTAGAGGACTTTCCCCGACGCAACCGGTCCGGTCGTGGACTTCCCGTTGGCGATCAGCCGGCCGTTGAGCGGCGTTCCGGCGAAGGGTGAGAGCGGCGACGAGCTGGGGGTCGGCCCAAGAGTCGGGCCCGGGGTCGGGCCCGGGGTCGAGGTCGAGGTCGAGACAGGTGTCGCGGCCGGAGTGGCGGTCGGAGTGGCGGTCGCGCCGGCCGGGTGAGGCGTGTAGCCGGCATCGGCCAGAGCCTGCTCGGCCGAGGTCTTGATGGCCGGCTGGAGAAGCCCGAACCACAGCAGCGCGGCGATCAGCAGCAGCGCCAGGCAGGCCAGGAGCGCTCTTCCGAGCCAGCCCGGCAGCATGGCTTGCTGGAGCATCGTGCCGTCCAGCGTTATCGGAGCGCCGTCGGCCGTCTCGACCTGGAGCTTGAAGGGCCGGGTCTTGGGCTGGCCTCGCCAGAACCTCTTGCGTGGCGCCACCCTGACGCTGGCGAACGCCGCAGCCCCGGGGCCGACGACAAGCCCCGGAGGCCTGACGCCGATATCGAGCAGCTTGTCCGGGTCGGTGCCCGCCACCGTCGCATTGACGGCGGCGTTGCCCCTGTTGTCGAGCGCCAGACTATGAGTAGCGGCCCGGCTGCCCGTGGACGTGCGCGGCAGGAGCTCTGCGAACGTGTCCGCGAACGCCGCCACCGCGAGGTTGCCTTCCTCCACCGTGCTCCCCGAAGGGTCTTCGTGGGAGGCAGCTCGAATCCCGAAGACGATCGTGCCGGCGGGAACCGAAGCCAGGCGTGGAGGCGCGAAGGTGACGACGGTCTGGCCCTCCGCGCCAGGGAACAGTGAGAGGGTCGGGGGCTGGACGGTTGCCCACGCGGCTGCCTCGCCCAGGATCTCGATGGTGAACTGGTCGACGACGGTACCGGTGTTTCGGATCGTGACCGGCACGGTTGCCGTCGCGCCCGGGACGACCTGGACTACCTCGCTTGGGAGCTTGACGATCGATGCCATGGTGGCTCGAAGTGTCGCGGGTCGCCGATTGGGAGGGAAGGCGCCGAGGGGTGGATCGGGTTGCCCGAAGGGGCAGATCTGAACCGCCGGCCGCGCTCGGTAACTGCACGTTAAGTCCTGGGAATCCGCTCGGTAGCAGAATGCCTCCGCCCCGTTCGAACCGACGGAGGAGAACGGAAGCTCGGGGCAGGAGGAATCGAATGGCGTCCCCGAACAAGATCTTCGTATCGCTGAGTGGGGCGGATCCACTCACCCGGGCGGGCATCGAAGCCAGGCTCGGCCGCAAGTCCGACATCGTCCTCACGACGGGCCCGACGCCGGAGGGTGGCGTCACTCTGATCGCAGCCGACGAAGCGGACGCGGCCACGATCCGCGCCATACGGACCGCCCCGGCGATCGGCCTGCGGCGCGTGGTGCTGCTCGTCGGCCGGGTCGACGACGCCGGCCTGCTGGCCGCGGTGGAGGCGGGGGTAAGCGGCATCGTCCGCCGGAACAGCGACGCAGCCACTCTGGAGCAGGCGATACGCGGTGCGGCGGAGGGGGACGGCACGCTGCCGCCGGACCTGCTGGGCAGGCTTCTGGCCCAGGTCGGTAGGCTGCAGCGGCAGGTGCTCTCGCCCCGCGGGCTGACCCTCGGCGGGCTGACCGAGCGCGAGGTCGCGGTCCTTCGGTTGATCGCGGACGGCCACGACACTGCGGAGGTGGGACGCGAGCTGTATTTCTCCGAGCGGACGGTCAAGAACGTGATCCACGACGTGACCACCCGGTTCGAGCTGCGCAACCGCGCCCATGCGGTCGCCTACGTGATCCGCCAGGGGCTCATCTAGCAGGCCACTGGGCCGCCGGCGGAGACGCGCTGGTTATCCGAATAGCCCACCGAGAGAGCCGGCGAGCCCGCCGAGAGAGCCCAGGAGCCCGGAAGCTCCCTTCGTGAGATCGTCTTCGAGCTCCCCCGGTGACGGAAGGCCGCCCAGGCCGGGGATGCTCGGCAGTCCGCCGCCCAGGCCCGGGATGCTGGGCAGGCTCGGGAGGCCGGGGATGCTGGGCAGTCCGCCGCCCAGGCCCGGGATGCTGGGCAGGCTCGGGAGGCCGGGGATGCTGGGCAGTCC
>JBEKCH010000070.1:0-11771 GCA_050014975.1 Candidatus Limnocylindrales bacterium
GTCGACTCGCGGCTGGGCGTGAAGCTCGGCATCGCGATCTGCGAGGACTTCTGGCACCTGGGCGTGGCCGAGACGCTGGCCCTGGACGGCGCCCAGATGCTCATCAACGTGTCGTCGTCGCCGGGCCGCGATCTCGCGGCGATCCACGAGGTCGGGCTGGGGACGGCGGTCTCGTGGCGAACGCTGATGCGGACGTACGCCCAGCTGACGACGAGCTTCGCCGTCTTCTGCAACCGCGTCGGCATGGACGAGACGATCAGCTTCTGGGGCGGCTCGGAGGTGATCGGCCCCAGCGGCGACACGCTCTTCAGCGCGCCGCTCTTCGACGAGGGGCTGTACACCGTGGACGTGGAGCTCGGCGACGTGCGCCGTGAGCGAATCGGGCTGCCACTCCTGCGCGATGAGCGACCCGAGTTGCACCTGCGCGAGCTGCGCCGCATCCTGGCCCGCAGAACGGGCCTGGACATCGACGAGGCGAGCGAGCCGAGCGACGATCGCGAAGCAGGCCCGCCGGGGTCGAAGGCGACCGGCGGGGGCGAGAAGCGGCGATGAGCGCGGCGCCCGGCGGCCGCCGGAGCGATTCGAATGAGGGCTCGGGCCGGCTCTTCGAGCTTCCCCCCGAGCTGGCGATAGACACCGAGATCGCCCGGCGGGTGATCGTCGACTTCATCCGAAACCAGCTCCGCCAGGCGGGCTTCACGCGTGGGCTGCTGGGTCTCTCGGGCGGCATCGATTCGGCCCTGGTTGCGTTCCTGACGGCCGAGGCGATCGGCCCGAAGAACCTACTGTGTGTGCTGATGCCCTACCGGACGTCCTCGTCAGAATCGGTCGAACACGCCGGGCTGGTGGTCGACAGGCTGGGCTGCGCCAGCGACCTGGTCGACATCAGCCCGATGGTCGACGGCTACTTCGGGCGGGACGGCGAGCCGGGCGCCGGCGGAGTGGACGCCGGGGAAGCTGGCCCGCTGCGACGCGGCAATCTCATGGCGCGCGAGCGAATGTGCGTCCTGTACGACCGGTCGGTCGTGTGGGGCGGGCTCGTCGTCGGGACGGGGAACAAGACCGAAGCGTTGATCGGGTACACGACCCTCTTCGGCGATTCCGCGTGCGCCTTCAACCCGATCGGCGATCTCTACAAGAGCCAGGTCCGGCAGGTCGCGGCGGCGGTGGGCGTGCCCGAGGCGATCATCCGCAAGGCTCCCTCGGCCGACCTCTGGCCGGGTCAGACGGACGAGGCCGAAGCCGGCTTCAGCTACCCGGAGCTCGATCGGCTTCTCTTCTGGATGATCGACAAGCGCCGCACGGACGAAGAGCTGGTGGCCATGGGCTTCCTGGCGGCGGCGGTCGAGCGAGTCAAGCGCATGGTCGCCATCTCGGAGTTCAAGCGGCAGGTGCCGCCGGTGGCGAAGCTGGGACCGCGGACGACGGGCGTGGATTATCTCTATCCGCGGCGGCGGCCGGGCTCGGCGCGACGGTGAGCGCAGGGAGTGGCGCGGCCGGCGAGAGCGGCGCCGCGGCCGGTGGCTCGGCGGGCCGGCTGTTCGTCGTCGCCACGCCGATAGGCAACCTCGGCGACGTCACGTACCGGGCGGTGGAGGTGCTGCGGACCGTGCCGCTGGTCGCCGCCGAGGACACTCGCCTGACGCGGCGGCTGTTCGCCCGCTACGAGATAACCACGCATCTCGTGAGCTACCACGCCCGGAGCGGCCGGGGTCGCGAGCTGGAGCTGCTCGAGCATCTGCGGGCCGGGCGCGACCTGGCCCTGGTCACCGACGCGGGCACGCCGCTGGTGAGCGACCCCGGCGGGGAGCTGGCCTCGGCCTGGGCGGCGGAGGGCGGCGCCGTGGTGCCGATACCGGGAGCCTCCGCCGTTCTGGCTGCGCTCGTGGCGAGCGGCCTGTCCGCGGCTCGCTGGAGCTTCGAGGGTTTCCTGCCCCGCGGCGGCAGGGAGCGGCGCGCCCGGCTGTCCCGGATCGGGGCCGACGAGCGCGCGTGCGTCATCTACGAGGCACCGTCGCGCGTTGCCGCGACTCTTGCCGATCTCGCCGCCGCCGCCGGCGCCACGCGCCGCGCGGCCGTCTGTCGCGAGCTGACCAAGCTCCACGAGGAGGTCGTGCGCGGGGCGCTGGGCGAGCTCGCGGCAAAGGGAGCCGCCGGCGCGATCCTGTTGCGGGGCGAGTTCGCCATCGTCGTCGAAGCGACCTCGAGCAGCGGCACCGCCGCGAAGCGGCTTGCCGTCGAGGGGCAGGCGTCGATGGAAGATGCTCGCGCGGAGATCGCGCGTTTGGTGGCCGGCGGGGCGAGGCGTTCGGATGCCGTCCGGCAGGTCGCCGCAGCGACCGGGCTCGATCGCCGCGAGCTCTATCGTCCCGACTGACCTGCCGGTTCCTTTTGAGCCTGGTCGGAACCCCACTTCCCGGCGCGGCGAAGTGAACCGTCGGCGTGGGCCCCGGGGCGACTTATTGACCTGTGGCGCGCGGTTGCGCCGCGATACAATTCGGTCAGAGGAGGTCGCCCAAAGACCTCGGAGTGCGATCAAGGGAGAGCCATATGACCGGAAAGCTCCGAACAGCGCTCGCGCTGCTTGCCACGGCCGCCATCGCGGCGGCATGTTCGAGCTCCACTGCCAGTGCCACTACGGCACCCCTGAAGATCGGCGTGGTCACGGATGTCGGCTCGGTCACCGACCACACCTTCAACCAGTACTCGTACGAAGGCGCGAAGGCGGCTGCCCAGGCTCTCGGCGCCACCGTCAACTACGCCGTTCCGGCCGACGCCTCGGACTACACCACGGACATCCAGACGTTCGTCAAACAGAACTACAACATCATCGTGACGGTGGGCTTCAACCTGGGTGATGCCACCATCACGGCGGCCAAGGCCAACCCTAACATCTGGTTCGTCGCCGTCGACGTGGCCCCGTGCGTGGACCCGAGCGGCGCACCCGATGACACTTTCGCCTGCAAGGGCGACGCCGCCACGCTGCTGCCGAAGCTCATCGGGATCCAGTTCGAGGAAGACCAGGCCGGCTACCTGGCCGGCATCGTGGCCGCTGCCGTCAGCAAGACCGGCGTGATCGGCCAGATCGGCGGCATCAACAACAACCCGGCCGTCGTGCGCTACATGCAGGGCTACCAGCTGGGCGCGGCCTCCTACAACAAGAACGTAAAGGTCGATACTGGCTGGTTCTCGACCGGCGACCTCACCAAGGCATACGGCGACCCGGTCTGGGGCAAGACCTACAGTACGGCGTTCATCGCCCAGCAGGGCGTCGACGTCATCTTCCAGGTCGCGGGCAACACCGGCAACGGCGCCCTCGACGCGGCCTGCGCCGCCGGCATCTACGCTATCGGCGTGGACGTCGACGAGTACCTGACCTACCCAAGCGCCGACAAGTGCCTCGTCACCTCGGCCGAGAAGAACGTCTCGGCCGCCGTGAACCAGACGGTCACCTCGATCGCCAACGGAACCGCCAAGGGCGGCATCGCCAAGTTCAACGCCGCCAACAACGGCGTGGGCTACGCGCCCCTCAGCGAGAACACCCTGGTGACCTATCCTTCCGACCTCCAGGGCAAGCTGGACGCCGCCTTTGCAGCCATGAAGGCCGGCACCCTGACAACCTGCCCGGCCAACTGCGGGACTTGGAGCGGCTCGTAATCGAGTCTCGGCAGCTTTCGTAGACACTCGAGCGGGTCGCGCCCCTCCGGCGCGGCCCGCTCGTCGCATCTGGCCGGCCCCAGGCCGATCGAGGAGCCATGACCGACGACGCCTTAGACGCCAGCGCCCCCGCCCTGGAGATGCGAGGCATAACCAAGCGATACCCCGGGGTGGTGGCCAACGACCACATAGACCTCGACGTGTGTCGGGGCGAGATCCACGCCCTGCTGGGGGAGAACGGGGCCGGCAAGACCACCCTGATGAACGTCCTGTACGGGCTTGCCCGTCCCGACGAGGGCAGGATCCTGCTGGACGGCCGGCAGATCCAGATCGCTGGGCCCTCCGATGCCATCGCCCGCGGCATCAGCATGGTCCACCAGCACTTCATGTTGATCCCGGTTCTGAGCGTCGCCGAGAACGTGATCCTCGGCGCCGAGACGATGTCGAACGCCGTGTTCGTGGACCGACATGAGGCCGACAAGCGCATCGCGTCGCTTGCCGCGCGATTTGGCTTCGACCTGGATCCGGATGCGAAGGTCGGCTCGCTGTCGGTGGGCCAGCAGCAGCGAGTGGAGATCCTCAAGGCGCTGTACAGAGACGCGAGGATCCTCGTCCTGGACGAGCCGACCGCGGTTCTGACGCCCGGCGAGACGCAGGAGATCTTCGCCCTGCTGCGCCGCCTGGCCGCCGACGGACGTTCGATCGTATTCATCAGCCACAAGCTCTACGAGGTCCTGGAGGTGGCCGACCGGATCACCGTCATCCGTCGGGGCCGGGTGATCGGGGAGAGGAAGCCGGCTGAGACGACGGAGGAGGAGCTCGCCGAGCTGATGGTGGGCCGCGAGGTGGAGCTGACCGTCGACCGGGGCGAGTCGCACGTCGGTGAACCGGTCCTGCGCGTCGAGGGATTGCGCGTGGCCGACGATCGCCATCACGAGGTCGTGCCCGGCGCCACCTTCGAGATTCGGGCCGGCGAGATCCTGGGCGTGGCCGGCGTCGCGGGCAACGGCCAGGATGAGCTGGTCCAGGCGCTGATAGGGTTGCGGCGCTGTCTCGGCGGCAAGGTCACCCTGCTGGGTCGGGACGTAACCGGCCTGTCGCCGCGGGGGTTGAACGAGGCCGGGGTGGGCTACGTTCCGGGCGACCGGCATCGTTTCGGCCTGATCCTGGCGTTTCCCGTGTACGACAACCTGATCCTGACGAGCTACTACCGGCCGCCGTTCGCGCGCGGTCTGATGCGCAACGACTCGGCCATCCTGGAATCCGCGGCCGCACAGATCGAGCGTTACGACATCCGCACGCCCTCCGCCAGGGTCCTGACGTCGACGCTCTCAGGCGGCAACCAGCAGAAGGTGGTCGTGGCCCGCGAGTTCGACCGGGAGGTGAAGCTGCTCATCCTGGATCAGCCCACCCGCGGCCTGGACGTCGGCAGTATCGAGTTCATCCACCGCCAGATCATCGCCAAGCGCGACGCAGGTACGGCCGTGCTCCTGGTCTCGGCGGAGCTCGACGAGGTCATGGAGATGTCCGACCGGATCGTCGTCATGTATCGCGGCCGAATGGTGGCCGAGCTGGACGGGCGGACCGCGGACAAGGGCGACGTGGGCCTGTTGATGGCGACTGGTGGGCAGGCGGCGGCGACCCAGAAGGAGGCATGGGCGTGAGCGGTCCCGACACGATCCAGCGGCCGCCGGCACGCGCTCGGAAGGCCATCGTCGGCGCCATCCGTGCTGCGGCCCAGCCGATCGCCGAGCCGGTCGTCGCCATCCTGCTGGCGCTCCTTGTGGGAGCCGTGGGCATTACCTTGTGCAGCGGACTCCTGGCCGGCCACAAGAACTTCGACGTCGGCTTGCCGGCCGCGGCGTACCTGGCCCTGCTGGGAGGAGTGGCCAGCCCCGACGGCATCGCCTCTACGCTCAACTACTCGACGCCGCTGATACTGGCCGGCCTGGGCGTTGGGCTTGGCTTCAAGGCCGGACTGTTCAACATCGGCGGGCGCGGCCAGTTCCTGTTCGGCACCGTCGGAGCGATGGCCGTGGCCACGGCCGTCGGCGTCAGCCAGAGTTCGTATATCACCGTCCCGTTGGCCCTCCTCGCCGGGGCGGCGTTCGGCGCCGCGGCGGGGTTCATCCCGGGCCTCCTCAAGGCGACGTCCGGAGCCCACGAGGTCGTCACCACGATCATGCTCAACTACGTGTTCGTGTTCGTGACCTACTGGGCCATCAGCGGGCCGCTCTCCCTGCCCAACGCGCATCAGCCGATCACGGCCGACGTGACCAATCGGAACGCGGCCCTGCCGATCATCCTCGGGCAGGACGGCCACGCCGGCATCCTGCTGGCCCTGGTGGCGGTCCCGATCATCTGGTTCCTGCTTTACCGGACGACGCTCGGGTTCGAGATCAGGTCGGCCGGAGCCAACCCGGATGCGGCCCGCTACGGCGGGATGAGGACCAACCGGCTGATCGTCTTGACGATGTCCATCGCGGGCCTTATGTCCGGCCTGGCCGGCGCCACGGTGCTGATGGGCGTGGTCCATCAGATCGAGCCCGGCTACGACACGACGGTCGGCTTCGACGCCATCACCGTCGCGCTGCTGGGACGGTCCAACCCGGTCGGCATCCTGTTTTCCGGCCTTTTGCTGGGGGCGATGCGAGCCGGTTCACAGACGATGCAGGTTCAGGCCGGGGTTCCGGCAGAGCTGGTGGACGCGCTTCAGGCGATCATCCTGGTCTTCCTGGTGGTCAACGCGCTCCGGCACTGGCTGGATCGCAGGGCGGCGAGACGCGGCTCGACACCGGCGGTGGACGGGGGGGCTGCCCAGGCGGCGGAGGCCGTGGCATGAGCAGCATTCCGCAAGCCCTCGACGCCCTCCCGATTCTGGGAATCCTTTTCCAGCTCCTCGGCTATGTGCTCGCGAACCTGAGCGTCATGTCACAGACCACGGTCGCCGTGGCGGTTCCGATCACCCTCGCAGCCCTGTGCGGCGTCATGTGCGAGCGGTCGGGCGTGGTCAACATCGGCATCGAGGGCATCATGCTGACGGCCGCGTTTGTCGGCTGGATGGTCGGCGTTGGCGCATCCGCAGCGCTCGGCGTCGGCACACCCCTGCCGTTCTTCGGCGTCACCCTACCCCTCCTGCTCGGCCTGGCGGCTGCCATCCTGGTCGGCATGGCAGTGGCCCTGCTGCACGCCTGGCTCGCCATCTCGGTGAAGGTCGACCAGATCATCAGCGGCACGATCATCAACATCGGCGCCGCCGGGATCACCGGCTACCTGTACACCCTCATCGCCTCCCAGGCGCCGACGAGTGCCGGCAGCTTCGCCCAATACAAGGTTCCGGATCAGGTGGCCGACCTGCCGCTGGTGGGCTGGCTGATCAACGCCGTGCTGAGCCAGGGCCCGATCGGCCTCAGCACGATCGTGATCGTGATCTTTCTGCAGGTCATGCTGTTTCGATCCCGCTGGGGCCTGCGCACGCGGGCGGCGGGTGAGCATCCCCGGGCTGCCGAGACCGTCGGCATCGACGTCATCTGGCTGCGCTATCGCAACGTCGTAATGTCGGGCGCGCTCGCGGCGCTCGGCGGCGCGTGGTTGAGCATGGAGCAGACGAACGGCTTCAACGCGAACATGTCGGCCGGACGCGGGTTCATCGGCCTGGCGGCGATGATCGTCGGCCGATGGACGCCGCTGGGAGCCTTCGGCGCGGCGCTGCTGTTCGCGTCGGCCACCGGGCTGGGCACTTCGCTGGCGATCAAGCCGCCGACCGGCGACCTGGGTCAGCTGATGGCGCACGTGCCGGGCGAGTTCTGGGAGGCGCTGCCGTACATCATCACGATCGTCGTGCTCGCCGGCGTGATCGGGCGGAGCATCGCCCCGGCCGCGGACGGCCGGCCCTACGAACGGGAGTCGGCGACCTGAGGACCGGAGCCGCCAGGGGAGCCGCCCATCCTGGCGCCGTGCTCAGCCACGCCTGAGGAGCGACGGGAAGAAGTTGGCCTTGCCGGCGGCGGTCTTGAGCCGCCGCCATTCGTCCAGGATGACGACCGCCTCGTTGGCCGCCCGGATGGCCCGCTCCTCGGCCCCGTTGTCGCCGAACTCGTTCGTCTCGCGATTCGCGACGGCGCCCAGGATGGCGCCGCTGCGCATGCCGAACAGCCGGGCCAGGACGAAGAGGGCCGAGCACTCCATCTCCAGGCAGGCCACCCCGGCTTTGCGCAGGTCCTCGATGAGGCCGTCGGCCGCGGATTGCCAAAACCCGCCGATCACGGGCCTTTCCTGACCCAGGTAGAAGGAGCCGACGCTGCAGGCGATGCCGACGTGGTAGCGGTAGTCGAGGCGTTCGCAGGCCTCGACGAGGGCCATGAAGACCTCGGGATCCGCGAACGCGGGATGCTCCAGCGGCAGGTACCGGTCGGCGGTCCCGTCGCGCCGGACGGCGGCCGCGGGGACGATCAGGTCGCCGCATCGGATCTCGGCCTTCAAGGCGCCGGTGGTGCCCACGCGGATGACCGTCTGGCCGCCGATGGTGGCGAACTCGTGGGTCGCGATCTCGAGACTCGGGGCGCCCACGCCGCTGGAGATGGCGCCGATCGGCACGCCTTTGTAGGTCCCGCGGGCGGAGCGAAACTCGCGGTGGAAGGCCAGCTCCACGCCGTTCTCCCAGGTGGCCCGCATGAGTTCGACCCGGCCGGGATCGCCGGGCATGAGGACGGTGGAGGGAATCTGTCCGGCCGCGAGGTGCAGGTGGTACTGTGCTCCAGCTTCGTTCGTCGGCGCGTCGGCACGACGCGCGGCATCGGCACCGCGGCTGCTGGGGCTGCTCGAAGATGGATCTCGGCCGCTCGTCTCCATCGTTCGCCTGCCTCCTCCGCCGGTGGGACCTGATGTCGCCGCAGACGCTATCACGCCTGGTGGTTTGTGCCCGGGATTCGTCGAGGTGAGATCGTGAGCGAGCCTGGAATCGAGTCGATCGATCGAGTCGTGGCCGCCCGGCGCCTGCCGGAGTTCGCCAGCCTGCTGGAGCTGGCGCTGACAGCCCAGGCGCGAGCGCGGGCGCCATATTCGGGCTTCCGGGTCGGGGCCGCCGTGCTGGCGGGTAGCGGCGCCATGTACCCGGGCTGCAACGTGGAGTCGGCCTCGTACGGGGCCACGATCTGCGCCGAGCGCAGCGCCGTGGTCGGCGCCATCAGCGCCGGCGAGATGACGATCCGGGCGTGTGTCGTTGTCACTCCCACGGCGGATCCGTCGAGTCCGTGCGGCATCTGCCGCCAGCTGCTGGCCGAGTGGGGTCCCGACGTGGAGATCTACGCGGCGTCGAGCGAGGGCACGGGCGTGTACGCGGCGCGCCTGTCGGACCTGCTGCCCCTGGCGTTCTGGGCCCGGAACCTGAAAGACGCGGCGCCCTCGTCACGGGCGCAGGACGAGCGGTGAACGAGCCGGCGCGTGACGAGCCTCGGGCCTTGGATCTCGGGCGCGAGATCGCTCCGGCCGAGCAGCCGGCCCGGCTGACGGCCCTGGAGAACGCCGTTCGCGAACGCACGACCCTCCGGCCCAGGATCGGTCTGGTGCTGGGCTCGGGCCTGGGCGGCCTGGCCGACGCGCTCGAGCTGGAGGTCGCGATCCGGTTCGACGAGCTCCCGGGGTGGCCGCCGGCAACGGCCCCGGGCCACGCCGGACGGCTGCTCTTCGGGCGGCTCTCCGGGGTCCCGGCAGTGGTCCAGCAGGGTCGCTTCCACCTGTACGAGGGGTACGCCGCCGGCCTCGTGGTCCAGCCGGTCCTGTTGATGGGCCGCCTGGGGGCGGAGGCGGTTGTGCTCACGAACGCGGCCGGCGGCGTCAACCCCGACTACGGCGCCGGCACGCTGATGGTGATCGCGGATCACCTGAACCTGACCGGCAGGCATCCGCTGATCGGCCCGAACGCGCCGGAACTCGGCCCGCGTTTCCCGGACATGACCGAGGTCTGGGACGCGGCCCTGCGCAGACGGCTGCACGAGGCCGCGGCTGCCGAGGGCGTCGCCCTCTCGGAAGGCGTCTATGCCTGCCTTGCCGGTCCGAGCTACGAGACCCCGGCCGAGGTCCGGATGCTGCGAAGGCTCGGCGCCGACGCGGTCGGCATGTCGACAGCCCTGGAGGCGATCGCGGCCCGTTGGGCCGGCCTGCGGGTCTGCGGCGTGTCGCTGGTGACGAACCCCGGAGCCGGTCTGTCGGGCACCCAGCTGAGCCACGCCGAGGTGCTGGCGGCAGCCGAGGCCGCCGGCCCGCGGTTGGCGCGAGTGATCGCCCGTTTCGTGGCCGCCCTGTAGCGAGCGCCGGGCCGAGCCGCTCCAGGCACGGGCTCCGAAGCCGGCGTATGGCCGGGGCGCGGACGTGGGGGGTCCGCGCCGCGCCCCGGCGAGGAGAGCTACGCCAGGACGAGCACCTGCTCGTCGTCGGCGGTGGCGGACTCGTCGGCCGGTGCGTCGGCCGCCGTGACGACGCCAACCTCGGCCGCCTCGTTGGGGGAGATGCCGTTGTTGTCGGCCGCCGCCTGGCTGGCCAGGGATTCGGCCTCGTAGTCGCGCTTGCGCCGGCCGGAGAGCATCTCCACCGACGTCGCCACGACCTCCGTCTTCCAGTGACGACTGCCGCGATCGTCATCCCACTGGCGCGTCTGGAGGCGGCCCTCGATGGCGACCTGCTGGCCCTTCCCGAGGTACTGCCCGCAGACTTGAGCCAGACGGTCCCAGGTGTCAACTTCGGGTCACTTGGGAGCGCCACCAAACCCGATCTCGTTTCCGTCCCGGTCGCGGTACGCGGCCTTGCGGACGCCATTCGAGAGGGTTTCCCGCTCGGCGGGGTCAAGCCCCCGCTCGGCAATCTCCGCGACGAGCGCGTCAAGGTCATCGACGAAGATGAGATGCCTGGCGTTTCCGGCACGCTCGGGTTTCTGTTCGATGAAGACGAATCGGTGTTCAGCGATTTCCCACACCGCCTCGATGTCATTCGGGAGGAACGACGGCCGCGAGCCGAAGAGCCGTTGATACCACTCCAGAGCTGCTGCGTAGTCCGCCACCGGGATGCCCGCGAACAAGTCAATTGCCACCCACAGATTCTAGTCTGGTATCGGAATACCGAGTACGACTAGATGGACATCAGACCCAGACGACGACGTTGTGATACTCGCCTCTCTATGTGTGGGCGCTCCATTCGGTGCGCCAACAAGGGGGAGCCCCCGCCGCCGAGGGGGGAGAAGACGGCGAGGGCTCCGGGGAACGGCCACTCTGCCCGAAGAGAGAGCAGCCGTCTTGTCCGGAGTCTGAGCCGCAGACAATAACGGACCGTTAACGCCAGATAAGGGCCCGAGACAGCGTCGGATCGAGTTGGGCTGCGCTCTGTTGCCCGGCCCATGCCAGCCAGCTCGGAGTAGCTGCGTCGGGGGGACCTTTCGGCTCGCCGTGGCTGGCGCTACGCTGCGGGTGATCGGCCTGTTCGTCACTCTCGAAGAGCCCTCCGGGCCGATGCAGCTGGAGGCAACGACGGCCGGCGTCTATCACTCGGAGCTGTCCGGCCGCGATTACCAGCGTATCCAGATCCTGACTATCCGCGAGCTGCTGGAAGAACCTCGGCACCCGGAGCTACCCGTGCTCGTGCTCCCGGCTTACCAGCAGGCCGAACGGGTCGAGAAGAAGGCCGCCGAGCAGGGCGGACTCTTCGGATAGTCAACCATGGGACTTCGAGGCAGCCCAGCGGCAGCGCTGGCCGCACCAGCGCTGGTCGCGCCTCTTAGGTCGAAACGTCGTGCCGCAGTGACCGCATCGCCGCGCCGCCCGCCAATCGAGCCGTAGAAGCGATCCGGCATACGTGATGGTCGGCCAACTCGCCTCGTCGAGCGTCTGGAGATACGCGGTCGCCAGCGGCCCGATGGCCCAGATCGAGCCCTGAATTCGCATCCCGTCCGCCGTAGGGGCAACGTCGGCCTGCACCCGCAGGAACCGCTCCAGCGGCGCGGCCAGTGACGAGGTCAGGCAGTAGAGGGCCTGGATGTGTGCGCCTCCGCCCTCCCAATGCGCGCCAGGCGGCTGCTCGATGCCGAACCTGCGCGCCAGGTTCGGCCCGGACATCGGCTGGTGCTC
>JBEKCH010000071.1:0-14215 GCA_050014975.1 Candidatus Limnocylindrales bacterium
GCACCGTCGGCTGCCACCAGCACAACCCCATCTCATCGGGGGTCAGACCGCGATCGATCGGCGAGCACAGGGGCACGCCCCAGGCCCAGGTGGACTCAGCGAGGGCCTGGCGTTAGTCGAGCTATAACGACGACTGGTCACGAACCTCCTCCGGTGGATCTCCGGCGTTCGGCGATCCAGAGCGACTTGGCTTTCCATTGGGCGTACTCCTGGGGTGCTGGAACACACAAGTTGTACGCCCGCTTGCTCCGGCCAGGTTCATAGGAAACGTTAAGGCGGTCCGAAGACGAGATGCGTTGGCTTCCTCGAGGATTGTTGGTAGAATAACAGTTACCCTTTTGGAGGACGAAACATGAGTTGGAAGCTCGAGAATGGGCCATTTCAGCTGACGAACCTCAGCCATGTCGGCATCGCCGTCAAGGATGCGGAGAAGACGGTCCAATTCCTTTCTACGATCTGGAACATCGCCAGTCCGGAGATCTACGACTATGAGCCTAAGAAGGAAGAGCTCTTTGTCGGCCAGTCGTTCAAAGCTCGCCTCGTCTGGCTCACACTCGGACCGCTTCGGATTGAGCTACTTCAGCCGTTGGACGATCGGTCGATCTGGTCGAAGTTCATCGCCGAGAAGGGCGAAGGCATCCATCACATTGCATTCGGCGTTTCGAACTACGATGACATGGTCGAGAAGTTTAGGTCTCAAGGCCACAAGATGCTGGTGTCCGCCGTGTTCAACGGTGACCGCTGGTGCTACTTCGACACAGCGCCGGGTGGCGCGGTGATCGAGCTTCGCGAGGAGTATGCCCGGAAGGTGTAGGAGGTCGTTGAGGGGTTGATCGCATCCGCCCGGACTGCTTCCGACGTGTCGGTCGTTTGCCGCGAAACTCGCTCGCCTGCGCTCACGACCGGATAATGACACCCCACACCACAAAAGCCTGCGGTCCTTGCCGAGTACGAGAGAGACGTCGATCCGGGTGCCAAGGGCGCGATACTCCGGCGCGAAGGCCTGTATAGCTCCCATATCGTCGCTTGGCGGCGGCGCTAGAAGCGGTGCGCCAGCGGCACTTTACGCGCAGAACGCGGACATCCCAGCGCAGTCCCGAGCAGTTCGCGCTTGAGCGCATCCGCCAGCGAGCCGGGCAGGCCAGGTCGAGCTTGCCAAGGCCCGCCTGGCGATCTGGTATACAGATCCGGGGAAAAGCATCCGAGCTCTTGGAGCGGCTGCTGGCCGAGAGCGACGACCCCAAGCCGTTGCGGTCATCGGGAGCGGCTTCGCTGAATTCCAACCGGCCACCTGCACACGGCCATTGACATGGCCCTGGGTCGATCGAGGGCCACCGTCTATCGGCGCCGCCATCCGGCGCCGCCGCGAACTTGCCTGCCACGACCGGTCCCGCCCAACGCCCTATCGTCCGGTGAGCGCGAGACGGTCCTGGCCACACTCGACGAGGCCCGTTTCGTCGCTCCAGCCCAGGCATGGGCGACCTGCTCCGCGAGGCCGCTATCTGGGCGTCGACAGCCTTCCGGGAGCTCCGTCGCCGGCTTCGGCCGATCGTGCCCTATCGGACCGTCGTTCGGCAGATCGCATTCTCTATGGACAGGTGACCCGCCTGAACGAGCTTCCGATCTCAACGCCCGCTTGTCGCATCCACACAGGAGTCAGCCTTGCGTGGATGGCTATGCGCGACGAAGTCGGGCCCGCGTTCTTGAAGGCGTCCGAACTGCGACGAACTCCGAAGCATACGGGTATACCGTGCGATCACATCCGTAGGATCTGCCACTGTCAGCGAAACAGCCGTCGCTACGCTCCGACGCACACTTGCCCCGCTCAGCCCTCAGGCGCGTGCAGGACTACCTCGGTGCAACCTGCCGCGCTCTGCCCTGCCAGTGCGAGGGTCTGCGCGAGTTTTCGTGTGGCGCTTTCCATGTGGATCTCCATGGCCGTGCGGGCGGCCGCGGCATCGCCACACTCCAGGGCCCGCAAGATCGTCTCGTGCTCGCTAGTGGAGAGGGTGTTGTCCGCCTCGGAACGGCGGACGCGCTCCATCCACACGCGCAGCAAGTTGCGGATGCTGGCCATGATCTGGAGCAGCAC
Source organism: Candidatus Limnocylindrales bacterium (assembly GCA_050014975.1). Taxonomy (GTDB): domain Bacteria; phylum Chloroflexota; class Limnocylindria; order Limnocylindrales; family CSP1-4; genus Fen-1039. The sequence continues at coordinate 2,093 of JBEKCH010000071.1, forward strand.
GACGTTTGCGGTGGCTTCCGCCATGCGCATGTGGAATGCGAGGTCGGCGGAAACGAAGGATGCCGTGTCAGATGCCGTCCGCATATTCTCGAGGTATGTGCGCAACATCACCAGATCGTCGCGGGTGGCCCGGTCCGTGGCCAACCCGGCCACCAGCACTTCGAGGTGATGACGTACCTCGATGAGATCGGCCACCCGCTGCTCACCCAGCAAGAGGCCCCACTCGATAGCATGCGGGAGGAGCTCCGAATCGGCCTGTCGCAGAAACGTGCCGTCGCCGGGGCGCACCTCAAGGAGCCCCAGGAGGGTGATCGACTTGAGGGCCTCGCGCACCACCGAGCGGCCCACTCCAAGGGCCTCGGCGAGGTGGCGCTCGGATGGGATGCGCTCGCCCGGCTCGAGGTGGCCCGCCAGGAGGTAGTCAAGGATGCGCCGCGCGATCTCTGTCGCGAGAGGCTCCGGGCGTTTACCGATACGCTCCAGCCCTAGTGCCATTTCCATGTCCTCCCGACCGACCGTTGACCTGACGTACTGGCTCCGCATCGCCGACGACCGCGGCAAACGCGACAGCCGCACTGATTACCGTCTTTGCATATTTCACCAAACTTGCCACCTTGTCTAGTGTTTTGGCTACCCCCGCGGAGGCCGCCCAGCGGCCGACGTGGGGCCGCCAGCTCATCCCCTGATCCTTGTTCCTTCTCGTTCGTGTTGGGGGGTAGCGTGGGAAGGGCGGCCACGACCGGAGCAGATTCACCTCGCACGGCGTGAGCCCTCCTTGCTCGATTGGCGGGAGCCTTGCAAGGCGAGTTCTGCTCGCGTCTCCGCGATGGCCCCCCTCACCGCCGTCCAGCCTTCGAGGAAGTTGTTGCGAAAGTGCTGCACGGGTCCGAAACTCTCGAACTCATCCACCGTCAGACCTCGGAGCGCGAAGGCCTTCTTGACGTCGGGGAAGGCAGATGCAAGACGGTCGAGGACGACTGGGTCAATTGGCTTCTCGTAACCCGTATCGAAGGGCTTCGGGTCCGCGAGGACCTCAGCAAAGGTGCTCCAGTTAACAGTCACGTGAACCGCTGCCCCGACCATGCCCAAGAGGTCCAGTGAGATGCGTGCCCCCCCACATAGCAGCCTTACTGGGTATGAGCGTTCCTCGACGAGCTGCTGGCACTCGCGGCCGAGCACCAGTCCAACCAGCTCCATGTCCTCTCGCGCCACCGGAAGGTTGTGTTTCTTCGCGACCGTCTTCAGGTGGTCGCCGAAGATGCCGGTGATGGGGCTAATGAAGAACGGGGGCCTCACGCCGGTCCGGATGGTCGTTTGCACGTAGCGCTCGCACGCCTCGACGAGCTGAGCTAGGCTGAAGACTTCCGTCACGATGACTGGGCATCCATCGGCAACAATGACCTCAAGGGCGTCCAACCCTGCCGCTGTCGCCGGGAGCTTTGGCGTGGCGTTCGGCCCTATGGCATGACCGGCTCGTGCCTGAGCTACGATCAGAGTCGGATCGTCGTCAGCATCGGGCCGACCCTGGATGGAGACGTAGCCGTACTGGCCAGCAGAATCGTCATAGAGCGGGCGGAAGCGCTCTACAATGCGCGAGACCAGCCGCATCTGTACAAGATCGGCCGCCGCCGCATCGTCGTCAGTCAATCTCACGCAGTCCGCGATGATCGGGCGAATCTCCTCCGGAGCCCGGCGCAATAGGCCGCCGCCATAGCCCGGGTTCGTCGTACAACCGACGGCCCCATTCGCAAGAGCAAGGCCGATTTCATCGAACGTCGGGTTGTTGATCCAGACGCGTGTCGGTGTTCTGGTCGAAAGGTCCCTGAAGAAGCTCGTGCTCATTGGAGCCCACCTCCGATCTCGTAGATGAAATACCGTGTCGAGGAAGTGGGACCGTGGTCGATTGCGGATGGGAGTTCGGACGGTTCTATTGTACGTAGCTGTGGTCGTCCGATCACCCGGTCCGCCGCGACCCTGGCGGCAGGCTCGTCAGGTCTTTGGGTAGCGACGCAAGCCGTGGTTCCGCCTGAGACCCTCCGGGGAGTGCCGGCGCGCGGGGGGACACGGCCGCGTAGCGGGTATTTCGGGTCGTGGTAGCCGTACGTGGAGGGGTAGCCAGGCGGGACCAGTCGATCGACGAAGGCGGCATCGTCCGCGTCGAAGCTGTGGTCTAGAGCGCCCAGGTATTCCTCAAACTGCTCCAGCGTCCGAGCTCCGGCCACGACGGCAGTAAGGATCTGGTTATCGAGAAGCCAATTGAGCGCGAACTGCCCGGTTGTCATGCCTTTTGCCTCGGCCCGGGCTCGGAGCTCATCTACCAGATGAAGCGACTCCTCGCGCCACTCGGTCTCGAGCATGCGCTGGCGGGTATCTGTCGCAATATCGAGTGGGTCAGAAACAGCAGCGTGCGAATCTGGCGAGGGCGCTTCGCCAGCGCGGTACTTACCCGTTAGGACACCGCGAGCGAGCGGGCTGTAGGGGACGACGCCAAGCCCCAGGTGATAGCAGGCCGGGACGACCTCCACCTCGGGCTGGCGGTCAAGGAAATTGTAGTAAGGCCGGGATATGATAGGTTTGGGTATGCCTAACTGTTGGCAGAGACCCACCGCTTCGGCGATCCGCCAACCACAAAAGTTCGAGAAACCGAAGTACAGAATCTTGCCGGCTCGGATAAGGTCGCCGACCGCGAGGAGTGACTCCTCAAGCGGCGTCGTTTCGTCGTCACGATGGAGGTAGAAAACCTTCACCGCTTCGACCACCACAGACATGTACTGACACATCTCCAGCATGCCCAGTCTGCCTCGACGCGCTTCCCGCATGGCCAATGACCGCCGCTAGCTGCTCAGGCCGAGGGCCCTCGCCTCATTCCTCCCCGGTCGCGACGCTCCTCCACAGCGCCTAGCTCGACTTGACCGCATCAGGTTTCGCGCTGACGCCGCGAGAAATACGCAGCACACCCGACAGCGATGATCAACATGCCCCCATCGAAGAACGGCTCCACCCAGAACGGCTGGCCCAGTTGCTGAAGTCCATCGACGGCAACCGATAGAAGCAGAACAGCGACAATCGTGCCCAGCACGTTCACATGTCCCGGCCTGATAGCCGTCGCACCAAGGAACGATGCTGCGAACGCTGGCAGCAAGTACTCGGGGCCGATGGAGCTGTTCCCAATACCCAGCTGCGCGCCGAGCACCACTCCGGCCAGCGCGCTCAGAACCCCAGAAACCACGAAGCAAGCGACGATCATGCGACGCGACCGTATCCCTAACAACTCCGCAGCTCGCATATTCGCGCCAAGGACATAGATGAACCGACCAGTTGGCGTATACTCAAATACCACGAAAAGCACAAGAGAAACGGCAACAACGTACAACGCGGGCAGGGGTATACCGAACACTGACCCAAGCCCGATCTCCATAAACCCGCTCGGTACAGACCCCACGATCTGCTCGCCTCCCGTGTACAGTTCCATGACCCCCAGAAGAAGCGTGCCGGTCCCCAGCGTGACTATAAAGGCGTCAATATGCGCCCTCGTAACCAGGAGGCCATTCACGAGCCCAACAACCGCCCCTACGATCAGCACGAGCGGCACGGCCAGGTACCAAGGCACCCCAGCATCGAGCTGCAGTCCGACCGCGAGGACGGAACCTAGGCCGAGCATGTAGCCAGCGGACAAGTCGAATTGGTTTGCGATCATTGGGCACATCACCGCCAGTGCCACGAGCGCCGCAACCGACTTCTGGCTAAGCAACTCGCCCACGTTGAACGTCGACAGAAACGTCGTCGGTCGCAACACTGAGAAGCACACGACCAAGAGGACGAGCACGCCGACAAGGCCGTACGTGCCCACTATCCGAATCACTGCTCGGCGAATAGGCGAGGGCTCCGCAACAACGACCCCTACCGATCGTGGTGTCGACTCCATCTGGGACGCCTGCTGACCGCTCATTGGATGCTGCCCTCGATTGCTCCACCACCGGCGAGCGCCGTGAGCCGTTCGGTGGAGATGCTCGCACCAGCGAGGTCACCAACGAGGCGCCCATCACGGAACACAAGCGCGCGATTGCACGATTGCCGTACTTCATCAAAGTCGCTCGAAGTCACGATAACGCCGGTTCCCGCCGCCGCAGTCCGAAACAGAACGCGATGGATCCCGGCCTTGGCGCCGACATCCACCCCCATCGTGGGCTCCTCAAGCAGCAGGAGCGCACAGCCGGCTTCGAGCCAACGGGCAACAACGACCTTTTGCTGGTTGCCACCGCTTAGGGAAGATATTGTGACCTCTGGCGCAGTAGGTCTGATGTCAAACCTTTGGGCCGCGGCGCGGTAGCGCTGTCGCTCCGCCTGCCGAGGCAGAACCCGCATAGCCCCGCATTTGTTGGCCATACATAGGTTCGGGTACATGTTCTCGCGGGCTGTGAGTCCATGCGTGAGTGACTCGGCCTGACGGTCGGCGGCGACGAAGCCGATCCCATAATTCACAGCAGCGGGGATGTCCCCGAGAGGGACCAACCGACCGTGCAGCCTAACTTCCCCGCCTTGGGCTCTCTGCACTCCAAAGATGAGCCTCCCGATGAGGTCGTGACCAGAGCCGCGTAATCCGACCAAACCCAGGATCTCACCTTTGCGGAGAACAAACGACAACGGAACTAAGCCCCGCGCAGCCAAGTCTCGGACCTCCAGGATCACCTCACCACCAGAGTCCAATGCTGGCCGTGCCACCCCACCCGAAAGAGCTTGACCAACGATCGCAGAGATGAGAAATTCACCGTTCGTCTCTGATGTTGGAACGGTTACCACGTTCCGCCCGTCGCGAATAACCGTTACGCGGTCAGCGACGCGAAATACTTCGTCCAATCGATGAGTTACGTAGATCACGCTAACGCCTTTGTCGCGGAGGTCGCGAAGAATCGCGAACAGCCTCACCACGTCATGCTCTTCGAGGGCGGCTGTGGGCTCGTCCAGGATGACACCGACCTCGTTTAGGGCTAGCGCTCGAGCAATTCCCACCAACGACTTCTCCCCGGCAGTCAGCTGCCCGGTTCGCCGGTCTGGGTCGATGTCCTCCCCGATGGCAGCAAGCGCTGCTCGCGCCATCGAGCGAGTTCCAGACCAGGAGATCAGATGTCTCCGCCGAGGGAAGCCAGCGACTAGCGCGATGTTCTCAGCCACGGTCAGAGTGTCGACGAGACCAAGATCTTGATGAATGAAGGAAATAGGGAGACGATCAACTTCGGGACGTACCTCACGGCCTTCGAATACGACACGTCCTTCGTCGGCTGGGTAGACGCCCGCCAGGATCTTGATTAGCGTGGACTTACCAGCGCCGTTCTCGCCGAGCAATGCGTGAATCTCGCCGCGCCGCAGCGTGAAATCGATGTGGTCGAGCGCGGTCGTTGCTCCAAAACGCTTGACGAGCGCGGCAACCGACAGAAGTTCGGCTTCAGCCATCTGGCGATATCCCTGCTGTCGGAACCATTCCCGAAGATGCGGTGCAAGCGGCCGAAGAGCCAGCCGCTTGCACCATGCCAATCACCAATCGGCTGCGCAAACTAGCTGCCTGCAACGCCCCACAGAGCTTCGAAGTGCTGCTTGTAGTTGTTAGTGGGGTCGAAGCTATTCTGAGCGCCGCCTTCGAGGTCAACGTTGGCCTTATCGACGACATAGGCCTGAACCGTAAAATCGTACGCGGGCTGACTCGCGAATGCGCGATTCAACTCGTCGATTGCGATCCATCCCTCTTCAAACAGCGGCTCTGGCACCGTGGCCACTTGCCACCCGTCTCGGATCCGCTGATAGGCAGTCGCGGTGCCATCAGCTCCAATTAGCTTGATCTGACCCGGGGTCATACCACCCGCTTGCAGGGCCGCGGGCACATAGTCTGACAGCGCGTCTCCACATGCCCAAAGATAGAACGGAGGCTTATACTGAGATACCCAACCGGTTACTCGAGCGGCCGTCTCTGTAGAGATCGTTGCACTTGGCACGTTGACGGTCCCAAGGTTGGTGCAACCCGGGCACGTAGTGAGGAGGTTGGCCAGGAACTTCGTCTTCGCGACGGCGATGGCGTACAGGTCATCCAACGTGAGCAGCACGTGTGCCTGCCCACTGGAATCAGCGACTATGTAGTTGAACAGAGCCGTCTCAATATCACCAACAGTTTGGCCGATGTTGTAGTATTCGCCCCAGTCTGCAACAGGTCCAGGCGTCGCTGAGTTGTGTTGACCCACGATGACAATGCCGGCCGCGACAGCCTTCTTGAGCAAGGGTTCTACAGCACTCCCGTCAATGCCTGCGAGCACGATCCCGTCCGGATGGAGGGCAATCGCCTCAGTAACGGCGGCCTCCCAGCCGCTCACGGTCGCCTTTCCATCGAGGGTCGTGTTCTTCCAGCCGATCGCAGTGGCAGCCTGCGCGGACGCCGTCGCCCAGTCAAGGTCACTACCGTTGTTCTGGTCGCCCGACACGACGACAACGAACTTGCCCTTCACAGCAGTAGGGCCGGTCGTCGGCCCCGTCCATTCGGTCTGTGGCCCCGTATTCGCCTTCGTGGCCGCGATCGCCTGGGCCACCAATGTGGACATCGACGCTGTCTCCCCGCTTGTCACTGCGGCAGTCGGCGCCGTCGTTGCTACAGTCGTCTGCGCGGCCGTCGCGACAGCCGTGGCCGTTGGCGCACTGCTGCCACAGGCTGACACTATCAGCACAATAACCGAGAGGATGCCAAGGGCACCCCACCACCTGTGAGATTGAACCGCCGATCGAGACACTAGGGTCCCTCCCTACCAATAATCGCATGATCAGCTGACATCGCCGACCAATAACAAGCGACCTTGCTTGTTAATCATAGGAATCCCGCCCACCTCGGCAGGCTGCAATGCTTGACGGTCAAGCACCGATCACCGGATTGACAAGTTCCCCGATCGTGTCCTCCTTGCACACAACCACGTCCCCACCCTGAAGCCATCTGGGCGACGTCCGCCAGAACTCAGCGCCAGGTGGTGTCCCTGTCGTGATGCAATCCCCTGGCTCGAGCGTAGCGACTGCCGTGAGCCATTCGATCAGAACCTCTGGCGGCGAAATCTGGTCGGCAAGATAAGCGTCCTGACGAAGACTCCCGTTCACCCAGCAGCGCAGATGAGCTGCCGCCACAACCGGAATCTCGTCCTTCGTAACGATACACGGGCCCATAGGGCAGAACGTGTCGAAGTTCTTCGATAGCATGAGTTGGTTGTTGCCCCGCGACGATATCGCTTCCGCAGTTACATCATTAAAGATCGTGTAGCCGAACACGTAGTCGAGCGCTTCCTCTTGTCTAATGTTCCGAGCTGGCCGGCCCATCACGACCCCGAACTCAACCTCATAAGCGGCGTGGAAACCTCCGGGTCTCTTGATGACACGATCGTGCGGGGGAAGGACGATCGGATCGCCCGGACCAATCACAGCACTCGCCGCTTTGATAAAGGTGACAATTGGTTCATCTGGCACGACGAACGACGGATTCTCGCGCACGTGCGTGCGCCAGTTGATTCCGGTTCCGAAGATCTTCCCAGGCCGCAACGGCGCTAGCAGGCGGTCGACGTCAATTGCCGCGCTGCTATCCGCGGTCTTGCGCGCTCGTGCGACGCCTTCACTTCCATCCTTGATCAGATCGAGCATATCGGTGTAGCCGGTTGGGTACACTCGACCCTCGCGCTCGCACCCAATCCCCCACACGTCTCCTGTGAGATACCTGACAAGTCTCATTCGCTAGGCACTCCGATCTGTATTCGCGGGCACGACGGTCTTCCGCAGCCCGCCCAACAACGGCCCTTGGGCCATTCACTCCTTCAATGGAGCCACTCGGCATCAACGTTGAGCCGCCTGGCGACACGGTTCAAGGCGCTTATGGTGACGTCGCTTACGGGTATACCCTCGCGCCGAAATCTCTGTTCGGTTTCGATTTCGAGCTCACCGGGTAAATAGACACGGTCCACGCCCTCTATCGGCCGACTGTTGCGAAACTCTCGCACGATCTTGTCGACCCGGCCTGTGACCGTCGTAGGCTCCTGGTAGGCGGATATGTCGATTGCCATCATGATTTGACCATCTCGGCCGGGATTCGGCCCGGTATCGAGCGATCCGAGCTCACCGGCATAGTCGGCGCCAGAGAGCAAGGCCGAGAGCATTCCGACAACGAGTCCAAGACCGACGCCTTTGGGCCCCCCTGCAGGTTGGTTCAAACCCTTTACGGCTGCGGCCGCATCTGTCGTCGGGCGGCCCTCTGAGTCGAATGCCCAGCCCTCTGGCAGAGGCAGGCCTTTCTGGTAGTGGACTACTATCTTGCCTCGCGCCACCTCGCCGAACGAGATGTCGAGGAGAATTGGTATTTCTGCCCTCGATGGGATACCGATTCCAATTGGACTTATGGGCACTATGCGGTCACGTCCGTGCCACGGCGCCATACACGGCAGCGCATTCGTGCCGGCAATCCCGATCATCCCCTCCGCCATCGCCAGCGTCGGGTAGTAGGACATGGCGCCGCAGTGATTTGAATGGCCGACAGCAGCCAGGGCAACCCCGGTCTGTCGCGCTCGCAGGATCGCCTGTCGCATCCCATATACACACGCGATATGACCGAGGCCGCCATCACCGTCGACGACGAGCGAGCCGCCTCGGTCACCCACCACGCGTGGCTTTGCGCTCGGATTGATCTGCCCATCCAGCAGCTTGTCAATGTATCCGGCAACCGCAGCGGTCCCATGCGAATAGACGCCACGAGCGTCAGTGTGAAGGACAATGTCCGCCATCAATGTCGCGTCATCTGCCGAGACGCCCGCCTTCGAGAACAGTTCTTCGACGAACCGATGCAGAGCACTGGGATCGACGCGCCGCTCCGACTCCATACCCGCATACCCGTGCATCTGAACTCCCTGGGACGCCAAGCCGCTAGACGCGACCGGTCGACCGGTCAACAATTGCATGCTACTCGCCTGGGCATCCATCGTCAACAAGCCTATTGAGTGTGGCCCCGGCCAGACTCGGGCTACGTTCGGGGAGAAACCACGTACATCGCAGCCAGTGTTGGCAGACTCTGGGCTGGTAGGTGCGGGACTGTCAGTGGCCCCGATACGTTGCTAGGTGAAAGCCACGGTTGGCAGAGATTCAGCACGGCCGTGCTCCGCTGGTGCAGCCCACGCCGGCGCGCCGGGAAGACCGCACGGTCATCGGCGGCCATCAGCGTCTTGTTGCCGCTCGCCGGCTGGGTCGCGCCAGTGTGCCTGTGATCTGGCTCGACCTCTCGCCCGAGCAGGCGCGCGTTCTGGGGCTCGCTCTGAACAGGATCAGCGGCTCCTGGGACGAGACCCTCTTGGCTCGTTTGCTCGCTGAGCTTGGGGCCGGCGCAAACGTCGATCTCTCTCTCTGGCTTTGGCGAGGGCGAGATCCACGATATGCTACGGTGCCTCGAAGCCCGGGAGCGCCGAGACTGCCCCGAGATCTTCGACCTGGACGCCGCGCTCGAGCAGGCGACCCACCAGCCGCGATCGGGGCCCGGCGATCTGTGGGCTCTGGGCGAGCATCGCCTGCTGTGCGGTGACGCCACGGCGGCCGCCGACGTCGAGCGCCTGCTGGCCGGTGCCCGCCCGACGATGGCCTTCACGGACCCGCCATACAACGTCAGCCTGGGCGACCACGGTGGACAAGGACGAGGCCGACGTCGCCGACGCATCGCCAACGACTCCATGGCGCCGGCTGCCTGGGAAGCCTTCGTGCGGGCCTGGAGCCATAACCTCCTCGCCTACGTGGACGGCTCCATCTACTGCGCCATGAGCTCCAAGGAGCTGCCGCTCCTCTGCCGGGTCCTGGCCGAGGAAGGCGGCCACTGGTCCGACACGATCATCTGGCGAAAGGACCGCTTCGTGCTCGGACGGGCCGACTACCAGCGCTCCTACGAGCCGATCTGGTATGGCTGGCGCGAAGGATCCGAGCATCGCTGGCGCGGCGATCGCGACCAGGACGATGTCTGGGAGATCGATCGACCGGCCGACGCTCCGCTCTATCCGACCATGAAACCCCTCGCCCTGATGGAGCGCGCGATCTCAAACAGCTCCCGACCGGGCGACTTGGTGGCCGACCTGTTCGCAGGCTCGGGATCCACCTTGATCGCCGCCGAGCGGACCGGCGCCGCTGTGCGGCTCTCGAGCTCGATCCTATCTATGTCGATGTGATCCTTGGCCGTTGGGAGGCGTTCAGCGGGGGCAAGGCGGAGCGGGTCGATGGCGCTGGCTAGCCGATCGCTCCTCACCAGGGTTCACCAATGGTGAGCGGGCGCGGAATGGTGAACCGGGGTTGCCCGGCCACGACCGCGGGCGGCAGGCTGTGCTCGGCGCCGGCTCTTCGGGGTGAGCGCTTCTGCAACATGCACCACCCTGATCATGCGGCCGAAGTCGCCGACGCCCGCCGCCTCGGAGGTCTGCGCCGCCGCAGAGAGGCGACTCTCGCGGTCGCCTACGACCTTGATCAGCTCCGAACCATCGAGGGCAGTCAGCGCCTGCTGGAGGTGGCGGCCTTCGAATCGTTGGCTCTTGAGAACTCGGTCGCTCGTAACCGGATCCTCCTCGCATGTGCGACCGCCAACGCCAGGCTCATCGAGTCAGCCGATCTCGCCGCCCGCATCGAGGCTCTCGAGTCCGTGATAGGTACCGATCGAACGAGTCGATCGCCCGATGAGCAGGGATTTCCGGAGTCGCAGCAATGAGCCTGAGCAGCCGAATGGACAAGCTAGAGGGTGCACTCTCACCTCGGGGGGCCACGCTGCTGTGGCTGACCGAGGCCCATGAGTTCGGGTCGCTGCCCAGTATGTGAGCTGGCTGATTGATCAGCCCCTCTCGGCCGCGCCGCTGGAGCGAGTGCCGACGGCCGCTGCGGCCGCGGCATTGGCGGCGGCGAAGGGTCAGCCTCGTGAAATCGCGCACGAGGCCGCCAAAAAGGCTTTCCGCGATGCCGTCTTCCTGGTCGAACTGACCGTCCATATCAACACGACCGCCGAAGAGGCGACGCGCCTGGAGAGCCTGCGGCGTGCCGCGTTAACCTGGGAGATGCGGGCCCGGTCATTCGAGCGAGAGCTTACCGCCATCGAGCCTGACGCCGGCGGAGCGGACCAAGCCAAGGCCGGCGGAGCGGACCAAGCCAAGGGCTGGGCAGACTGCCTAGCTCGGGCGAAGGCCTGGCTCGTCGAGCTTTACGTCGTCGAGGGCGCTTGGACGCTGCTCGAAGCCCGCTACCTCGACGGCCATACCGCCCTCTTTCCGAAGCAAGCCGCCGACTGGACCTCGCTTCGCGAACGCGCCGAGCAGCTGGTCAGCCTCGTTCATGATCTAGCTATCGACGAGCCCCCCGCCCGTCGGGGACGGACTCGACGGGCGCGGTCAAGAGTCGTCGACTTAGGGGCCCTTCGGGCCTCGGCAGCTGAGCGCGCGACCGCCGCCGCGGCTCGAATGGTCGACACGGCCCAAACCCTTAGCCTCGATGTCCTCGGCGACACAGAGGGAGCGATGGAGATCTCGAAGCGCCAAATCAGGTTGCCATAGGGCGATCAAAGCTGCGGCAGAGCCGATGCCTGGGCGCATCGGCTCTTCACCTTCTTCACCATTCTTCACCTCTGGTGAAGAGTACGCGGATGGTGAACGCCAACTTGGCCCTGAGGGGGGATTGCGTGCTCCCCTACCCTTCTGGAATGGGCGGGAACGGCCACCCCGTGCTCCCTCGACGGCACTCTTGCCCGCCGGGTGCCACGCTGAGGCCCGAGAGTCCGACCCGACATTGTGCTACGCCGGCAGAGCGCCTTTCGTCACTCGACGAGGGTTTCAGGCGGGCCGTCCGTCGAGGCGGCACCAGACCTACTTCCCCGTCTCGACCCGCCTACCTGCCACCGCTGGCCTGGAGACGATGCCTCGTGGTCACCTCGACGCGACCGCGTTCGTCCATAGCTGGATGCTCAACCAGGGCGATAAGGCGGGTTGCCATGAAGCGGCCGGTGCGCACTGGCTGCCCGGTCCGCGTCACCTCGCGCACCTCAACGACCCCGCGGGACGTGACGACCTCGATGCGACGACCGGCACGGGTGGCGACGATCTCGAAGGC
>JBEKCH010000072.1:0-16912 GCA_050014975.1 Candidatus Limnocylindrales bacterium
GTTCCGGATGAAGGAAGCTCGAACAAGAGGAGGTGGGCCACCGACGACGCTGTGATCCACCCGTCAAGGGGTGGGGACTTTTGATGGCCGCAGATGGGGACTTCTACGTGGCCGTTGACACGATCGGCCGGGTATCCAAGCTCGACTGGAGCCAGATCGAGCCGGCCATCTTCGGAACATTGTTCGAGCGTGGTCTCGACCCCGACCAGCGCGCCCAGCTCGGCGCTCACTACACGGATCGGGCTTCGATCCTGCGGCTTGTCGAGCCCGTGCTCATGGCACCGCTGCGCCGGGACTGGGCCGAGACTCAGGCCAAGATCACGCCGCTCGTTTTGGCCGGCCGCAAGGTGACGGCCCGCACGCCTGCCGACCAGAACCCCGAGCGCATCTTCGGGGCCTTTCTCGAACGTCTCCGCGCCATCCGCGTCCTCGACCCCGCCTGCGGCAGCGGCAACTTTCTCTACATCTCGCTGCAGCTCCTGAAAGACCTCGAATACGAGGCCATCCAGTGGGGCTCGCTCGTGCTGCGCATGCCCCAGGAGTTCCCCCAGGTCGGACCGCAGAACCTTCTCGGCATCGAGATCAACCCATTCGCGGCCGAGCTGGCGCGGGTCACCATCTGGATCGGCCAGATCCAGTGGATGCTCGCCCACGGTCTCGGCCACCCCCGCGACCCGGTCCTGCAGCCGCTCCACAGCATCCGCGAGCAGGACGCCCTGCTCGACCTCTCGGACCCGAGCCATCCGCACGAGGCCGAGTGGCCCGACGCGGACGTCGTCGTGGGTAACCCGCCGTTCTTGGGGGCGAAGCTCCTCCGGGCGAACCTTGGCGACGAGTACGTCGAGAGGCTCTATGCGGTGTTCGGCGACCGACTCGCCGGCATGAGCGACCTCTGCGCCTACTGGCACGAGAAGGCCCGAGCGCAGATCTCGGCTGGCCGGCTGGAGCGATCCGGCCTGCTGGCCACCCAGGGAATACGCGGAGGCCGTGGCCGGGACGTGCTTGAACGCATCAAGCGAACTGGCGACATCTTCTTCGCCTATGCGGATGAGCCCTGGGTCCTTGCGGGAGCGAACGTACATATCAGCTTCGTGGGCCAGGACGACGGTTCCCAGCAGGACCGCACGCTCAACGGACGGCCCGTGCCGGTCATCAACGCAGATCTAACAACCGGAGTGGATCTTACGAAGGCGCGGCGGTTGCCCGAGAACGCTGGCGTCGCATTCATTGGCGACCAGAAGAGCGGTCCGTTCGATATCGATGGCGAAACGGCGCGGCGCCTGCTTGCCAGCCCGAACCCGGACGGACGGTCCAACGCGGACCTCATCAGGCCCTGGGTAAACGGCGATGACCTGACAGGCCGGCCGAGAGGCATGTGGATCATCGACTTCGGCGTGGCCATGCCGAGAGCCGAAGCTGCCCTCTACGAAGCGCCGTTTGAGTACCTCCGCGCCGTCGCGGAGCCAATGCGCAAAGCGTCCAGGATCCCCGAGGCGCCTTGGTGGTTGCATTGGCGACCACGCCCCGAGCTGCGTGCAGCTCTGGTTGGGCTCGACCGTTACATCGCTACGCCCGAAACGGCCAAGCACCGGCTCTTCGATTGGCTCCCCGCTGGGACGGTGCCTGACCACGCCCTGATCGCGTTCGCCCGTGACGACGACTACACCTTCGGCGTTCTTCACTCGCGGGCCCACGAGGCATGGGCACGAGGAATGGGAACGCAGCTGCGCGAAGTCGAGTCCGGCTTCCGCTACACGCCGACGACCTGCTTTGAGACATTCCCCTTCCCGCGCCCGACGGCCACGCAACGGGACGCCATCTCCGGAGCCGCCCGCGAACTGGACCGCCTGCGGGCGGGCTGGCTCAACCCGCCGGGGCTCTCGGATACCGACCTCGCCAAACGAACGCTGACCGACCTCTACAACGCCCGCCCAACCTGGCTGGCGCAGGCGCACGAGCGCCTCGACTCCGCCGTCCTGGCCGCTTACGGCTGGCCCGCGGATCTCGATGGCGATGAGTTGCTCGGCGACCTGCTAGACCTGAACCTCGCCAGAGCCGGATCGGGCACGCAAGGTAGTCCACCGGTCAGCCGACGCTCTCGACGTGAGCCGAGCCCCTAATGGGCGCCGTGCCCCGTTGGGCAGGTTCAATGGGCCGGGCCGTCGATAATCGTTCGGTCTACCTCTACGGCATGCATCCGCTGCTCGTTCTCGCGGATGGATCTGGATACGAGGCGATAATCAAGGCGCTTCTACCTAGACCGCAAGCCGCCGAATCAATGGCGAGGCGCCAGACTTATGGCCGCGACCCGTTCAGCGATCCGGATCGGCCACTTACCTTCACGTTAGCGTCTGACTTGGCTGCGTCCTCAGCGCGTCAACTCCGCCAGATGCTGGATCTTTCGCGGCTGCGCCACATCCAGGTCGACGCCATCCCGCCCGTTGAAGTCGAGGGCTGGGATGCAGCTGGCCGGGTTGCCTTCAAGAAGGTGGAGCGCGGGATCGAGATCACGACGACAAGGCATCCGGACCAGGTGTACTGGGACTGGTATGGAGATCCGCATTCGGACGACGTTGCCCCACTGCTCGCCCAGCAGACCGGCTTGTCCAGTCAAGTCGCAGCGGAGTTGGCTCTCGACCTAGCCATCCATAAGGCTTTGGGGAACGACTATCTGGTGTCTCCAGTGCTTGCGGCGTACCGAGCCACTGCGCCGTTCTGGGGCGAGCGAGAAGGGACCTGCACGATCGAGGAGGCGTTATTCCTTGCTGGCCTGAAGTCCCGGCTCTACCGAACCGCACCACTGCACGTTGACGCGAGAATCTCATTCTGGACGACCACCGGCTCCGTCTACGACGGCGCCGCGATGGACCTGTCGCGCCCCTTGCGGTCTGCTCTTGCAGGATCGCTTTCGCCAACGGCTTCGCATGAGGAATCGCAGTGTATCGACCACTTGATTGCGATTCGCAGTCGGCTTCGGGACCTCCTGGTGTACCGCGACGAGTTGGGCAGGTTGGAACGCCGCGAGGTTCTGGGCAAGGACTGGCCCAGGGCGGTGGAGCGCGATGGATCGGTCAGTGGCGGTACTGGAAACGATCTCGTATTCCGCGTCGACTACCACGTCACCGCGGCGCTCAACGCCTTCACTACGATTCTTGACAACCTCGCGTGGGTTGTCTCGGCGCGCGAGCGCCTAAGTGTCACGAACGCCAGGGCGGTGGGGTTCGACCGACTGATTGAGGCGACCAAGCCATTCGGGCAGACGAAGGCATCGGCCACCCTGGCGAAACACGTCACCGCCGACGCCCTACTGCAACAAGGGCTGGCGTTGCGGGTTCTGCGCAACATCGTGGATCACCGCACCGGCTTCAGCTATGGGTGGGTAATGTCAGTGCGGGACCAGACCTGGCAGGGTCCCGAGATGTTGTCGGTGTGGATCCCGCGCGACGAGCCTCGGTTCGGCATGCCTGATGGCACCGAGCGCCCTGCTGCGGAGGCACTTGAAGACCTCGCAACGGTGGCGATCCCCGAGCTGCTAATCCTTCGGCCGCGCGTCCTGGTCGAGGCGTGTGTCGCGAGTGCGTCCGCGGTCGTTTCGCTGATCCTGCGACTGTACCCATGGCAGTCCCGGGCATGGTTGTATCAGGATCCGCAGTATCGCCAGCGCGAATGGACGCAACACCACCACCGGGGCAGGTGGCACCGAGGGCTCTGGGGTACCGAACTGATCAGGGCAGGACGAACCCGACCGTAGGTTCAAACCTAGGCGATTGTTGCCAGAGGCAATGGCCAGTCACCGCCCGGCTGCCCCTGCCGCCTTAGCCCAGGCCGAGGCCTGGAGAGCCCGATCTTACCATGTTGCAGGGCGGCTCTGTAGGTAGTATATATAACCTATGACTTCGAACCCACCGGACAACCGGTACCGCCGCCGTTTCCTGGTCGAATTCACGCCAGCCGAGTCCGATCTTGCGGACAGGCTAGGGGCCGTTCACGGCTCCAAGCGTCGCGCCATCGTGCGGGGCTTGAGCCTGCTGGAGAGCGGCGAGGTAGAGTCGCTCCGCGCCCAGGTCGCCGCCTTGGAGAAGGAGCGCGATGCCGCCAAGTCCGCGGCGTCCAAGGCGGGCGAGAGCTTGAAGACCGCTCAAGAGCGGGCCGCAGAAGCGAACGCAGCCGCCGCCGAGCTGCGCGTCGAGCGGGCTGCCCACAACAAGACGAAGGGCGAACTCGTGCAAGCTCGACGGGAAATGGCGTCCGCCCAGCAGGCTCTCGTCACCGCACAATCTGAGCAGCAGCGCTACGCGTCGGTCCTTCCGACGATGGCCTACTGTCCCGCCTGTCGTGACTACGCGCCTCGCAGCGAGTGGGATGAGCATCCTGCGGAGGGCGGCGTCGTCTACGTCTACCACACCAAACACGGCTATCAGCCGAAGGCGAGATTCGGCAAGCTACCGAGCGTCATGTTCATGAGGGGAGGGACAAAGTGAGCGAACAGCTTGCCGGGACGCCGGCCTCGATCTTCGGGTCGGAGCCGGGCCTGCTGATCATCATCGCCCTGCTCTTACTTTGGATCTCTGGTGCGTTCCGCGAGGTCTTCGCGCCCACCGCTCCGGCCCGACCGCCTTCGATCCGCCTGGGAGTGCCGCGCCTGGTGCCCATGTCCGATGGCGAGGCAGCCGACGCGGCGCACCTGCTCGGGTCCAGCGTGGCAGCCCTGATGGCGTCTGATTGGGACGAGGAATGAACGCCCCGCTGGTCCGCGTCGCCACCTACGGCCGGATTAGCACCGATGAGATCAACCAGCCCTATTCCCTGGGTGCCCAGCGCGATCGACTGGACGCCTACATAGCAAGCCAGGACGGCTGGCAGATCGTCGCCCGCTATGAGGATCGCGCCTCCGGTAAGAACCTCGCCCGCCCGAGCCTTGCCGTCGTCCGGGCTGCAGCTGCGCGCAAGGAGTTCGATCTCCTGCTCGTCTATCGGGTCGATCGGCTGTCGCGCAGTATCGGACAGCTCGCCGCCCTGATCGAGGAGCTGGACAAGGCCGGGGTCGCCTTCCGCTCGGCGTCGGAGCCGTTCGACACCTCGACTCCGGCGGGCCGGATGATGATGCAGATGCTCGGCGTCTTCGCCGAGTTCGAGCGCGCCACCATAGTCGAACGGATCGGCGCCGGAATGGAGCGCAAGGCGAAGCTCGGGGGATGGACGGTCGGGACCTATCCCTTCGGCTACCGCAAGCTCGATGGCGTAATCGGGCCGTCTGTCGATCCGGCCGCCGCGCCGATCGTGCGCGAGATCTTCGAGCGGTACACGCAGGATCGGGCCGGCAGTACCGAGATCGCGGCGGCGCTGAACGCTCGCGGCATCCGGACCAGGTACTGGAAGCCCTGGTCCCGCACGGCGGTCCTGGACGTCCTTCGCAACCGGGCGTACCTCGGCGAGGTCTCATTCCGCGCTGTCTGGTACGATGGCCATCACGAGGCCCTGATCGAACGGACGGTCTTCGACGCGGCACACACGATCCTCGAAGGCCGCACGGTCGAGTCGGGCCGTCGAAAGTCAGACGGCTCGGACTACCTTCTCTCGGGCCTGTATATCGTGTGCGACCGCTGCGGCCATCGGATGATCGGCGCAGCCGCCCGCGGCCGCGGCGGCAAGCGCTACGCCTACTACACCTGCTACGCCCGCAGCCGCTACGGGAACTCTCACTGCGACCAGGCCCGCCTATCCAAGGACGAGCTGGAGGAAGCGGTCCTGGCCCAGATGCGCGAGGTCTATGCCAACACCGCGTTGATCGAGTCCGCGCTGACCGAGGCCCAGGCCGCGCTGGCGAAGACGGAGACCGCGCGATCCGAACGACTGGCCGCGATCGAAGCGGAAGCGGCCGACCTGCGGACCCGGATCGAGCGTTACTTCGCGAGCTTCGAGGCTGGCCAGCTGAGCCCACAGCTCGCCGGGAGTCGCGCAGAAGCCCTCCAGAGCCGCCTGCAGGTCCTGGAGGACGAGCGGGTCACCATCGGCAGCCAAACGCCCGTCGAGCCCGTCAGCGCCGACGACGTGGCCATGATCAGCTGGTCGCTCACGGAGGCCCTCGACGACGTCCTCAAGGCCATCCCGACGCCGCGCGCCAAGGCACTGCTGAGGCTACTGATAGAGGAGATCCGGGTCGTCTCGCCGATGGACATCCGGCCCACGTACCGGGTGCCGGCAATGGCGGCCCCGGCAGAACCGCTCCCCGCCGCCGCGGACGCGGTTCGCCGTGCGGAGGCTATGGTGGTCCTCGCCTGTCAGACGGCGAACCGCTCAGCCGGAACGGTGCGGTGCCGCGCTGGCAATGCCGAGGAAGGCCGGTCGGGCCGGACTGGGACGCGGTGAAGGCCGCTAGCCCTTTCAAGGGATCACGTAGATCGCAGCTCAGGCCCACGGAGTGGGAGGCCGCCCCTGTCGGCGTTACAGGCGAGGTTGCCAGACCGTCCGACGGCGGAACAATCCGGACAACGGAGGGTGGTTATGGAGCGCTCGCGGTTGCAGATCGGTTGGACGATCGCCCTGGGGTTTCTCGTCGCTGCCTGCAGTGCGGCATCCGGAACCGTGGCCCAGACCGCGACACCATCGCCGGGACTCACGAGCGCGCCCCCGGCGACCTCTCCGACCGCGCCTTCGAGCCTGGCGCCCAGCGCGAGCTCCCAGGACAACGGCGAGCCTCAGGTTCCTTCCTGGATGAACGGTTCCGGGAGCGTCGAGGCACAGCTCCTCGCCAACCTCCGTGACGACGCCAAGGTTGGCTGCGCGCCCACAAAGCTCTTCCCGGTCGGGGCGGTCGCCGGAGCGGAGTGTCGCCCGAATACCGCTCTCGTTGCCATCCTGGATGTCTACGGCTTCGGCTCTCCGGACGACGCGCTGGACGCCTATCGCGCGCGGCTTGCCGCCGAGGGGGTCCAACTCCGGACCGGCGACTGCTTGGCCGGCCAGCCGGGCGACGAGGCGTGGACTCCGGGTGATGGTCAGTGGGGTCCGGGTGGCGTCGAACCGGACCGTGACGGCTGCTTCGTCGATGTGTCCGCTCACGCCAACGTCCTGGCACTGTGCGGCAACGGTGCCTACATCGGCATCGTCGGCAAGACGGCCGACGTCGCGGCCCTGGCGAAATGGGCCTGGCGGTTCCCGGCGAAGGCCATGAACGCCGGCCAGGTGTCCACTCCGTCACCGCCCGGGATCTGCTACGCGGGCTGGGGCGCCTGATCCGCGAAGGCGTCGGAGGCGGTGGGCAAGGATTTGGTGGACACGAGGGGACTCGAACCTACCGATCCCATGGCGGATCGTGAGGATCGAGTCGGGCGGCCCGACTCGCACTATGGCTTGAGTGACGGTCGAGCGCAGCCGTTCAACCGCAAGCAACAAGTCTGCGGGTCGCGACCCTAGCTGATGGTCCGAAGCTCTGGCCAAAGCGTGGTCCACGGCGCCCGCAGGCCGGTGCACACCGAGACAGCCTCGCCTTGCTCGCCGTTGTCGATGCCGAGCCCATTGTCGATAGTCGCGACGACGTGACAGCCCACGAAGAACTGGCTCCAGTCCGTCGGTCTCCAGTCACCCACGTGCACCACGACCGTGAGGTCGGCCGGCGGTGGTCCCCACGACCAGAACGAGTTGTGGCCGGAGTAGATGGGAGGCAGCCCGGTGCCGAGCAGCTCGAGCGGGCTCGCCTCGCTGTAGTCGTTGGTCAGGATCACCGCGCGGGCTCGTTCGTCCGCGGGCAGTGTGTCCACCACGTGCTCGACCGTTGCGACGAACTGCGGCCAGCCGACGGTGTTCGCAACATCGGGGACGGTGGCCGGGAGCGTCGTCTTGGCGTAGGTTGCGAGCGGCAGGATCGGCAGGGTCAGGTAGGCGATGAGGGCACCGGATAGCACTGCGGCCGTCGCGAAACTCGCGGCCCGCAGGCGCCGGTGGCCACGGGCCAGCCAGCGGTCCAGCAGGATCGCCCCGGCCGCCATGAACAGAGGCGCGGAGCCGATTGCGTAGTAGGCCTTGCCACCGCTGATCACGACGAGGGCAAGCGCGACCAGGGAAGCGATCCCGATCGCGCGCCACGGCGCCGCTGCCTTCGCCCTCAGGAACCAGACCAGGCCAGCGGCGCTCACCGGGAACAGGAGCGGGCCGGTGAAGAGCCAGAGCAGCGGCACGATCTGGGCTCGGTTGTCGGCAGCGTATTGGGAGATGGCACCCGCCATCGTGAGCTGCGGCCAGCCGTTCGTCGCCTCCCAGGCAAGGTTCGGAGCCCAGATCAGGAGCGCGATCCCGATGGCTGCCCACGCCCAGCGCGAGCGCAGGATATCCCAGCGTCGGGCGAGAACCAGTCCGACTGCCAGACCCGCTCCCAGGAACAGGATCGTGTCCTTGTTCTCGAGACCGATGCCGGCCACGATGCCCACTGCCAGCCAGAGGCGCTTGTCACCGCCCGCGAGCAGCTTCACGAGCAGCCACAGGACGATCGCCCAGACGAGCAGGTCGGGCTCGGTCGTGGTGTCGAGATGCCCTGCGCCGAGATAGCCAGACAGAGCGGCCGTGATCGCCGCGAGGACCTGCGCCCGCCGCGAGCCGCCGAGGTCACGCGCGATGAGCGCGACGAGGATCACCACGAGTGCCATCTCGAGCGCGGGCAGCAGCCGGATGGCCGTTGGCGAGACCCCGAACAGTGCCACCGACGCGGCGGAAAGTAGCGGCGTGAGGGGCGGCTGGTCGACGTAGCCGAGAGCAGGATGTTGGCCTGCGACGATGTAGTACATCTCGTCGCCGTGGAAGCCATAGGCGCCGGACAAGGCCATTAGCCCGGCGAACATGACGCCGGCAACTGCGAGCACGGGCCAGGGAACGGCGAACGTCGAGAAGCGGCGGTTGGATGGGAGCGCGGCAGCCGAGGTTGTCATTGTTGGTCCGTGACGGTCCTCCATCGCCAAGCATAGGCACCGGAGTGCGTTGGCCGGATGTGCGGTGCCGCCGTTCCGGCGACCGAGGGGAGAACCTCCGACCGAACGCGTCGGATCGGTCTACGGCCTGGACGGCAGGCCTCAGGATGACCTGATCGCGTCCGGATCGTCGGTGAAGCGACGAGAATCGACACACCACAGCCCAGACGAGCGTCGAAACCTAGCGCCGACCGAGATCACGACAGCCTTCGACTCCCACCCGGTGCGGCCTACGCTCGGGATCCAGAGCGGCATCCGCAGCCGAGGGACGTGCGGCTGGCGAATAGAAGGCTGGCGGTGCAGGCACCTTGGGACGCCGCAGGCAAGGGGAGGTCATCTGTGCGAGGACATCGAACATGGGTTGCGGCCGCGTTTGCTGTGACTTTGATCGCGTCGGGCTGTAGCGGGACCACGGCGACGCCGACGGCTAGCGCCACCGCCACCCCGACCGCCAGCGCAACCGTTACGCCCACGGCAATGGCCAGCCCCTCGCCGACGGCTGCGATCAGCGTCTCGGCCACCACTACACCGGGTTCAACGCCCACCGCCGGCGCCACCGCGACCGCTTCGCCGTCTTACGCGGTAGCCGGCTTCTATCTTCGGTCGTGGGGCGTTGCCCCTGTCGGGCCGGAGAACACCTTCGGCAATGTTCCTACCGTTATCTCCGGCAGCCAGCTGCTGAGCGCCAGGTATCTGGTGGGTCCGAACCCGGCCCCGCTGTATGCGCCGCCGACGCGCCAGACCATCAGCCAGGTCGGCCTCACCAAGATCCTTGCTGAGGCCCAGAACGACGGTCTGCTCGGACCGGAGACATCGTTCGTTTGCCCGCACAGCGCCGATGCCCCGATGATGGCCGGAACTGGCACCGATTACCTCGTGCTGATCGTGGGTGGCGTTACCCACCAGCTCAAGGCGAGTTGCCCGTACCAACAGCCCACCCTCGGCCCCGGCGCGCCCGCCCCCGTGACTTGGGCGGCCTTCGAACATTTCAAGAACCTGCTCTCCGATCCCGCGAGCTGGCTCGGGGCGCAGATCGGCTCGGAAACCGCCTATGACCCCGCGCGACTGGCCGTTCTCGTCGTGCCCCAGGATGTCTCGCTAGGGACCCCGGACCCCGCCGATGTGGTGCAGTGGCCACTGGCGACGCCATTCGCCTCGTTCGGGATCGCGTTCTTCGGATTCCGTTGCGGGGTGGTCGCAGACTCGGACGCCGCAACGCTGCTGGCGGTCGTGAAGGGTAGTTACGAAACCACGGTATTCCGCGACGCCAGCGGCGCCTTCGCCGCATTGATCGTGCGGGCCTTCATGCCGGGCGAGCCGGATCCCTGCCAGGCGGGATAGCGTCCCAGGCTGACCGGGCCGGTTCGGCGCTCCGGGCCGGCTTACCCCCTGAAGAGCCAGATGGCGTCGACAGCGCGGCGTGCCCTGCGTCATGCGTTACCACACAGCGTCGTCCCTATCGCTGGTTAGTGAGGGATCGCGGCGCAGGACGCCTAGCTCGCGGTGGCCGTTGTGGGCCTAGGGCAGCGACCTCGCCAACACGCCCGTCGCCTCGCGTGCTCGACCGTGGCTGACTCGGCCAACCAGCCCCAGGGGGTCAAGGCCCAACGAGATCGGCGAAGACGAAGCCGTCGCGGTCGACGATGACCCCGGTCCTCACCCGGACCGCCCGGGCGAACATGGGTCCGTCAGCCACAAAGGTATGGAACTCGCCGTTCTCGCCGCACGGGTCGACGTCGGCCGGGAGCGCCGCGAGCAGGTCAGCATCGAACCTACGACCCGCGAAGGAACGGTCCAGGCACTTCGGGTCGACACAGACGAGCCGGGCCTCGAGTCCTGCCGCGATCATCTCGCGGGCGAGCGATGCCGTGTCGCGTCCCCACAGCGGGAACACGCCGGTGAACCCGGCCGGCGCCAGCTGCGCTTCTCGGTAGGCGCGGACGTCGCCCAGGAAGAGATCCCCGAAAACGATGTGAGTCACACCGCGCGCGGCCGCGGCCGCGAGAGCCTCTGCCATGGCCTGCTCGTACACCTCATTGGGGCACGGATAGGGGATCTCCACCCGGGCGAGCGGCAGGCCGATCGAAGCTGCCTGGGCCTCGAGCAGGCCCTGGCGAACGCCATGCATGGCCACGCGCTCGAACGTGCGTGTGACCGTGGTAAGGAGACCTACGACCTCGACGTCGCCGGCCCGTCGCACCTCGTGCAGCGCGTAGGCCGAGTCCTTCCCGCTGCTCCAGGCCACGAGCGCACGTGGGCGACCGCGGGCATGCATCGCCGAGCCTCCGAACGAGTGGATTCCCCTGCGGTCAGGCCTTCTTCTTGCGTCCGCCACCCCGAGCGCCTGGAATGGGCTCCAGACCGACGTAGCCGATACCGCCCTTGATGGCGTAGTGCAACTCACTCGAGCGTTCGTTGCGGGCGATGACGCGAGCCAGAGAAGTGCGCAGCGATGAGACCTTCTCGTCGGTCGGTTCGAAGACTGCCACCTTACCGCTGGTCAGCTTGGCGATGGCCTTCTCGTATTCGGACTCGCGCTTCATAGCCGCCAGCTGACGCGGCGATGGCTGACGTTCCTTCGGCTTGGGTGAGACAAGATCACCTACGGACACGAACTTGATGCGGGCCACGGGCTCTCCTAACGCAACGAACTCCGGCTGTGAATGGTAGTGGGTATTGCTTCCATGCCGAGGCGGACACGTGCAGCAGCGCTAATGGTTGGTCGGCAGACGGTCGAGCATGTACCTGACAGTACCGGTCCGGCGGGATGAGGTGGGCGTCGGCGAGGGGAAGTACCCGAGGATTGAGATTGGACCCATCAGTAGTCCTCCCACTCATCCTCCGCCGCCTGACGCTCGAAGAACGTGGCGGCCTCTGACAGGTCACAGTCATCATCGGTCAAGGTGACATCGCCGAGGCCGCCGAACGCCAGTTCGTCGGCACCCAACGTGAGGCCGCAGATGCGACACTCGAATCCGTGGGCTTGGAGTTGGATCTTGCTCACGTACATTCCGGAGGCCCAAACCTGGCCGTCTGAGAAGTCCCAATCGGGCTCCCACTCGGGCTCCGGATCGCCAGTAATCTCTCCCTCGTATCCGCAAGCAGGACACGGCACGAGAGCCGAGTCGAATTGGTCGCCGGGGGCGGTGGGGGTCACGGCCGCTACGTAGGCCGCTAGAGCGGCAGGGTCCATTCGGTCCGCAAGCCCCGCGAACCGCTCCTTGGCTGCCTGAAGCCTTCGTTGATACGACGCCTCGATGGCGCTGAGACGCCGCCTCATGTGCGCTGCCACCATCTCGGCCGAATCGCCCCAGTAGTCCGCCTGAGAGAGACCGAGTGTGGTCAAGAGCTGTTCAACGTATCGGGCGACATCTCCCACCAGGACGGCTTCGCCTCCGCCCATTTCGCGGTGACCAGTGTGGACGATACCGTTTCGCATCTCCAGCAGGAGGAGAACCCGCGGACTTGGAGGCCGATAGCCGTCCACGAGGCGACCGATACGGTCGAGGGCCTGCGACACAGTAATGGTCCGCACGGCAGCCACGAAGTTAGGGGTCTTCGCCTTGTCTCCGAAGCCGCAGAGGTGGAGAAGCGAGTCAAAACTGGCATGTGTGTCCGCGATGAAAGATGGGTGGGATGCCGCCAGTGTCGACTTCACCAGCTGTTCCACAGCAGTCGCCAGATGGAGGTAGAACAGGTCCCATGATTCGGCGGAGTACGCCGTCGCCGCCGAGCGAGCGAAGAAGGTGCTCGATTCGAGCAGACGCTGACCAACTAAGGCACCAGAGGGCCGGCCGGCTTCATCCATGGCGATTCCTCCCCTGCGAAGCTTCGTCCCGTCGAAGACGGCAGCGCTTCTAACGGGTTCTCCGGGTCCGGTTCCCTTACCGACACCCGCTCGGGCAGGCTGAACCCGTCGATTGTATGCACCGCAACCTACAGCAGGTGGACCTGGGCGACGCGAGTTGTGATGGGCTGCCTGCGGTTGGGGCGCATTGCGTAGCAGTACCTTGAACTGGCCTTCACGGCCCACCCGGCTCGCGAACGCTTGTCGACTTTGCTGGGGGCACGGCTTCCCTAGCCCGGCCGTCGCGTCAGACTGCCCTACAGAAGGCGGGGGAGCAGGACACTGGCGTTCCCGATCCCCGTACGATGCGAACATTGTGCGTGCTTCCTTAGTGCGGTCTCCAGGTCGCTCCAGGGCCACAGGGTCGGGCTATTCTTGACCGACAAGGAGTGAACGAGGTACGCGATGGCCACAGAGGCGATCCCGCGCGCCAATGAGGGGCTGTACAGGACGCTCACGCCCAACGCCGAAGTTCCCATCTGGTCAGGTCGTCTCCGTATCGCGGCGGGTGCGAGCGTTGCCGGCCGCGGGCGCGTCTTGATGCCTTGGCTGCCGACGCCAGCGTTGAGGTTCGAGCTGGAGGGCTCGCCCAGCGGCGATCTCCAAACCGAGGGGACGGTGTCGCTTTGGGGTCAGAAGGCACGGGGACGATGCCTCATCACGAGTCGGCCGCTCTTTCCTGCGATGCCCGGGAAGATCGAAGGCATCGTCAACGGACCTCTGGCTATTGGGGGAACTCCCCAGATGGCCCGCCTCGTCGTGCATGTGATCAACTTCCCCAAGTTCCTCGGTCGGCCGATCGAGGTCGGTAAACGCAGCTGGCTCCGAGGCAGAGCATCCTTGGCGGGCAATGGCTGGAAATTCACCATTGATGCTTGCCCTCACGTCGGTCAGCTCGTCGATGGCCTCAACGCGACCGGCGGCTATGCAATCACACACGTTGGAGTCCTTGAGAGAGAGGATGGAGCTCTTTTCCGCCCACGGCAGGCCGCAGATCCCCTTGACCGTATCGGCAACTTGCTCTCCTTCGCATCAGGAGCGTGGGCCATCCCGCAGCTCTACGTAGGGGTTGCGGCTGACGGTCGCCAGGTGTTCCGGGAGTGCGGCGCCAGACCGGTGGGCCGGTGGGGTGGCCACTCGCGCTGGTTCAACGACCTGGATGTGGAATCGCTGGAGCGAGCCTTTGTTGGCTTCGATCGACTGTGGGCCAAGGGGGTATGGCGAGAACCGCTAAAGCTGCTGATCTACCTGTACGTCAACGCAAACGCCGGCCCGCCAGATATCGGGTTGGTTCTAGCCCAAGCCGCACTCGAACAGATGGCCTGGCACCTGCTGGTCAACGATCGGAAGGTGGTTAGCGCCGACGGATTCGGGAAGTTGCCCGCTGCCGACCAGCTGCGTCTTCTCGTCTCGAGCTGTGGCATCCCGCTCGACACACCGTCTAGTCTCCAGGACTTGGCGGCCATGCGAACACAGGGCAGGCAGGTAACCGACGGACCGGATCGGATCGCCCGGCTGCGAAACGACTTCGTGCACCCTCCTAGCGGCGGCTCCTCGGCTCGAACTCATGGTCGGATCGTAGATGCGTGGCGGCTGAGTCTCTGGTACCTAGAACTTGCGCTGCTTTCGCTGATGGGCCAGTCGGGCACATACCGCTCTCGATTGAACTCGGGCGAGGTTTCATCCCTACCCTGGTCGTAGCGACACAGCCTCGGTCGCCACGATCCGTGCGTCTCTAGCTGACGTTCTCGACCGTGTCCGTTCCCGCTTCACGCGCCTCGTCGAGTAGATGCTCCTCGACCAGCAGGCGGCTGGTCCTACGGCCGAGATCCAATGACTCGTGACACTCGGCCACCGTCAAGACCGCCTCCGTGACGACGGCGACCTCCACGATGACACCTGCTTCGATGTGCGCCTTCATCCGCGCGTTCATACGGACATTCGTTCGCTGGCTGCGTTCGGGGTTCCGATACTGCCCGAAGCGTCGGATCACGTCTTCGCTCTCGCCTACGTAGACAGTCGGCGCACCGCCCCGGGTGAGTCGGAAACGGTAGATGCCTGGACCGTGACCCGGATCGGGCATAAGGAGCCTGCCGTCGGGGCCGAGATGAATCTCGCCCACCTCAGCCCATGGGCCCGGTTCAATCGTCATCGGTCTTCCACCGTAGCCAACCTGGAGCGCACGCGACGCCGAGGCTAATCCGACTGCGCCGAGAGAGCCATCAGAAGCAGGAGGCCGACGAGCATCAAGGCGATCGCCAATTCCTGCTGTTGCTTCGAGTCGCGGCGTTTCTGGAGGCTACCGGACAAGACCGCAACGCCTGTGCTCGGGTTGTCGAGGTCAATGCGCACGTATTCGATTCCTGCCAGCATGCCCAGTCGCTCAGGCGGCACATCGAAAGTCGCCAGGGGAAGGACTGACTTCTTGGCAAGCAGAGCCGCCCCGATCTCTTGTTGCACGTACTGCGAGACCGAGGAGGTTTCGGTCAGCAGGACGACGAGTGCGTCCGATTGCCTGATCGCCTCTAGGATCTTGTCGCTCAGCTGCCGCCCCGGCTCTGGATGCTGCTCCGAGGTCCAGACGTTGATGCCGCTCGCCACAAGCTGGTCGTGGATCGCCGCGACCGTCTCCTGGTCCTTGTAGCTGTGGCTGAGGAATACTTGGAACGGCATCGGCGCTGGCCCCGGACGGAGTTGAATCGGGAATGCGAACACAACTCTAGCGGTTGCGCGCCTCATGGAGAAAGGCCCACGATCGCCTCCGACGTCGGTCGATCGGGGCCCTCCACGATCCGCGCATCGCGTTTGTCAGGTGCGCGGACATTCTCTGAAGCGAGCCTGCTGGCCAGGGCAAGCAGAAGATGGCATAACGCGACGGCCGTCTCACAGTCGCAGGGGGCTGACGGTCGTCTGCAGCCTCGATGACCAACCAGCAGGCACTTATCCTGCGTTTGGCAGAGGGACCTGAGCTCGAAGGCATCGCGACTGGGAGTGCACGGCGCCCCTGCTGCCTCGCCGGCGCGCGGGCTAGGCTATCTCTTCTTGGCCGCCGGCTTCGGGGCAGGCTTGGCCGCCGGCTTCGGGGCAGGCTTGGCCGCCGGCTTCGGGGCAGGCTTCGGCTTCGCCTGGCTTAGGTCGCTACCCGCTAGCTCTCGCTCCCTGGCGGTCGATTTCCGATCACGCAACGCATCTCCTGCAGCTGAGGCAACTCGCGGGCTTGTCGTCTTGTTTGCCGGTTTCTTCGCCATAGTCGTGCCCCCATTAGTGTCGGGCAAGATCCCGATGGGCCCCACTCTACTCCGGCCTCTCTGTCGACTGCACGCTGCCCACCGTACGCGATGTGGTCATCGTCTCGGTCACTCGTGGCGCAGGGCCGCGACCGGGTCCATTCGGGCGGCATTGACGGCAGGCATGAGCCCGGCCAGGGCGCCCAGGACGGTCGCGAAGCCGACGGAGGTGAGGGCCGTGACGTTCAGGGCCTCGGGCTCCTCGATTCGGACTGTCCGCGGCTCCATGTCGACATCCGCCACGGCCTCCCCACGCAGCGCCCTCCAAAGGGCCGAACGCCTCTTGCCGCCGGTCCGGGTTCGGTAGAGAGTCACGCCCACCAAAGAAGTACTGGCGCGCCCAAGACGATCACCACGCGCCCGGGGCGGATCAAGGAGGTCGACGACGAGATCCGCCACCTCGGTGTCACAGTCCTCAGTCAGTGGGCCGTGCTGGGGCCTCATGACTTCATGAGCATCGTGGGGGCGCCCGACGTCGGTGGGTCGCTCATTGAGAGGCAGCGAGGCGTGATCGACGCCCTCGCCGAGGCGATCAAGTCGCATCCGCGGGAGTAGCGCGGAGCGAGCACGACACAGACCGTGATCTCGTCCCCCCGGGACCACGTCTCGGGCCGATAGGGCCTCCCCGTCTGGTCGAGTTACATGGTGGGGCGGGGCGTGCTGGCATGGCCCCACGGTGGCGTCCCACCCCCCAGGTAGAACAGGCGTTCGATGGATCGTTTCGACAAGTTCACGGACCGGGCCCGCAAGGTCCTGACTCTCGCTCAGGACGAGGCGCAGCGGTTCAACCACAACTACATCGGCACGGAGCACCTGTT
>JBEKCH010000073.1:0-11541 GCA_050014975.1 Candidatus Limnocylindrales bacterium
TCCGGTCGCTCGCGCGTCCGGGTCGCCGGCGCAATGCCAAGTATGCCCGGCCCGGCCCGATAGCAGGTCGCGCCGATCTCCCCGCGCTGGCCCGGCGGTCCGATGGAGATGGCCGCGCGGCCGAGCCGGACGTCAGCCCGGGCTCAGGCCGGTCCCAGCCTGCCGTGAGAGGGAGGCCGATCGAGGCCTGACTCGCTCAGTCGTTGCGGGGGCCGTCGAGCGCGGTTTGAGCGGCGTCGGCCGAAGCGAGCGGATACGGCACCGGCGCGGGCTGGGCCTGGGCCAGCGCTCCGTTGGCGGCTCTGGTCAGGGTGTCGGTGAGGCCCCCCGAGGCCTTCTGGAACTCTCGGATGCTCCTGCCGATCGCGGCGCCCACCTCGGGCAGCTTGCCCGGTCCGATCACGACCAGAGCGATGATCAGGATTATCAGCAGGTGCGCAGGGGTGAGGCCGGCCATGGCGATTCTCCTAGCGGGTTTGGGGGATGTCAGCAGCCGTCTGAGGGTGGGTGGCCTATGGATTGGCGGCGTCGATCACGCAGCGCAGCCGGGCCGCGGCGTCTTCAGCGGTTATGTCGCGCTGCGGCTCTGACAGAAGCTCGTAGCCGACCATGAACTTGCGCACCGTGGCCCGCAGGAGCGGCGGATAGAAGTGGGCGTGGAGCTGCCAGTAGGGTCTTTCGATGCCGTCGAACGGCGCCTGGTGCCAGCCCATCGAGTAGGGGAACGGCGCCTCGAACAGGCCATCGTAGCCGCGCAGCAGGCCGATCAGCCGCTCGGCCAGCGAGTCGCGCGCACGTTCGTCAAGATCCGTCAGCCGCCCGACGGGCCGGCGCGCGACGATCATCGTCTCGAACGGCCAGGAGGCCCAGAAGGGGACCAGGACCAGCCAATCGTCGTCGCTCGCGAGATCTCGCGGCCCGCCTATCTCCTGGGCCGCGTAGTCGGCCAGGAGCAGCCGCCCGGTGGCCTCGAAGTGGCGGCGTTGGGTGGCGTCCTCGCGCGTCGCCTCGCGCGGTAGGGCGTCGCCTGCCCAGATCTGACCGTGGGGGTGAGGGTTCGAGGCGCCCATCGCCGAGCCCCGGTTCTCGAAGACCTGGACCCACTCGTAACGCTGGCCCAGCAAGGTCGTCTGGTCCGCCCACAGGTCCACCACGGTCCGGACCTGGCCGGCGTTCATGCGCGACAGGCTCAGATCGTGGCGCGGCGAGAAGCAGATGACCTGGCAGGTCCCGCGTTCGCCGTCGGCCCGCAGCAGCCCATCCTGTAGCGAGCCCACAGGCGAGTCGGGCTCCAGGGCGGCGAAGTCGTTGGTGAAGACGAAGGTGGACTCGTATGGCGGGTTCTGCGCGCCGTTGGCCCGCGCGTTGCCGGGGCACAGGTAGCAGGCAGGGTCGTAGGCCGGCAGATCCGCCGGCGGCGGGGTCTACTCGCGTCCCAGCCAGGGCCGGCTGGTGCGCGTCGCCGATACCAGCAGCCATTCGTCGGTGAGCGCGTTGTAGCGGCGGTGCGGCCCCGCGAGGAACTCCGGGCTCGAGGGGTCGACGATCACGCGCGGCCTCCCGACGTGAGATTGTCAGGAGAATGGTCGTCCTCGAGGCCGCGGACGATCGTGCGCCGCTCGCCCGTGGCCACGTCGACGAGAATCAGCCGCGGCACGGCCGTGGCGAGCTGGTGGCGGGCCTCCGGATCGAGTCCGGCATCGGTGATGATCGTGTCGGCTTCCTCGAGGCGGGCCACCGAGCTGATGCCGATTACGCCCCACTTGGTGTGGTCGGCCAGAACGACGAGGCGCCGTCCGGCCGCGATGAGGGCCCGGTTGGTTTCCGCCTCCAGGATGTTGGGGGTTGTGAAGCCGCTCCGCGGATCGATGCCGTGGGTGCCCATGAACACCGTGTCCACATGGAGCGAGCGGATGACGTCGACGGCGAACGGTCCGACCAGGGCGTCCGAGGGGGTCCGGACGCCGCCGGAGAGGATGACCGTCTGGTCGGGCCGGCCGTCCTTGTGGAGGGTATCCGCGACCGGGACCGAGTTGGTCAGGACGGTCAGGCCCGGCACGTCCACAAGCCGTCGGGCCATGGCGAAGGTCGTCGTTCCGGCCGAGATGGCGATGGCGGTTCCGGGCATGACCAACGCAGCGGCCGCCCCGGCGATGAGGGTCTTCTCGGTCTGCATCAGCGTCGACTTGATGGTGAAGCCCGGCTCGAAGAGCGAGCTGCCCTCGATCGCCGCCGCCCCGCCGTGGACCTTCTCGATCAGGCCTCGTTCGCGCAGCAGCTCCAGGTCGCGCCGGATCGTCATGTCCGAGACGCCGAGCGCGCGCACCAGGTCGGCGACGCGAACGACACCCTCCTCGCGCACGCGCTCGAGTATCAAGGTCTGCCGCTGACGGGCCAGGGCGGGCCTCTTGGCGCCGCCGTCGAGGGCCTGCGCCTCCTTCGTCGCTCCCTGCGTTGGCTCGGAATCCAATTCTCTCTCCGGTCGTCTGGCGTGTCTCACCGACCCGCGCCACTCGCAATCCTGCCCCAGATAACTGCCTAAGTCAACTTTTTCCACCACAATCCAACGAATACCCTGGAGGCCCCTTGACACGGAAGCCGACCCGGCCCGACAATCGACCGAGCCTGTTGGTTCCTGTGTGGACCACGGTCGGCTCAATCGACCCGAACAGGGAGGAGATGGCGCCCAATGGATGATCTGGAGAAGAAACCGGGCTTGCTGACGGGAGGGCAAGTCACTCGGCGCGAAGTCCTGAAGAAGGGTCTGATCGGCGCAGCCGGCCTGACCGTGCTGCCGACGGTCCTCGCCGCCTGCAGCAGCTCGGCCACGCCGAGCCCCGCCCCCACGTCGCCCCCCGCGACGGTAGCCCCCGGCACCGTAGCCCCCGCGACGCCAGCCCCGACTACGGGTTTCATCGGTCCGCTCACTGGCACGCTCAAGATCGGTAGCAACCACTCCGATGCGAGCGAGAAAAGCGGCATGGTGGCCATCAACGCCGCCTTCGCGAAGGCGACCGGCCTCACGCCCACGATGAACACGGTCGACCACAACACCTTCCAGGACCAGATCAACAACTACCTCGGGGGCACCCCCGACGACGCGTTCACCTGGTTCTCCGGCTACCGGATGCGGTTCTTCGCGTCCAAGGCCCTGGCCACGGCGATCGACGACGTGTGGGCCACGGTGTCGAGCAACTTCACCGCTGGCTTCGCCAACTCCGTCATCGGCAACGACCAGCACGTCTACGGCATCCCGGTCGACTACTACCCGTGGTGCGTCTTCTATCGCAAGAGCCTCTTTACGGCCAAGAACTACACGGTCCCGTCCACCTGGACCGATTTCATCGCCCTCTGCACCCAGATGCAGAAGGATGGCCTCACGCCGATCGCCTTCTCCGACAAGGACGGCTGGCCGGCGATGGGCACCTTCGACATCCTCGACCTTCGCCTCAACGGTTACGACTTCCACGTCGGCCTGATGACCGGCGCGCAGAAGTGGACCGACCCGAAGGTCACCGCCGTCTTCCAGCAGTGGGCCCAGCTCGTTCCCTTCTACACCAAGGGCTATGCCGGTCTGACCTGGGAACAGGCATGCGACACGCTCGTCCGCAAGACGGCCGGCATGTTCTTCCTGGGCCTCTTCATGACGGGTGAAGTTGCCACCGTCGACAAAACTGCGGTCGCCGACATCGACTTCTTCCCGTTCCCGTTCCTGGGCAACAGCTACGATGCCGAGAAGGCGCTCGACGCCCCGATCGACGTCTGGATGGTGAGCGCTAAGTCGCCCACGCTCCAGGCCGACCTGGCCAACGCCAAGGCCTACATGGCGTTCTGGGCCGAGGGCGCCACTCAGGTCATGATGTACAAGGCCAACAATGGCTTCATCCCGACCGCCAACGACGCCGATACGAGCCAGTACGACGTCCTGACCCAGAAGGCCGTAACCATCGTCAGCGCCGCTCAGAAGATCACGCAGTTCATGGATCGCGACACGCGGCCTGACTTCGCCGGCGCCAACGGCATGCAGAGCTTCCTGCTCAACTTCCTCAAGACCCCCTCTCAGGACCTTTCGAAGCTTCAGGCGTCGATCCAGGGCTTCTGGGACGCCCTGCCGCCTTACAACGCCAATCCGGTTCCGACCCCGTCTCCCAGCTAACCCTAGTCCACTGACCAGCCTCTCCAGTCTTCGTTTCGATGTCTGAATGGGAGCCTCAGGCTCTAGCTCCCGCCCCGGCTACGGCCGGGGCGGGAGCCCCTGCATCCGCCAGGCGAAGGCGGCGCTACAGCCTCCTGAACCGTCGCGACAAGCTCCTGCTCAGCCTCATGGTGGGCGTGCCCCTCGCCATCTTCATGGTCTTGATCTGGGGCATGGCCCTCGTCTCGATCGTGCTGTCCTTCACCGATTGGCAGGGCATCGGTCCGCTCCACTTCGTAGGCCTCGACAACTACACGTACCTGTTCACGCAGTACCAGTTCTTCTGGCCGGCGCTGACGCACAACGTGCTGTGGCTTCTCGTATTCGTCTGCTTCGCCACTCCGATGGGGATCCTGCTGGCGGTGTGCCTGGACCGGCCGCTGAGGGGATCCGCGATCTACCAGAGCATCTTCTTCACGCCCGTCGTCCTGTCCCTCGCGGTCGTGGGCTTGATCTGGGAGCTCCAGTACTCGCCGCTCGCCGGAAACGGCTTCATCGACAGCGCCCTTGTCGGGACGGGCCTCATGAACGCCAACAACGCGCCCGACTGGCTGGGCGACTCCAGCATCAACATCTGGGCGGTCATACTTGCCGCCAGCTGGCGCCAGATCGGCTACATCATGGTCCTGTACCTGGCCGGCCTGAAGAGCGTCGATCCCTCGCTGCGTGAGGCCGCCGCGATCGACGGGGCCAACGAGCGTCAGACCTTCTTCCGCGTCGTCTTCCCGGTGATGGCCCCGATCAACGTCGTGATCGTCGTCGTGACCGTGATCGAATCGCTGCGGGCCTTCGACATCGCGTACATCATCAACCACGGCAAGGGCGGCCTGGAGCTGCTGTCCACTCTGATCACCAACAACAGCATCAGCGAGGCCAGCCTGATCGGCTTCGGGTCGGCCATCGCGGTCGTGCTGCTGGTGATCTCGCTCGTGCCCATCGTGCTGTATCTGACTCGCGTCATGAGATCGGAGGACTAGTGAGCGCTACGGTGCTGGCGGGGCAGCGGACGGCGCACAACCGCGGTCGACGCCGGCTGTCGCGCATGGGCCTGCATATCTTCCTGAGCGTGCTGGCCTTCATCTTCGCCTTCCCGATCTTG
Source organism: Candidatus Limnocylindrales bacterium (assembly GCA_050014975.1). Classification (GTDB taxonomy): domain Bacteria; phylum Chloroflexota; class Limnocylindria; order Limnocylindrales; family CSP1-4; genus Fen-1039. Next base: position 5,295 of record JBEKCH010000073.1, read on the forward strand.
TACCTGGTGTACGTTTCGCTGCGCCCCTACGGCGAGATCGTGGCCAACCCGAACGGTCCTTTCTCGACGCCCGCCACGCTCACCCTGAGCAACTACTTCGATGTCTGGAATGGCCAGAACCTGATCGGGTACTACTGGAACACGGCCGTCATCACCATCCCCTCGGTGCTGCTGACGCTGTGGATATCCTCGATGGTGGCGTTCGCGATCTCTCGTTTCAGATGGCGCTTCAACCTGCTGGTCCTGATGCTCTTCACCGCCGGCAACCTGTTGCCGCCCCAGGTCATCATCGTGCCGCTTTACCGGCTGTACCTGCTCATACCCTTGCCGGCTCCGATCAGCGATAACGGGCTCCTGTACGACCAGTTCGTCGGGCTGATACTCATCCACACGACCTTTCAAACCGGCTTCTGTACCTTCGTGCTCAGCAACTACATGAAGACGCTATCCCAGGAGCTGGTCGAGGCCGCGATGATGGACGGCGCCGGGGTCTTCACGATCTACTCCCGCGTCATCCTGCCCCTGTGCGTGCCGGCCCTGGCGGCTATGGCTACCCTGTTGTTCACCTGGATCTACAACGATTTCTTCTGGGCGCTGATGCTGTTCAAGTCCGGTGGAAAGCGCCCGATCACCGCGGCCCTGAACAACCTGTCGGGGGAGTTCCTTACTATCCCGACGCAGCTGGCAGCGCTGTCGGTGATGGTGGCCATCCCGACGATCGTGCTCTACCTGGTCTTGCAGCGCTACTTCATTCGCGGCCTGACACTCGGTGCGGCCAAGGGCTGACGCGCCATCAGATCAGATGCCGCCAGCTGGGGTCCGATGGCTATCGAGTGGTCCGCGGAGGCCCGGGAGTTTCACCTCCGTAACGACCTGATCAGCTATGTCGTGCGCGTGCTCGAGAACGGCTGGCTCGGTCACGTGCACTTCGGCGCGGCCCTGGCCGGGGGCAGGTCGTACGCCCACCTGGTGCCGGGCGAGTTCCTCGGGTTCTCCAACCGGCTCGGCGAGCCGGTGCCGCTCGAGTATCCCAGCGGGGGAAGCGGCGACTACCGCATCCCGGCCCTGGCGATCGAGCTGGCCGATGGCTCGGGCGTGCTGGACCTGCGCTATCAGAGCCACCGCATAGTCCACGGCAAGCCTGCCCTTCCCGGGCTCCCCTCGACGTACGTTGAGGTCGGGGGCGAGGCGGAGACGCTCGAGGTCGCCCTGGCCGATGAGATCGCGGAGATCCAGGTTCGCCTGCTGTACACGATCTTCCGCGATCGCCCCGTCGTGGTCCGCGGCGCGCGGATCGTCAACTCCGGCAGGGCCCCTCTGATCGTTCGGTGCGCCATGAGCGCTTCGCTGGATCTACCAGACTCGGATTGGCAACTCATGGCCCTGAGCGGCGACTGGGCTCGCGAGCGCCACGTGGAGCGGCACCAGCTGCGGCCGGGAAGGCAGTCCGTGTCGAGCTCTCGGGGTGCCTCGAGCCTCCAGCACAACCCATTCCTGGCTCTGGCGCGGCTGGCCACGACCGAGGCGCAAGGAGAGGCGTACGGCTTCTCCCTCGTCTACTCCGGGAACTTCCTGGCCGAGGCCGAGGTCGAACCGTTTGGGACCACCCGCGTACGCGCCGGCATCAATCCCGAGGGCTTCTCGTGGCTGCTCGAGCCCGGCGCCGAGTTCGTTGCCCCCGAGGCCGTGCTGGCCTTTTCCGATGCCGGCCTGGGCGGGCTGAGCGACACATACCACTGCCTCTTCCGCGAGCGCCTGGCTCGCGGTGCGTGGCGCGACCGGGCCCGGCCGATCGTCATCAACAACTGGGAGGCGACCTACTTCGACTTCGATGAGCCGAAGCTGCTGGCCATCGCCTCGTCGGCTCGGGACATGGGCATCGAGTTGTTCGTTCTCGACGACGGCTGGTTCGGCCGGCGCGACGACGATACGACCTCCCTGGGCGACTGGCGCGTCAATCCGTCCAAGCTGCCCGGCGGCCTCGATTCGCTGGCCCGCAAGGTCGAGGCGCTCGACATGCGCTTCGGCATCTGGATCGAGCCCGAGATGGTGAGCCGCCAGAGCCAGATGTTCGCAGATCATCCCGACTGGACCATTGGCATCCCAAGTCGCCCGCGCACGGAGGGTCGCAACCAGTACGTGCTCGACATGTCGCGGCCCGAGGTCGTGGACCACCTCTTCGAGGTCGTGTCGGCGATTCTCGGCAGCGCTCCGATCTCGTACGTGAAGTGGGACATGAACCGGAACATCACCGAGCCGTACAGCCCGACCCTCCCGGCCTGGCGGCAAGGCGAGTTCTTCCACCGCTACGTCCTCGGCGTCTACTCGCTGTACGAGAGGCTCACCAGGGCGTTCCCCGGGATCCTGTTCGAGTCGTGTGCCAGCGGCGGCGGCCGGTTCGATCCGGGCATGCTCGCGTTCGCGCCCCAGAGCTGGGTCAGCGACGACACGGACGCGATCGAACGCTTGAGAATCCAGTGGGGCACCTCGCTCGTGTACCCGCTGAGCGCCATGGCCGCCCACGTCTCCGCCGTTCCGAATCACCAGGTGGGGCGGGTTACGCCGCTCGCGACCAGGGCGGCGGTCGCGTTCTTCGGCGTCTTCGGCTACGAGCTCGATCCGACCGCCCTGTCGGCCCAGGAGCGCTCGGAGATCGCCGACCAGGTCGCCTTCTACAAGAAGTGGCGCGAGCTGCTCCAGCGTGGCCGGTTCCTGCGCCTCCGCAGCCCGTTCGAAGGGGACCGAAACGAAACCGCCTGGATGACAGTGGCGCGCGATGGCCGCTCAGCCATCGTCGCTCATTACCGTATCCTGAGCCGCCCCAATCCGGGTCCGCAGCGGCTGCGGCTGCGGGGTCTCGACGCCACGGCGTCGTATCGGGTCTCGGTCTGGCCTGCCGCCGGCGAGGCCGGGGACGGACCCACGGGCCCGATCGTCCTGGGCGGCGACGTGCTCATGGCCGCCGGCATAGTCCTCGAATCGAGCCGCAGGTCCGCCGAGCGGGGCGACTTCAGCGCCCGCCTGTACGTCCTGGAAGCCACTTAGAAGAAGCCTCTCTGCGGAGGTCGCGCCATGTTGCCCCGACCCTGGGCGACGCCCGAGCTCACGTCCGTCGGCCGCCTGCCGATGCACAGCGTGCCGCACGCCGACCGGCTCCCGCTGGACGGCCTCTGGCGGTTCCAGCTGCTCCACTCGCCGGAGGAAGAGCTGGCGGCGAACTGGAGCGAGGTAGAGGTCCCCGGCTGCTGGACGATGCAGGGCTTCTTCGATCTGCCGCACTACACCAACGTCCAGATGCCGTTTCGCGGTGATCCGCCGCAACTCCCGGAGGTGAATCCCACCGGTGTCTACGAGCGCGACTTCGACGTGCCGGCGCAGTGGCTGGGTGGGCGCCGGGTCGTGCTCCACGTGGGGGCCGCGGAGAGCGTGCTGATCGTCTCCGTCAACGGCCGCCAGATCGGCATCAGCAAGGACTCGCATCTGGCCGCCGAGTTCGACGTCACGGGGGTCGTCCGAGCCGGGACCAATGCTATCTGCCTGTGCGTCGTGAAGTGGTCCGATGCCACCTACGTCGAGGACCAGGACCAGTGGTGGCACGGCGGCATCACCCGCTCCGTGTACCTCTACGCCACGCCGCCGGTGCATCTGGCCGACGTGCGGGTGAACGCCGGGCTCAGCGACGATTTCAAGACCGGGACGTTCGAGCTGCTGGCCGACGTCGCCTTCGACGGTGTCGAGTCCGATGCGGGCTGGTCGATCGAGGCGAAGCTGGGCGACCTGCCCGCGCTTACGACCGGCGTGCCGATCGCGAACAGGGGTACCGGCCCCCGGGTCAGTCGGGCCGACGCCGAGCCGCTCAGCCGTCATCGCTTCGAGATGGTCGCGAGACTCGTCTCGGTCGGCCTCTCGGGGCCGGAGAAGGCCCAGTGGGAGGCCCTGGCGCCCCAGCTGCGGCCCCCGGTCGACGGCCGGGCCAGGCTCATGTCGGAGATCCCGAACGTCGTGCCCTGGTCCGCCGAGAGGCCGCATCTCTATCCGCTTCACGTCGTCCTGCGCTCGCCCTCGGGCCAGGCGGTCGAGGAAGTGGACCTGCGGGTTGGCTTCAGACGCGTTCAGATCGAGGGCGTGCACCTGCTGATCAACGGTGTCACGGTGTTGATCCGTGGCGTCAACCGCCACGATTTCGACCAGCATACGGGCCGCGTCGTCTCTGCCGAGTCGATGAGGGCCGACCTGGTGGCCATGAAGCAATTCGGCTTCAACGCGGTTCGCACGTCTCACTATCCGAACGATCCGGTCTTCCTCGACCTGTGCGACGAATTGGGCCTGTACGTCGTGGCCGAGGCGGACATCGAGTCCCATGCCTTCATCGACCGGATCTGCGACGACCCGCGGTACCTGAATGCCTGGGTGGACAGGGTGGCGCGGCTGGTCCGGCGCGACAAGAACCACGTATCGGTGATCGTCTGGTCGCTTGGTAACGAATCGGGCCACGGCGTCAACCACGACGCGGCGGCGGGCTACGTTCGCCGATACGACGCGACACGGCCCCTCCAGTACGAGGGCTGCATCCGCTGGGGCTGGTCCGTCGATCAAACGATCAGCGACCTTCTCGTGCCGATGTATCCGCCGATCTCCGCCCTGATGGCTCACGCGACGTCAGGCCGGCAGCGGCAGCCGCTGATCATGTGCGAGTACTCGCACGCCATGGGCAACAGCAACGGCACCCTGGCCGAGTACTGGGACGCGATCGAGTCCACGGACGGCCTGCAGGGCGGCTTCATCTGGGAGTGGTGGGACCACGGACTGGTCCAGACTCTCCCCAACGGCCGCACCCGCTGGGCGTATGGCGGCGACTTCGGCGATCGGCCCAACGACGGCAACTTCTGCCTGGACGGCCTGAACTGGCCGGATCGAACGCCCAAGCCGGCGCTGTGGGAGCATCGCCAGCTCGCGGCGCCCGTGCGCGTGTCCGCCGGTCCCGACGTGTTGCGCCGGGGCTCGGTCGAGCTGGCCAACCGCCAGTACTTCACCGGCCTGGGCTGGCTGCGGGCCACCTGGGAGCTCGCCGCCGACGGCGACGTCGTCGCCGCGGGGGAGCTGCCGCTGCCCGACGTGGCGCCCGGCCAGAGCGCCTCGCTGCGGCTGCCAGGCTGGACGCAGCCCCCGTCCGATGGCCGCGAGCTGTGGCTGACGGTCCGCTTCCGGACCGCCTCGGCTCAGGCATGGGCCCCGGAGGGATTCGAGGTCTGCTGGGCGCAGCTGCCCGTGGCGGCCGGGACACCCGAGCTGGAACGTCCGTCCGTTCGTGCCCTTCCCGGCGGCGATGTCAAGCTGGATGCCGAGGGTGGGCCGGTTCACGAGCTTCTGGCCGCGGCGCCGAGATTGTCCCTGTGGCGCGCGCCGACGGACAACGACCGCATTGCCGGTCTCGCCGCGCTGTGGCAGGAGTGGGGAGTCGATCGGCTCTCGCGCACCTTGAAGGACATTCGGCGGGAGGCGGACGGCGTCGTAGTGACGGCCGAGGAGCGGACCGCGTCCGGTATCCGTGTCATCCACGAGGAGCGGTTCGAGGCGCTCGAGGGCGGTGGGCTCCTCGTACGCGAGACGGTTCGAATCCCCAAAGAGCTGGCCGATCTGGCCCGCGTCGGCATCGTCCTGGAGACGGTGCCGGGGCTTGAGCAAATCGAATGGTTCGGCCGCGGACCCATCGAGACCTATCCCGACCGCCGCCGGGGCGGTGCCCTGGGCCGGTGGCGTTCCACGGTGTCGGAGCAGTACGTGCCCTACGTCAGGCCGCAGGAGAACGGCGGACGTGCCGATGTCCGCTGGCTCGCGCTGTCCGACGGCAGTGGACGCGGGCTCCGTTTTGGGCTCGATCGGCCCCGTCAGGTCTCGGCCACGCATTTGCGAGCCGAGGACCTGGCCGCGGCGACGCATGACGTCGAGCTCGTGGCCAGGGCCGAGACGATCCTCCATCTCGACGCCGCCCATCGCGGCCTCGGCACGGCAAGCTGCGGCCCGGACACCCTGCCGGAGTACCGTGTCGGCCCGGGCACCTACGAGTGGTCGTGGATGATGGTGCCGCTTCTGCCGCGCCCGCGTTCCTAATGCAGGCGCGTGACGCGCCTCGGCGCTCCCCGCCCCGCCCGCCCCCGCCGTCGGGCAGGCCGTGGCCGGCTGCGCCCTAGCGGCCGCCCAGCCGGATCATGATGATCGAGACCTCGTACAGCCCGTACATCGTGAC
>JBEKCH010000074.1:0-18962 GCA_050014975.1 Candidatus Limnocylindrales bacterium
GCTTCGTCAAGACCTGGCGCGGCCGCTATCCGCGCCTCGTGAAAGGTCTCGAGCGGCACCTCGACTTCCTTGCTAGCGGTCTTCGATCTGCCGGCCGCAATCCGAGTGAGCCTACGCACCACCAACCTCATCGACACGGAGTCGACGATGTACCGCGTGCTTCGCGCGGCTGACGAGGTCCGTGGGGCCGTCGGATTGGCCACCCCCCAGCCATGCGCCATCCCGGAAATTGTCGCGGGCGGGTCCAACGAGGTCTGGTTGTATGACTCGAACCATATGCGAGGCCCGGCTCGTGGGATCTTGGCCTACCTGTTCGCCATGCGCGACATCTTCAGCCGCTACAGCCCCGGACACGGTCGTGCTGCCTGCCGAAGACGGCGAGCTGGCCACGGGCTGGATCGACTCGGTCGTCGCGATGGCAGGTCCCCTCGAGCCTGGCTCGCTCGGCATCCACGCCGACAATGGCGGCCGATGATCAGCAACCCCGTGTCGGTCCTCTGACGAACCTCCATAGCGGGAGGACCCACAGCCGCCCGCACGTCAGCAACGACAAGCCGTACCTCGAGGCCGGCCTCAAGACGCTCAAGTACTGCCCGAGCTTTCCCGAGCGGTCCGGCGGCATGGAAGACGCCCGGTCGTTCTGCGGCGACTTCTCCGACCTCTACAGCCACGAGCGCCGCCACAGTGGCATCGGCTATCCCGCCCGACCTAGGTCCATTTCGGTACCGCATCCGAGATCCGAGCTGGGCGAGAATTCGTCCTGGCCTCCACCTATGCCAGCCACCCCGATCGGTTCGTCAATGGCATTCTGAAACCGCCTTCGCTGCCGGGCCCGGCCTGGATCAACAAGCTGACGGAGGAACCTGGTCAGCTAATCTGACGAACCCATGTTTCATAGCGCTTCACTGACTCCGCACTGCGACTTCATGGCCGACCAATTCATGGCCCGTCTAGATGGCAGATCGCCAATCGCTTCCCCGGCCATGATCCCGGTGATCTGATCGGCCAGGCTACGCCTCACATGTTGGAGTGAGGAACGTCGCCGCCACGACGCGGCCGATTCCGCCGCCGGACGCGGACAAAACGCCACTCAATCGGCCACCGAGATGCGGTCCCCGGACCATTTTGTTGCGTGCGCCGTATTCCATCCAAGGCTTGCGACGGGGCGCGCCGCGCCTCAAACGATGGCGACAGGTCGGACCCATGACCCGGTGGCTCCGACGATGCGCAGTGGCAGACAGATGAAGAGGAACTCATGAACCCGGTCACGGGCGACGGCCTCGAGATCCATGATCTCTATCACGTGAACGCCGCGGTCTATGAGAAGCTCCTTGTGCGTGGTACGCTCGGGCATCGGGATCACATCCGTGCCGGCGGTGTCCGTGCCGAGCACCGACATGCCTCGGTCGTAAAGCCAGATGGCCGCGTCCGGCCCGACGCCCGGCTGACTCGCGAAGTAGGCTTCGGAATCGCTCTCATAGTTGGAGGCGTACCAGCCGGTGCGCACCAGCACGACGTCGCCTCGGGCGATGTCGATTCGCGAGCCCTCTAGACAGGTCTTGAGGTCGGCAACGGTAATCTCATACCGATCCGGCAGTGCGACGACTCTCCTCGACGCTGCTACGTCTAGCAGCACGCCGCGGCCGACGATCGGCTTCGACGTCTCCATACCGTTGACCTTCCACCCGTGGTCACCGAACACGTCCCGTACGTCGTGACCCCCATACGTCCGTCCGTGCGACTGGATGTGGGCCAGGCCATCGATATGAGTACCGACATGCGGCGACGCCATGATCACATCCATCGAGAAGTCGAAGGGCGGAGACTCCCGAGTGGTAAGGCTAAGAGGCGTGTGGTGCTGACTGACCCGGAAGCCGAAGAGGTTCTCACGAGGTCCTTGGGGCATTTCTTCCCCGAACACCGTGCCGAGTTCATAGACCATTCCCATCTTCACCGATGCGAGGGCTGCGCGCAGTTCCTCCGGTCCGATCCGGCTCAGGCCGGTCGGTGTCGGCCCGATGCCCGCTGCAATATCCGAGTCGCCCATCACATCACCTCGGCACTGCGGCCTATCGCTGGTGATAGACCGGTGATTAGTCTGTCGTGGCTAGGATTATACCGCAGACTGGACAGGCTTGAGTCGGGCCAGCCGCGGCGACACTCGTACGCATCGTGGAATTAGCTTCACTCAATGGCAGGAGGGATCAGCCTTCGCGGCGTTAGGGGTCAGTGTCGGGCCGTCGCTACACTTTCAAGCGAAGCTTCCGAACTTGCCGATTCAGCTACCAACCGACAAGGCTGCCTACGCTGCGCGTCGGTGGGCGATTATCCTTGACGGGATGCTGATATTCCTTTAACATATAGCAAGTGTATTGTTGAGTCAGATGGCACACCTCCGGTGTATGTGTGCGACCTCAAGCCCTCCAATGACAGTGGCCGTTCACTTACGTGGCTGGCGGCGTGTCATGTGGAGCAGCTGATGTGAGGAGGAGAGGATGACAATGGACTACCGAAACCTGGGTCTTAGCGGCCTCAGGGTTTCGCCGATTTGCCTCGGCACGTATATGTTTGGGGGTCGGACCGACGAGACGGAGGCGGCCAGGATTGTGGCGTCCGCACGTGATGCGGGCGTCAACTTCATCGACACAGCCGACGCTTACGCCGGGGGCCGGGGCGAGGAGTTCATAGGTAGGCTGGTTGTGGCCGACCGCGCCTGGTGGGTGATCGCGACCAAGGCTGGCTTCCTCACCGGACCAGGTCCGAACGAGAGCGGCAACAGCCGCTCTCACCTACGTGCCTCGGTCGAGACGAGCCTGCGCCGACTCGCGACGGACCATCTCGATGTTTTCTATATCCACCGCGACGACGAGGTGACACCGCTTGAGGAGACGCTGCTCACAGTCGGCGACCTGATCCGGGCCGGCAAGATCCTGTACTTCGGTTTTTCGAACTTTCGTGGTTGGCGGATCGCCGAGGCCGTGGGCCTCTGCCGAGAGCTCGGCGTACCCAAACCCGTCGTGGTCGAGCCTTATTACAACGCCCTGAACCGTCAGCCCGAGGTCGAGCTCCTGCCGGCTTGCGATCACCTAGGGCTAGGCGTCGTCCCTTACAGCCCGCTCGCCCGGGGCCTCCTAACGGGCAAGTACCGAGCTGGCGAAGCGCCCCCACCAGACTCGCGCGCGGCCTCAGGGGGCGAACCACAACAACGGATGCTCGATACGGAATGGCGCGAGGAATCGCTTCATTTGGTCGACGAGTTCCGGGCCCGCGCTGAGGCGAAGGGCATGACAACCGGGCAGTTCGCCCTCAATTGGCTGCTCAGCAACCGGGTCATTACTGCAGTCTGCACAGGTCCGCGGACGCTGGAGCAGTGGGAGGAAAACCTGGGCGCCCTTGACCACGGCTTCGACGCCGACGATGTCGAATTCGTCGATCGTCTGGTCCCGCCTGGCTACGCCTCCCGCTACGGCTATCACGACCCTAAGTACCCGCTCCCCGCTCGTGTCCCGCGCGTGCCGACCGTTCAGAGGGCCGACTAAGATATTTCAGTCTGTTCTCCCACGAGGTGACAGCGCTGCATTCGGACTGTGCTGTCGGAGTGCCTGTATCGCGCGGTCTTCTGCTCCTTCGGCTATGTGCGGACTTGCGTCACTCGCTTCGTCAGTTTCTACAACACCAAGCGCCCGCACCTGGCCATTGGTGGCTCGACTCCGTGGCAGCGACTGGCCGGGCTCATGGCTGCGTGACTGTCGCCAATCTCGCGGAGGTACACCTAGGCAGCGCTCGCAGCTCGGTAATGCCCCCGGCGGCGACCGTTCAGGCGCTCGGCCGACAGCGCGACACCTGGCGATCGCTATCAAAACGTCTCGTTAGACCGCTCCGCCACGTCACCGCTTGTGGGGTGCCATTATCCGGTCGTGAGGCTGGCGACGAGTGAGTTTGCGACGATCGGCAGGTGACGCCGACAACGGCCGAGCAGTACACGAACCTCAAGCGGCCGACCGCCCTCATCGCGGCGCCCTGATCGTCCCCACCTGGAGGCACCCACCGCATGCTGCCATCGCTGCTGTACATCCTGACCCGGCGCATGCTCGAACTGGTGGCGCTGCGGTTCCGTTCGGGGCGACCCAAGGTGAACCGCCCTGGGTCTGATGGAGGCTCTGGGCTGCCCTGGGTTTCGTGGAGTCGGATAACTGGAATCATGCTGCTGTCCACCGCAGGAGGTAGCAATGGGAAGACGGGGCTATCCGCCTGAGTTCCGCCGACGCGTCCTCGATCTCCTCGACGCTGGGCGCAAGGTCGTCGACCTCGCCCGCGACCTGGGTATCGGCGATCAGACGATCTATACCTGGCGACGCCAGGAGAAGATCGACCGCGGAGAGATCGCGGGCCTGAGCTCCGCTGAGCGAGAGGAGCTTGCGGCGGCCAAGCGGCGCATCCGCGAGCTCGAGATTGAACTGGCCATCCATCGCCGTGCCTCCGAACTTCTCGCGGAGCGCAGCGACCCAAAAGGAGGTTCGCGGCGATCGAGGTGATGGCCGCGGAGGATCTCTCTGTCCAGCTCGCCTGTCGGGTTCTCGCCGTATCTGAGTCCGGCTTCTATGCCCAGCACGATCGGCCACCGTCGGCGAGGGCGATCCGGCATGCGTTCCTGACCGACATCATCCGCCGCGTTCACTCCGATAGCCGCGTCCCGTATGGCGCGCTTTGGGTCCACGCCGAGCTGACGCTCGGTCACGGCCTGGAGGTTGGTCATTGCGCCGTGGAGTTGCTCATGCGTCGCGCCGGGATTGCCGGCGTGGGCGGACGTCCTCGCTTCCGGCGCATACCCAACGTCGCGACGGCGTCGGACCTGGTCGGACGGCGCTTCCGGAGCGACGATCCCAATCGACTCTGGGTCACCGACATCACCGAGCACCCGACACGGGAGGGCAAGGTCTATTGCGCGGTCGTGCTGGACGTCTTCAGTCCAAGAGTCGTCGGCTGGTCGATCGACTCGGCGGCCACGGCGGTCCTGGTCACTAACGCCCCGGGGATGGCAATCCAGAACCGAGACCCTGACCGGACGATCATCCACTCAGACCAGGGCACCCAGTTCACCTCCTGGGCGTTCACCAGACGAGCGCTCGACTCGGGTCTGCTGCCCTCGATGGGCTCGGTCGGAACTTGCTACGACAACGCCATGATCGAGTCGTTCTGGAGCCGCATACAGGTCGAACTTCTGGACCAACAGAGTTGGAGGACCAGAGTCGAACTCGCGAATGCGATCTTCGAGTACCTCGAGATCTTCCATAACCGCCAGCGCCGTCACTCCGCGCTTGGCATGCTTACCCCAGTCGAGTTCGAGACTCGGCATCAGACAGAGACAGTGGCCTGATCTCCAGAAACGCGACTCCACGAAACCCAGGGCAGCCCAGAGTCTCCATGATTCCCAGGGCGGTTCAACGCCAGTCAGCGGGTCATAGTTGCACCCGCGCTCTTCGCTCATCCCGATCTCGCAGCGACCGATAGTCGGTTTCCCGCCGTGGTGCGACGCGCTTCGACAACCACGGCATGCTCAACAGTCCCCGAAGCTCTCGACTCGCGTGCGGTCCGGGCGTTGACGCGAGCTGGACTCCTGTCGGAATGGCCAGGCAGTCGCTGGCCTCCCTTGGGTCCAGGCCCTGCGCGTCGGATCAACCATGATCAGCGGGGCGTCCGCTTGCTCAGTGTACGCATGAGTCTTAACGGCCCCTCGTGGCAGGCGCCTCTTGTAACGATCGACGGCAGGAACTCCAGCTTCAGGTTGGTCATCGCGTGTCGACGCTATCTGGCGTGGGATCGGTCCCCCCGAGCGCATCGCTGAGTCTGAAGGCTGCGAGATCCTCAAGGACGGTGACGAGCCCCGAGTGGTCGTAGTCGGCGCGACCGGCGGCGACCATGGCCCGCATCAGCTGTTCGACTTGGGCCGTAGCCGGCAGGGGGACGTTCGTCTCACGGGCAAGCTCGAGGGCGTTCCTGAGGTCTTTGAGGTGCAACCGGACGCGGAATCCGGGATCGAAGCGACCAGACAGTATGTCCTCGCGGCGCATCTCGAGGACCTTTGTCGAGGCAAGCCCGCCCTGAAGCACATCAGCGATCCGGCCGGGGTCGACTCCGGCCTTGGCGCCTAGGATGAGAGCCTCGGCCAGCGCCTCGATCACAATCGCCACGACTACCTGGTTGCAGACCTTGACCACTTGGCCTGCCCCGGCAGGTCCGACGTGGACGATGGTCTTGCCCAGAACCGAGAAGATGGGGAGCGCTCTCTCGAACGCCGCGTCCGTGCCCCCGACCATGATCGAGAGTGTGCCGGCGATCGCGCCTTTGTCGCCGCCACTTACCGGTGCATCGAGCACCTCGGCGCCAGCAGCGGTTGCTCGTGCCGCTAGGTCGCGAGCTGTACTCGGCGCGATAGAGCTCATGTCGATCGCCAGCCAGCCAGGCCTGAGCGCTTCGAATGCGCCGTCGGGCCCGAGGTAGACATCACGTACTTGCGGCGAGTCCGGGAGCATCGTTATGAGGACGTCCGTGGCAGCCGCCACTTGGCTAGGCGTCCTCCCGGCGGTTGCGCCCTCGGCCACAAGGGCGCGAACGGTGTCGCTATCCACGTCGTGGACAATCAGCTGATAACCGGCCCGCAACAGATTCTGGCCCATGGGGCAGCCCATGATGCCCAGCCCGATAAGGCCCAGCGATGGCTTGGCCTTCATATTCGTTGTCCTCCGAAGTTGCGTGGCGCCTGGTGGCCACATTGTCTGCGGGTGTGCGCGCCCCAGTCAGTACCGCTGGACCGCTTCGCGAACCGAACACTCGCCGCGGATGGCGCCGGCTCGCCAATCGGCTGCACGCAGCCGAAACCGAGGGTCGTCTCCCGAGGATCGTCCCTAGGCCGGTTGAATCGTCTCGTCGGGTCGGCCATCATTCGGGGCGATCGCAACGAGGAGCATCAAGGGCCCGTCCTTCGTTGCGCTTATCGAGTGCCGAACTCCGCGCCTCGCAAGCACGAACTCGCCGGGTCCCACCTCGCGTTCCGGCACGCTGCCTATTGCGAATGCGGCTCTTCCGCGAAGTACTTGGAAGGTTTCGTCCGACGACGGGTGGACGTGCGGCGCTGTGGCAGAGCCAGCTGGCCAATGATAGAGAACCACGCGTAGCCCCGGCGATTCCACCAGACATGTTTGCCAGGGCGGTGAACCTTGCAAGCGCGCAACGGCGTCGAGGTCGAGGAACGGGCGATTGAGGGGCTCTCCTTCCGCGGCATTCGGCATCGCGCTGACTCCTGACAATGCGATTGGCTCGTGGCCGCAGCCAGGGTGGCTCCCAGGCGCCAGCCCGACAACAGCATTGCACAAGCAATCGACGATCGCCTTCAGTTGCCGAGAAAGCCCATGGTGTGACGATATTCAAGTCGCCGTTATTGGTATCGGCCGCCGGCCCTAGTGGCAGCGGCGCATGCCGGGCCGCTCGGGAAGGGTCGACTGGGATCACGCATTGGGGCCATTAGGGGCTGCCGCGGGTCAGCCCGACACGAGCCCCGCACGCGCGAGAGCATCGGCGGCCCGCCGCAAGAAGGCTTCCAAGCCGCAGCGCGACCGGTACGGCCACACCCCGCTGACGACCGCGGAGCCCCTGCCCTGGCGCTGCCGTCGGCTGATCATCGGGACCGGTGTCGAGGGCCGCCTCGCCGACGTCGACGAGACGGCCGCGGTCCTCCATGTCACCTGCTGAGGCGGGATCTGGCGGCCGCTGAGGCCGACCGGGCCGTCACTCCGGCTACGATCCAGCTCGGCACCACGATCCGGCATGTCAGACATTGTTCTCCATTGCGCTATTGCGCATCCGTCACAGCCTGGTCGCCGGGACGCCGATCTCACCGTTCGACAGATGACGGGAGCGTTTACCCTGGATCGGGGGAGAATTGCGCCGGGACCGGGCGAGCAGCCGGGTCGACCCGACCAGGAGGTGATCGTGAACGAGCCACGGGCCCGTGAACTCGTTGCCCGGGAGCGAGCGCGTGTTGAATCTGCGCTCGCCGAGCTGGGCGGCGAGATCCGCGCCGAAGGGTCCCTCCAGCGCCAGCAGACCGGAGATAGCGCAGACGCCGGCAGCGCTCTCGAAACGGAGTCGGTGACCGTCGCCCTCGAGGCCGACCTCCGCGAGCAGCTCGCCGCCGTAGGGCGCGCCGAGGAGCGCATCGCCCAGGGCAGGTACGGCAGGTCGATCGAGAGCGGGATGCCGATTCCGGACGAGCGGCTCGAGGCGGAACCCCTGGCCGAGCGGACCATTGAGGAGCAGCGACACTTCGAACTGCACGGGCCCAACTAGCCTGCCGGACTGCTCCGACGGGTTCTTGGTGATGGCGGGTCCGCCACCGCCCCGAGGCCGCGTAGCGGAGCCCATCAGGGCGGCCCCGGTCGGTCCGCCACAAGTCCGGCTCGCGCCAGAGCGCTTGCTGCACGCTCGCCGAGGGCCTCCGGCGTCTGCTGGGCGTAACGCCGGGTCGGCACCGGATTGACACCTAGCAGGCCCTCGTCGACCAGTCAGATGGCGCGCGAACGCAGCGGGCGGACATAGGCGTTGACGGTCTTGGCCGAGAGCGTCTGAACAGGGCCAGACGCAAGCGAGCGTCCCAGGGCATCGGGTGCTCCGCGCCAGACCCCTGAGACCTTCGGTCGGCAGCGAAGTTCGGTTACGTAGTCGACCAGGGTCGCAAAGTCGAGCGAGCCGGTCGTCACCGGCAGTCCATTGGCCTCCACGACACGGATCGGATCCCGATGGATCAGCGAGCCTTCTTCAGTCGCGCAACGACGCCGCCCGCCCGGGGGCGACGCGGCTCAATGCTCGGCTTCGTGGGCCGCGACCTCTTCGGCCGTGGGGGCTGCAGCCTCTGGAATGAGGGCACCACAACGACGAGCGGCCATCCGGTTGGATGCTGCCGGACGAGTCTGTCGTGAAGATGCGTTCAGGCGCTGTCGACCGGCAGGGGTCGACCGAGCAGGAAGCCCTGGCCCAGTTGGACGTCGAGGGCGCGCAAGATGGCGAGCTCAGGATCGGTCTCGATACCCTCGGCGATCAGCCGGAAGCCGGTCGCGCGAGCGAAGTGGCGCAGGCCGGCGATCATAGCGTGACGGGCATAGTCGGACTCCAGGCCGGTGACGAGAGACCGATCGAGCTTCACAAAGGCCGGGCGCAGCTCGAGGATGTTGCGCAGGCTGGTGAACAAGGCACCCGCGTCATCAACGGCAAGCTCCACCCTTGGTCCCAGTGCGGCCATCGCCGCGCGGAACGCCGGGTAGTCGACAATGGCCGCGTGTTCGGTCACCTCCAGCACGAGGCGCCGGCGGCGTCCACCGAGGATGGTTCGCAGCGGCTCGCCCGCCATGATGAGCTCGGGCGACGCGTTCAGGTTGAGCCATGCCGACCGTGGCAAGGCCTCCGCAGCCGCGAGGGCAGCCTGGAGCGTGGCGGTTTCCAACTCGAGCCCGAGGTCGAGCGCGGCCGCCTCGGCGAACACGACCTGTGGATCGGCACCGTCGTCGAAGCGCGTGAGAGCCTCGTAGCCGACGATCGCCTTGCTCCCGAGATCGACGATTGGCTGGAAGACCGGATGGAAGGCTCGGCGGGCGATGGTGCCCGAAATGCGGTCGCGGCCCGGTCTTGCCTCGGCAGCGGTGAGCCGATCCCGCCCCGCCTCGGTCCTCGAGGGTTGGGTAACGTCGACGCCGATGCCAACCAGTCCGATGCTTGGGCCGCCGGTGGACAGGGGGGACTCCATGACCAGGAAGGTGTGTGGCCCATCCTGGAGCGGGATCACCTGCGAGAAGACCTGCAAACCATCCCCGCGGAAGGTCGCCTCGTCGTTCGCGCGGACCAGCGCCGCAACGTCGGGAGGCCAGACGTCGGCATCGGTCTTGCCATACCAATCGGACCCCATCCGCTCGCCGACAGTGGCGAGCAGGTGCGGGTTGGCGTAGATGTAGCGACCATCGCGGTCCTTTACGAATGCGGCCACGGGGGCCGCATTCGTTACCTCGCGGAAGCGCGCCGTGATGTGCCCGGACAGGGTCGGAACCGCAGCCTCATGGGACAGAGCCGGGTCCTGCGCCCGGGGTGATGGTCCCTGAATGGGTGTCCGGCGGCGCGGCGCACGCGGGTTGCCATGCCGACCGGCCTCGGGCCCCGAGCCTCTCATCACTCCATCCCGCGAGCGCGCCCTTCCGGGAGTTCCGAACTTGCCGGCCGGTGGGCGTGCCCCGCCACCTTACTCCTGATTCAGGCCGCGTGCCTTCCTGACGTCAAACCGTAATTGACCAATCCCGGAGCACCCACCAGCACGTGAAGTCTGGACTCTTGGAGCCGCTACACATACACGCGTTCGCGCACACTAAGGGGCCCGATCTGGCGATCCTCTCGCCCCGACCAGACTGACACGATCAGGTTATGGTGACGCCCACGTCGGGGGATCGGAATGGGATGAACTCAGCGGGAGCTACGCGAACCGATCAAGGCCGCAGCCGAAAGTAGGGTTGACGGTAGCGAGAACGGTCCAGTCGTCGCTGCGCCGTTGCCCGATACAGTAAGCGATGAAGCTACCGTACGCCACGGCGCGACAGCTCGGGCTAGCGCGAGCTAGCGCGAGACTCGATGATCAGCGACGACTTGCTCGCGTTGCGGCGGCGAGAGGCGCGACGGCTTGGTGAATCGGTTCCGTTCAGCCCGGGGTGGACCCGCCATGGCCGCCGTCGAGGACCTCGATGAGGCACTTCGGACCGGGGACAGCATAGTAAACGACGCAGCGACGACGAGATCGCATAAGACAGATAGCATGTTGTGCCGTGACGACCTCTAGGGGACGCCTCGCCTCGATCGCGCCAGGGGAGCGCGACCGAGGATCGGACGCCTCCCAGCCGAGCCCGCTGGTTCCTCCGCGGCGCCAGCTCGTCCTCCGTGCGCTGGAGCGGCGTCTCGGGTTGGCCCTCGAGACGGTCGCGGCGGTCCGGTCCCTCGAGGGTCCGGCGGACCTGATCGCGCTGCTGCCACAGCTGCGGGCCCTCTGCTCGGCCGATTCTACGCAGCTATATCTCTTGGACGGCGGGCGTCTCACCTGCGCCGCGCAGTTCCCGCCGGCTGCATCCCGACCCCCCCGCGCACGCGCCGACAGCCCGGCGGACGAAGTCGATCGGGCCGTCGCGGCCGGCCGTCCGGCCATCATCGAGCCCCCGCTCCGGCCTATGCCACCCGGGCTGCGCCAGCCAGGATGGCTGGTCCTGCCTCTGGTCGGAGGGGGCGTCACGCACGGCGCGCTGGTCCTCGAACGGCGAGAGCTGTTCAGTGGTGAGGATCTCACGGTGATGACCGTATACACGGCCCTTCTGGGCGAGCGCCTGACAAGCGCTGGCCGGGCGATACATGTCGATCGCCAGCAGCGCGAGCTCGAGCAGCACCTTCTGAGCCAGCGGCGGCTTCTTGAGATCAACGAGCGACTGCTCTCGAACGTCGACCCAGCGGGCGTGCTCGATCTCATTGCCGACTCGCTGAAGAGTCTGGTTGCCTATGACAACCTCACGATCTATCGCGTCGACAGCCGGGCTGGCGTGTTCCGGCCCGTCCTCGCGCGCGACCGGTTCGCCGCGCTCATCCTGAGCACGACGTTGCGGATCGATCGCGGGATCACGGGCTGGGTGTTAGGGCATGGGGCCGCGGAGTGCGTCAATGACGCGCATCTTGACCCGCGGGCGAACCTCATCCCGGGCACGCCGATGGAAGCCGAGTCGCTCGTCGTAGTGCCGTTGCGTGTCCAGGGCGACGTAGTCGGCACCCTGAACGTCGGGCGGATGGGCGAGGTCGGGCACTTCAGTCCACAGGAGTTCGAGCTCGTCAGGCTGTTCGCCGGGCAGGCGTCGATCGCCCTGGCCAATGTCGAGGCGCATCGCGCGCTTTGGGCGCGGGCCGAAACCGACGCCCTGACGGGCCTGCGCAACCGCGGAGCGTTCGAGCAGGACCTCGAGCGCCTGCTAACCGACCCTGGACAGGCACCCGTCCTGCTCCTGATGCTCGATCTCGACAACTTCAAGCTATACAACGACCGCCATGGTCATCCCGCCGGGGACCGCGTGCTGCAGGCCGTCGGCGCGGCCATAGCCACCGTCGATGGCGCGGGCTACCGATATGGCGGCGATGAGTTCGCCGTCGTCGTCCCGAACGCCACGTCGGTCGGTGGCACTGAGCTCGTTAAGCGCCTTGCGGCCGGCATCGCCTCGATCTTGCCGTCCGGCGAGACGCCGCTGACGGCGAGTATCGGAGAGGCCTGGTTCCCCGAAGCGGCATCGACCAAGGACGCCTTCGTCGCCGCCGCGGACGAGGCACTTTATCGAGCGAAGGCCTAGCCAGCGCAGCTGCGATCCTCAGATCCTTGTTGCGCGCCTCGGCGTCGATTGCAGAGCTGACTACGGCCCAGGCTTTGGTCTGCGTTGGCCGCTGTGCGCCGCCCTCGGAGCGTGGATGCGCGGCCCATGGGCCGCGGGACTTCCCGCGGTCCCCAGGCGAACTTCCGCCGGCAGGAGCGCTCCCTCGGCCATAGAATCGGCCATCTGATCCCGACTTCGTTGCCCCGGCAACTGCAGCATGAGGTTCACCCGATGGCCGCCACCCGCTCGAGCCTGCCCAAGTCGCCCTTCTTCAAGCTCGTCGGGGCGGGCGAGGGGATCTGGGCCGCCGTCGCCACGGACTTCACCGCGGCGGTGGGGAACTCCGCGATCGTGGATCTGGGCGGCCGCTGGCTGGTTGTGGACACATTCATGTCCGCTCGCGCGGCGACGGACCTGCACAAGGTCGTCCGAAGCCTGGCCGGTGACGAGCCGCTCTGGGTCGTCAACACCCATTCGCACATGGACCACGTCGGCGGGAACGAGGTCTTCGCCGCTGCGGCCACGATCGCAGCCACCGGCGCCACGCGCGAGCGAGTTCTTCAGACGGCGGCGGGACTCCCGCAGCGGATCGCGGCCGCAGAGGCGGCTGCGGCCGACGCGACGGCCGGTGACGACGAGGAGTCCGTGCGCCGCCGCGAAGGCCAGGCCAGGCTGGATTCGCTGCGCCGCCTGCGGCTGGTGGCCCCCGACGCCACGATAAGCGACCGGCTGACGCTCTATGGGCAGCGGCGCAGGGCGGATCTGATCGCGCTGGGGACGGCCCACACGAACGGCGACCTGGCGATCCACCTGCCGGACGACCGGGCGCTGCTGGCCGGCGACGTGGTTGTAAACCACACGCTGCCATTCGTGCACGACGGCGACGCGGCCCAGTGGCTCGGCGTTCTGGCGCGGCTTCGCGTTCTGGGGGCGGCCACGCTCGTGCCGGGCCACGGCGAGGTCGGCGACGCCGCGACCATCGACGATATGGACGACTGCCTGCGGGCGCTGCTGGCAGGCGCCGACGCGCTCGCGCAGGACCCCGGGGCGTCGGCTTCTCAGGTCCCGGAGCGGTTCCGCGCCTGGGGCGGGGCGCAGCGCTGGCCCGAGCTCGTCGGACTGGTGGCCTCCAGGAAGGCTCAGGCGCCGTTGGGGGCCGGCGTGCGGTAGATCGCCCAGCCGGGCAGGCATGGCGACATCCCCGACGCGTGGTGACGTTGGCAAGCTGGCTCTATCCTTGGCCGATGGACCGCTGGAAGACGATATTCGAGCCGTTTCGGATCCACTCCGTCGAGCCCATCCGGATGTCCACCGTGGCCGAGCGCGAGCGCGCCCTCGAAGCTGCCGGCTGGAACCTCTTCAACCTTCATGCCGACGACGTCCTGATCGACCTGCTCACCGACTCGGGCACCGGCGCGATGAGCCGGGACCAATGGGCTGCCATTCAGCACGGCGACGAGAGCTATGCCGGATCACCCTCGTTCTACGAGTTCCAGGAATCGGTACGCTCTCTCTTCCCGTTCCGGCACATCATCCCCACTCACCAGGGCCGCGCCGCCGAGAAGATCCTGTTCTCCGTGCTCGGCGGCCCCGGCAAGGTCATCCCGAACAACACCCATTTCGATACCACCAGGGCCAACGTCGAGTTCACCGGCGCCGAGGCCGTGGACCTCGTCATCCCCGAGGGTCTTATCCCGGCTGCGCTTCACCCGTTCAAGGGGAACATGGACCTGTCCGCGCTGGAGGCATGCATCCAGGCAGCCGGGCCCGAGCGCGTGCCGGTCGTGTTCGTCACCATCACCAACAACTCGGGCGGCGGCCAGCCCGTGTCACTCGAGAACCTGCGCGGAGTGCGCGCAATCTGCGACCGCCACGGCATCCCGCTCTTCCTGGACGCCTGCCGCTTCGCCGAGAACGCCTGGTTCATCAAGTGCCGGGAGCCGGGCAACGCCGACCGCACCATCCCCGACATCGTTCGCGAGATCGCATCGCTGGCCGACGGCATGACGATGAGCGCCAAGAAGGACGGCTTAGCGTAACTGTTGACAGCCGTGAGACAATGGCCCTAGTCACCCGCAAGGAGGGCTCCGACCATGCCGACTGTACCGATAGACCCCGAAACCGCCTCCCGCCGCGCCGCCGCTACGGCCGCCTTCCTCGATAGGATGGCGGACCTCTGCGAGCAAGAGCGCGCGAAGCTCACGCCCGCGCAGCAGCGCCGTGACGCCGCCTCATCCCCCGAGTCTGTGGCGAACATGCGCGCCCACGCGGCCGCAATCCGAAGGACGCTGCCATGACCGCCCGCATCGCCGCCGCCTACATCCGCGAGTCAGAGGCCGATGAAACGACCGACAAGGAAGGCCAGCTCATCGACTGCCGCACGGTCGCAGCGCGTGAGAAGATCGACCCGGCGGGCCTGGTGATCTTCGACGACTGGAACCGTTCGGGCTCTGAGTCAGCCGTCCGACCGGCGCAGGAGCGACTGCTAGCCGAAGTCAAGGCGGGGAACGTGGCGCTGATCGCCGCACGGTCGATTGATCGCCTCATGCGCTCCACGGTCCGCATGGCCGAGTTTTACCGCCTCTGCGACCAGCATGACACTCGCATTGTGACCCTGCGCGAAGGGGAGATGCGAGAGGATAACCCTAGCCAGTGGATCGCCCGCCAGTCGATCATGACGGCAGCCGAGTATGAGAGCCGCGTCGCCAAGGTGCGCGCCCGTGCCGCCGTCGCCACAAAGAAGCGCCGGGGTATCCCCATCGGCCGGCCGCTCTACGGCAGCCAGCCCGGCGAGAGCGTTGACGCCGTTATCCGCGCCTTTGAGGATGCCGGGTCGTTCCTCGGGACCTGCAAGCTCCTGAACGAACGCGGCATGAAGCCTCGCATCGGCCGCTGGAACGTGCGAACCGTCGCCCGGATCATCCGCCGCGAGAGGCCGGACCTTGTGCCGCTCCATCCGCGCCAGGGAGCCCGAACGCGGGCGACGCGGATCTTCTCATCCCTGCTGGTTTGCGGCTGTGGCGATACCTTGACCTCGATGCCGCGCGCCGGTTCGGTTGGCTACTACTGCCGCCGCGCGCACTCGAACATGGCCCATCCCCGGCCGTACGTTGTCAGTGAGCGCAAGCTGCTGCCGTGGGCGAGGGAGGAAATCGCGCACTTCCGCCCGGTCGATGAAAACGGCGAACCTTTCGACAGCGTTCTCATGGGCGAGGCGAGTGCCCGGGAGCGGGCCGCACTGGACGCCCGGAGGGCTAACATCATCGACATGAGGGAGGCTGGACAGATAGACCGCGCGGAGACGGATCGCCGCCTGGCCGCTGTCACAGACGCCCTCGTGGCTGTTGCCGCTCAGGAGCGGGTGGCTGCCGTGCCGTCGATTGACTGGGCTGGTCCGGTGGCAGATGTGAATGAGGGGCTGAGATCACTACTCGTCCGCATCGAGCTGGACGCGAATCTGCTGCCGATCCGGGCGGAGTGGCGCGTGCCGCGGTTCCGGCGGCCCTAACCGCCCGGGCCGTACTTGCGCCATCGCGCAACAAGGTTTCGGTTTCTCAATCTTTCGGGCGACGCCTACGCTCCGGGTAGGCGTATGCTCTCCCACGGTACCGAGTGAGCGGTCCGTTTTCATGCCCCGGTCACGGGCTCACTCCCGAGGCCGGGGCACTCTGTTTGGCGCGCGTCGATGCCTCACAGGCTGAGGGACCCGGCTACCGTGGCCGCCTATGGCGGCCACGCTCCGGCGTACTGGGGAACGCGGGGCATCGACTACTATGTCGGGCTCGCTCCCCTGCCCGAACCTGACCCGTGGGACAACAGGCAACCTGCTGGCAAGCCCGCCCGGCCGGCCCGCAGAAAGGGCCTACCCTGGCCCCGGACGGGGCGGCCCCGGGACTACGACGACCCCTCAGTAAGTAACAGGACCCTACCATTCGAGGGGCTGTCATCGGGCGACTCGGTCCAGACGGTCCGCGGGAAGATCCTTGACTTTGCGACCGCGGATCTAGGGGCGGACTACGTCGCCCGGATTCTCAAATCTAGCAAGGTTTCTACTGACTCAAACACGGACGAGCGGGACGATGCCGCCGACGCATTCTCACCCCCGCGCCGGGTTTGGGTAAGGCTTTCGAGCGGTTCAGGCGGGGATGCGTGCCCCGCGACAGCACCGCGCCGCCCCTTCGACCCGGGCGTTTGCGCTAGCCGCTGGCTACGCAGCGGGCGCCGTCGCTCCTTCCGATCCCCGATGCCGTCCCGGTGGGCGGTCGTTCATGTTGGCCGCTCGGCCTGGGCAGACTACGCCTACAGCCGCAGATGGCCCGACCGCCGGGAGGTATGGCGCTGGAACCGAGACGAGGACTGGAACAACCGCGAGCCCGAGCCATACCTACCGGATGACGCGCCGCGCACCTACTTGCCGGAAGGTGCCACGCGCTCCGGACAGCGGGCACCGGACCCCGCGTACTATCGGCACGGCGCGGCCGACCGCACGTGGAGTGCGTACCTGGCAGCTCAGCGGCGCGCGAGAGCCCGCGCAGCTCGGCCCGTGCGGCTCTGCCCCGAGTGCGAAGCCCCGCTAAGCGGCCGGCAGCGCATGTGTCCGAAGTGCGCCGCGCGGACCCGGCAAGCTCGACACCGCGCCCATGTCACGCTTTAGGCGTCGTGTGCATAGGTTAGAGGGGGAATGAATAATGGTCGGCTTGCACAGGCCGTCACCCGGAGAAAGGTTGCGAAGGACGCGACAGACCGTCCGAAGGTTGCATTTTCGGCCAATCCGCGGAGTTATAGTGCCGTTTGAGCGTGGGCCGCGTACGTAATAGTGGGGGGGTTATGCACGCTAGGTCCTAATGGCACTAGCCAAACAGAACGGATGAGCGCATCCTAAAGACATAGGTTGTTTCAGAGGCAAGCATGGACACGTGCCGACAGGCGAGCTACGGGACGAGAGCTGACGGACAGCGCGCCGCGCGCTGCCTGAACTGCGCGGCGCCGCTCGTTACCCTGGCAGACGACGGCGAGCCGCTGCTGCCGGCCGAACTCGGCCCGGTGAAAGCCCACGAGGGCTTGCGGACGTTCGGACTTCCCGCCCGCGTCAGACTCCGCGGCAAGAGTCCCGCCCACCGTGACGGACCGCGCCGCGTCAACCTCTGGAACGACGCGGCCCCGATCCGATGGGTGGGCGGTTACTCCGAGGTTGTCATCTACTGCCGCGATTGCGGCACACGTCACCACGTCCAGCTAGGGAGGCTTGCCGTCGCCTGATTAGCGAACCGACAAAGAGGTAACCCTAGAACGCGTCTCATACCTACCAGGAGCGAAAAGGCAGGACGCGGGGAATAAACCGGCTCCGGTCGGCGTGGAGTTTGATCCATGTCAATCGGGGCCTTTTCTGATTACAGACTCTCAGGGCTGAAGGGCGCGGCGACTCGATGGGGTCCGCCCCGACGCCTAACGACGGGGGACTTACCGCCTTCGGAGCGGGCAGCGCTCTGCGACCTCCTGGCCCGCGTTCGCGCCCGCCGCGCAGCCCGTCGCCTTGACCCGGGCGTAAGTGACCCGGCGATTGTCGCCGAACTGGCCGCGACTCTGGACGGCGAGCGATGAAAGCCGCCGCCCCTGTTGTTCGCCGCGCCGTACCCCTCGATTCACTTACCCCGGATGAGCGCGCCGCCGTCCTAACTCTGATCCGGTTATTCGGCCGGAAGCCGGAGGCGTCGCCCGATGTCGCACATAAAAGCTAACGGCGAAAATCCCACACCGCAGGACCGCGCAACCTCCGACCCGGAGGGCGAAGGTGTCCGCTGGATCAAGTGCGAACGCTACCCCGAGCATCGGGACTTTCATCGTCGCGACCCGCTGAACGGTTGGCGATGGCGATGCTACGCCTGCGACCCGGAAGCGGTGCAGCCATGAACCGCGCCGACACTTACGTACAGGTCCCTCACCTCATCAGCTCAGACGCGCGTTTCGCCGCGATCTACACCGACGACCGTGCCCTAGCCGCGTGGCTGCGCCTGTACCTCACGGCAGACGAGACGTGGCCCAACCCGGCGCCACTACCGCGCAGCGTTGATGAAGACACCATCGAGAAGATGGTCACCGCCGGCCTGGTCGCCATCGAGGCGGGGGATCGCTACACAATCCCCGGACTGGCGGAACACCGTCAAGCCTCGTCCGACCATGCGAGAGTAGCGGCGTGGGCGCGATGGGGCAATGCTCCGGGCAATGCTCCGGGCAATGCTCCGGGCAATGCTCAATCGATGCCTACGAAGACGAAGACGAAGACGAAGACTTCTTTTTCATCTTCGTCTGAAAACGCAAACGAAGACGAAAACGCACCGCGACGGTCGATCACATCTCCTCTCCTCCACTCCAGTGTCACGCCGTCACGCGTGACGGGGCGTGACATGGAGAGATTGCCATTGCGCAATGGCAATGACGGCGTCGAACCAGCACTCGACGCCTACCAGCGCATCTGTCCAAACGTCTCTGAGAACGCCCTTCGGTTCCTCGATGAACTGATAGCGAGCTTCGGCC
>JBEKCH010000075.1:0-11460 GCA_050014975.1 Candidatus Limnocylindrales bacterium
TCGTTCCGGATGAAGGAAGCTCGAACAAGAGGAGGTGGGCCACCGACGACGCTGTGATCCACCCGTCAAGGGGTGGGGACTTTTGATGGCCGCAGATGGGGACTTCTACGTGGCCGTTGACAGCTGGCTCTATTCGATCGGAATGAACCTTGCCCTCAACGAGTTGAGGCGTCGGAGGCGGTGGCTGTTCAAGCCGGTTGCGGAGGCCGACGCCACCTGGGTGATCGAGGTCGATCCCGACCTGTGGTCGGCGCTCGGCGAGTTGGAGCCACGACCGCGGGCCGCTCTGCTGAGGAACGTGCTCGACGGCTACTCGCAGGCCGAGATAGCCGCCGCTCGGGACGGAACCGGCGGGCACAGCTCCCGAACCTGGGGCGAGCAAGTAGCAGCCGAGCCCGCCCCGGGGGCTCTACCTCGTTTCTCAGCGGCGGTCCTACCTGACGGCCGGCGCGACCGGGCCATGCTGCTCACGCTCGTGCTGACCGGCCGCTGTCGGGCCGAGGTGATCGGTCTGCGGGCCGGGGACCTCAGCCTCGAGGGTGAGACCGCCTTCTACACTTATCGGGGTAAGGGCGGCAAGCGGCGACGGAGAGAACTCCCCCACCCTGGCTACGATGCCATCTGCATGACCCTCGCCTAAGCGGAGGCTCCCGGGGTCGGCGAGCCAAAGAGCGGCCAGCGCATCATCGAGAGTGTGATCCACATCGCATCTGACTCGATGCTGACACCCACGCTCTGGAATCCGGTCGAGACGAGGCCGCGAGAACCGTTCCAACCTCTGATCCACTCCCGGATCGCGGGCATGTGATCCGAGAACGCCGGCGTCGCAGCCATCAGATCGTCGAAGACGCTTGTGGCTGTTTGCGGCTTGGTAGCCGCAGGGACCTGGGC
The DNA here is from genome assembly GCA_050014975.1 of Candidatus Limnocylindrales bacterium. Classification (GTDB taxonomy): domain Bacteria; phylum Chloroflexota; class Limnocylindria; order Limnocylindrales; family CSP1-4; genus Fen-1039. The sequence continues at coordinate 892 of JBEKCH010000075.1, forward strand.
CTGCATTTCCATCATCCCGGCGTCGTCTCCTATGAAGTCGGCGTTGATCCGAACGCCCCGCAGGGTTCCTTGGCAAATCCACTGAGGCCTGTTCTCGGGCATCCCCACCTGCGGCTCACCGCATGACACGCCCGCCTTGCGCCAGGAATCGACAATCGCCGAATCGGCGGGAGGGACCGAGGCGAATGACTCGGCCGTCGGCAAGCCCGACGGCCGCATCGTTGGGGTTGGGAACGACGACGGAGTGTTGGCCAGCGAAAGGGACGGCGCGACTGTCGGCGCGGACGACACGCAGCCGCCGACTATCAGGGCCGCCAGGGTCGCAAGAGTGGCGCTGACCAATAGTCGCCCAGTTGGTCTTGCCGTCACCATGGCTGAGGTCCTCCCGTGCCACCGGACCGCCTTCGCTGCTTGATCCGCTCCGACTGAAGCGAGACGGACCAAGGCACTGGGTTGAGACTACCAGCCTCAAACGCCCGCAGTTTCCCTCTACGGGCGGAACCGGCGATTGACCACCACTACTTCGCCTCATCTTGCTGCCGGGCTCGCCCGGCTTTGACTCGCGTCGCCAGGGTCGCCCTCACGCCCCGCCCACTTGGCTTCGGTCCGAAATGTAGCGGTTCCCAAGTGGGGACCCGCTTCGCACCCTCACGCGCATAGTGTCGGCCCGACTCCTCGCGCCCGACCCCATGCGACAGAGCGCCCGCGTGCGCCAGCGTAAGCGAATGTACCCAGTAGTCAGTGGCTTTGATTGGTCGGCGCTACTCCCGAATAGCCACCAACTCCGAAGAAGAGGTCTCTACACTGTCCGATGATCCGGCCTGAAGGGCCAGGCTCATGTTATGGCGCGTCCGGAGGGATTCGAACCCCCGACCATCTGATCCGAAGTCATCCGGGGCTCACCGACGTGCTATGAGCGTGGAAGGGCCACCGTAGGGCGTCCAGTAAGACGATCTGGCAGCCGTGGCGGCAGTGGCGGTTCGGGGCCCTGCCGCAGGAAGGGCGCCGGTCAGGGCGTGTAGACCTCGGCCGACGCGAGGAACGGGGACGTGCCGCTGGCTCCACCGAGAACGAGGACGCGCCCATCTGCAAGTGACGCGGCAGTGCAGCTTTCCTGCTCGGTCGACATCGAGCCAGTCGGGCTGAACGTGCTGGTCGTCGGGTCGAAGACCTCGGCCGAAGCCAGCCCAAGACCGTCCAGGTTCCATCCGCCAACGATCAGAACGCGACCGTCGTGAAGCAGGGCAGCCTGCAGGCCCAGGCTCGCGTTGGCTAGAGAGCCGACAAGGCTGAACGTCCCGGTCGCCGGATCGTAGATCTCGGCCGAGGCAATCGAGCACGAGGAAATATCGCCTCCGCCGGCGATGAGGACGCGTCCGTCGAGCAGCTTGATGGCCGCAGCATCAAAGCGAGCCACATGCATCGATCCTGTGGGAGTGAACTGGCCGGTCGCCGGGTCGTACAGCTCGGCCGACGACAGCATCTCATCGACGGTTGGTTCCGCGAGGGGGCCTTCATAGTAGAAGCCACCGGCTATCAGCACCTTGCCGTTGTCCAGCAGCGTTGCCGTCTGCTCTTCGCGGCCGATCGACATCGCGCCGGTGGGGCTGAACCGGCCAGTTGCCGGGTCGTACAGCTCAGCCGACGACAGCGGCGCCACGGTGTCGTCACCACCCGCGATGAGCACTTTGCCATTCGGAAGCAGCGTGGCCGTGTGCATGGTCCGAATGTGCGACATGGAGCCGGTGGCGCTGAACCGGCCGGTTGCTGGGTCGTACAGCTCCGCCGAACTGAGCGGCTGCACATCCGTGTAGCCCTGCTCCCCGCCGGCGATCAAGACTCTCCCATTCGGGAGCAAGGTGGCCGTATGGTTGAACCGAGCGTGGGACAAGGAACCGGTGGCACCGAACGTGCCGGTCGCAGGGTCGTACAGTTCCGCCGAGCTGGCCGGGCCCGGGCGCCTCGGGAGACCCCCTCCTGGGCTGACGTCCGCACGCCCGCCGACAACGAGGACGCGTCCGTCTCGAAGCAACGTCGCCGAGGCGTCGGCCGTTGCGGTGACGAGTGACCCCGTTGGCGTGAAGGAGCCGCTACCGGGCGCCGGAGTCCCAATCGGCTTCTCGGGAGAGCAGGTTGGCAAGGGTGTCGGGACGGCCGTGGTGGAGCCGGTCGGAGTACCGGCGGAAAGCGTGTCCACAGACGTGTAGGCGCTCTTCGCTGGGCTGCCGGCAAGGTGACCGCTCGGTGCCTCTGTCGCCCCCGCACACGCCGCCAGGCACAGAGGAAGCAGGGTAGCCACTATCGCCCCAGCAAGACGTCTCCTGTGCCGCATGGGTCTCGCCTCCCAATCTGTCTCGCCCTCAAGCCCGGTCCTGTTGGGTGTCAGCCCTCCGTGACTGCGACAACCAGCTGGACAGTCAGATAGTGTATTCACGCTCAGAAGGGAGATCTGGCGCGCCCGGAGGGATTCGAACCCCCGACCGTCTGATCCGAAGTCCGCTTCCCGTCTGGACGTGGCGCCGCGGCGATTCGTGCGTGGAACGGCCATCGTTAGGACGCCGTTCTCAACTATTCCGGGGTGAGTCTGGATCCCACCCCGGCGAGAGTCTCCATCCCATCGCATGAACTTGGAAGAGTCCGATGCCCTCGTCGGCATCGGCTTCCTTCAAATGCCCACGACGAGAGGCCGGATCATCCGCCTCGACGCTGACGCCTTCGCCGCCAGAGGATCAGCCGATCCGGCATTCAATGGGGCGGCCGGACTGCGACGATCAGGTTGGAGGTTCAACTGGAGTCAGGCCGACGCTGGCGACCTGAATGTCCCGTTCCGGCTGTCGTGTGAGCTCGTCGGCCGAGAGCGTTGACTTCGAACGGCTGGCTGGAGGCGGGCTGCCGGCCTTCCTGACCAAGAGCGCCGGCATGTTCTCCGGGATGATGCTCAGAAGACCAGCACCCGCTCCCTCTCCTGGGTCCAGGCGGGCAGCTCGGCCATCGACGAGCGGTGGACGCCGTCGACCATTTCGGCTTCCGTGTAACCGCGGGCGTCCAGGCAGGTGTCGCACGCCCCGATGGGGATAGCCTTCGCGGTCAGGCCCTTGAGCATTTCGTGGTTGTAGCAGCCCTCGGGCGTTCTCTGGTCGCGCTTGGCGCAGCCGACCGCGTCGCCCATGAGGAATACCCGCACCTCGGTACCTTCGACCTTGGTGAGCGCGAGCGCAAGCCGCAGGGCGTTGTGGGACCCTTCGGTGCCGGTGACGAATAACCGACGGGCCCAGGCGAGGATCTTGGCGCCCAAACGAGCTCAGACGGGCTCCGAGCCCTCGCCGCGCTCGACCTCGTCGACGTCCTGATACCAGGCGAGCCGTGTTCCCACGGCGCTCCGCAACCGCCAGCGGCGCGACTTCGGCGCCGCGTCCATCGCCTCTCGGATCTTCCCGATCCGTGCCCGAACAACCGAGGCGACCTCGGGTGGCAGCCCGACGCAGGCGTCGAGGGCCGCCTCTGCGCGCTCCAGATTCGCTCGCGCCGTGTACCAGAAGCCCCAGTCGTCGCTGAGAACGCGCAGGAGATGGGCGTCGTCGATCGTGTCCGCCCGGCTGCCCCCGAGCCCGTGCTCCGCGAGCAGAACGATGACGTCCAGGAGGTCGTTCTGGGTGATCTCGTGGATTTGCAGCTTGGAGAGGAGAAGGTCGACCACGGGGATCGTCGGGTCGTCCAGCTCGAGTCGGCGGCCAAGGTCGACGGTGTGCGACATGACGAGCTGGTCGAGGAAGATGTCGACCTTGAAGCGGCCGTCGGGGCTCATGTAGATCAGCCGCTTGATGCCCCACTCCATCGACCAGCGGATGATCGGATCGAGAACCCAGCCCTCCTCGGTGAACAGCGCCTCAATCGCCGGCTGCTCCTTTGCGTAGGCCATCAGATCGATGTCTTGCAGAGGTCGCCGACCGAGGGTTTCGAGGAGGCCACCGTAGGCGGGGCAATGCAGCAGGATGGCGATCGATCCCATTATCCGCAGCGTCAGCTTCCGGTCTGAGGCACACCTGCACAGCCGCAACGCTTCGTCGCGAAGCGCATGTACGTCACTCCAGCCCTTGGTGGTCTCGGGGGTCATCGATCCAGCAGTCACCCTGAAACGAGCAGTACGTTCTGCACGCCCGCACGCGGATCCAGGTCAACCAGCGCCCCGTCCAGCACGCCCTCGGCGTACTCGCTGCCCGGGTTGACGACTCTCGTACGGCCAATCAACTGTACGCCCTTCGACTCGTGGATGTGGCCGTGCAAGGCAAGCATCGGCTGGTACTTCAGGATTGCGTCACGGACCGCGGTGCTGCCAACGGGTATCATCTCGGGCCCGCTTCCGGTCAGGACCATCTTGAGTTGCGCGTCGAGGCGCGGGGCGAAGTCGAGGCCGCTTCCGTACGGCGGCACGTGGAGGCTGAAGATGGCATGCGAGGGGTCGCGGACGCGATCCGCGACCTCGGCAATGTGAGCCGCGAGATCCTCTTCGGATACGTCCCGCGGGCAATGCCAGGGCGTCGGATTGCCGTAGCCCACGCCAATGAACTCGATCCCGCCGTCGAGCTCGAGGACCCGGCCGTTCGGATCCTCGACCACCTCCGAGCCGGCGAGGGCCTGGTCGATTTCGTAGAAGTCGTCATTCGCGCCGCTGACGAGGATCCGGACTCCGGTGCCGCGGAGTCGCTCTTCGGCCATCGTCAGCCATCTCTCGACGCGCTCGACGACGAGCCGCCGGAACAGGGCGTCGACGGCCGCCTGGTTGCCCTCGAGGGCCTCGTTCTCCTCGGGGGTCGTCTCGAAGGCGTACTGACCGGAGTCCGCGATCCGCTGCCGCAGGGTGTCGAGCTCGGCTTCGGTGCGGGCGCGTCGCTGCACGCCCATGAACGGCGACGTCCAGCTGCCGTCCGGCTGGCGGATGATCGGGACCATGAACTTGCCGGTGATGTCGCCGCCACAGACGATGACGTCCGCGCCGTAGAACTTCGGCGCCGCGAGGAACTTCCGCCAGCACAGATCCGAGCCATGGATGTCGGAGCAGAAGTAGAGCTTCACACGCGGTCTCGCACCTGCCCGGGCGCGCCCGCGGCCGGGTCCTGGGCGCCGAACTCTCTGGTGAGGATCGCGTCGATGCGCTCCACGAGCGCGTCGGCGATGTACCTCCCGATTTCGCGCGAAGCCGGCGTCGAGCGAGCGGGCACCCCGGTCGGCGGGACGGCGTCGGGCGGCAGGGGAAAGACGTCGTAGGTCAGCACGCGAGTGCCCGAATCGTCGGTCTTTCGGTCCTCCCGCACGAGCTCCGGATACAGCTCCTCGACGAGAGACGTCTCCGCGATCCCGGCGTGCTCGATCTCCCAGCCGGGGAATCCCTCGGGGAAGATCCGTGGCAGGTCCTCGTCGTGAAGCTGCTCCCACCAGTTGACGAGCAGCACGGTCGCCTCCGGACGGCTTTCGGTCGCACTCGCGATGCCCTCGAACAGGAAGCCGGCGTTCTCGTAGTGGCCGTTCAAGACGACGATGCGGCGGAAGCCGCTGCGGATCAGGTCCGCGACCACGTCCCGACACACCTCGGTCAGCACGGCGCCGTGAAGCCCGACCGAGCCCGGGAAGGCCCGCGCCACGCCGCTGGCGCGCGGCTGTGAGCGGGCGGCGTAGTACAGAGGCGGCAGGATGACCAGCGGCCTTCGCTCGGCGAGCCGCCTCGCCAGTCCGAACGAAACGAGCGCGTCCGATCCTAGGGGAAGGTGGTGGCCGTGCTGCTCGAGCGACCCGACAGGCAGGACCGCGACGGACGCCGCCTGGACCACGCTCGCCACGTCCGGCCAGGTCATCTGCTCGAAGAGTTCCTGCGATGAGCCGTTCATGCTGCCTCCCGGTGCCGGCACCGTTGGACGGTGGGCCTGGATGCAAGTGGGTGGGAGCGGAGCACGCTCCCACCCAGAGTCTGTACGAGAAGCGGAACCTTATTCGACCGGGATCTCCTTGAAGCGCTTGTCGACCGCGACGCCTTGCCGCGCCCGGTACCAGCGGGCCACGAAGAACCAGACGATCGCGATTACGACCGCGGCGACCGTCATTTCGAGCGAAATTGGGTTGCTGCTGTTGAGGGCGTTAAGGTAGGTGTCCTGGGTGCACCGCCAGAACAGGAACCCGGTGAAGACCACGCCGACTATCCCGGCGATCGTCATGACGGGTATCCCTGCCACGCGCTGCGCCGCCGGCGACCGCTCGAAGATCTCCTTCTTCCAGAACGGGAAGAACACGCCGGTCAGGCTCACGATGAAGAACGCGGCCGAGAAGGCGAGGAGACCTGACAGGATGCCCACCCACGAGGTGAACGCGTAGATCGCGAGCCAGACCTCGCCGATCACGAAGATCACCAGGATCGCCCACATCGGCGAGTGGTGCTCCTGCGAAACCTCGGCGACCTTGCCCGGGGCGACCCCGTCGATGCCCCAGGCGAACAGGGCTCGGGAGCCGTAGATGATATTCGAGCCGAGGGCGAACGGGATGATCAGGATCACCCACAGGTTGATCACGATCGTCAGGATCGGATTGTTGGCAAGGAGAGAGGCGGTCCCGTTCACGAGGGTCGTGTACGTGTAGCCTCCCGATGCAGCACCGATGAGGAAGGCATCGCCCTCCGCCCAGCGGGCGAAGACCATGAAGGCGATGAAGATGATCCCGGACAGGATCATCGCGCCGACGATCCCGACCATCGGGGCACGGCGAACGTTCTTCACCTCGCCGGAGAACGCGACCATGTTCACCGAGAACAGGATCGAGAAGGCGGGCCAGACCATGAAGTTGAGGGTGTCGCCCACCGTGTAGCCCGGGACGCTGACCCCGCTGGTCAGCTTGTCGAAGGCGCCCGCGCCCACGGCCGAGTCATAGGCGCTCTTGAAGTCCAGCACGCCGAGGCCGCCGAGGGTGAGGACAATCAGGGTGACGACCACGCTGGCCAGCCCGATCACGGTGCACCAGCGCTGGATCCGGAAGAAGGTGCCCATCCCGCGGAAGGCCAGGAAGGCGACCAGGGCGACAATACATGTACCGGCAATGAACATTCCCCAGCTGCTACCTAGCCAGGTTCCCCAGTCGGTCAGCGTTCCGTTGTTGAGCTGTAGGCCGAGCACTGAGAACATCGGCGACAGCCCGAACAGCGCGAAGAAGGCGCCGTTCAGGCCGAAGTAGAAGCTGTAGAAGAACGCCTGCACGAAGCTGACCAGGAAGCCCAGCTCAGGCCGGACGATGCGCGAGAGGAAGACATACTCGCCGCCCGAGCGCGGATAGGTCGCCGCCAGCAACGCGTAGACGATGCCGACGCCGATCGAGCCCAGCGTCGTGATCAGGACCGACCACTCGAAGGACGAGCCGGGATAGGCGACCCAGTCGATGAGCGTGAAGCCGATGTACGCGATCGTGATGGCGTTGAGGCCGTACCACATCGCGTCCGTGGTGCCGACCGAGCGGACCAGCCCGGAGCTCGCCCGGGCAAAGGTTCCTGGGGAGCTCGGCAGCGCGCCTTGTGCTTGTGCCATGTGCCACTCCTCCACTCTTGACGGGTGGGCTTGTTCAGCTGCCGATACGAGGTCGCGCTCCCGGCGCCAGGTCAGAGATCGCGCCTCCCGCAGGGCCCATCCGGCGTTCTTGTGTGCGTCGTCAGAAGCGCCTGAGGACTAACTCGCGTGCTCAACTCCTTTCTGTTGCGGATCGGTCATCGTGCCTCCGCTTCGGTGACCGCCTCTTCGAGGATGGACAGCCCGCGATCCACGTGAGCGGTGGTCAGGACGAGCGGCGGCATCATCCGGACCACCTGGCTGTGGGCGCCGGCTACATAGAGGAGAAGGCCTCGCCGCAGGCAGGCGTCGAGGACCCGCTGCGCCATGGCGGCATCGGGTTCCTTGGGCCGCCCCGGCACGGTGAACTCGAGCGCAGCCATGAGCCCGATCCCGCGGACGTCGGCGACGCTGGGGTGGCGAGCCTTGATCTCGCGGAGGCCGGCAAGGAGCCGCGCGCCCTGTGCGCGGGCGTTGGCAACGAGCCCCTCTTCCTCGATCACCTCCAGCGTGGCGAGGGCGGCGGCACAGGCGACGGGATTGCCGCCGAACGTCGTTCCGTGCGCCCCGGCCAGCCACCGCTTCATCAGGTCCTCGCCGGCCACGGTCGCCGCGAGCGGGAACCCAGACGCGATCGCCTTGCCGATCGCCATGACGTCAGGGTGCACGTCGAAGGCCTGCGCGGCGAACATCTCGCCCGTGCGTCCGAACCCGGTCTGGACCTCGTCCAGGATCAGCAGCGCGCCGATCTCGTCGGCGATCGTACGCAGGCCCGAGAGGAACTCCTTGGGCGGGACGACGTAGCCACCTTCTCCCTGGACCGGTTCGACGATGAGGCACGCGACCTGGCTGGGCGGAACGACCCGGTCGAGCAGCTCGCGGAGCCCGGCGAGCGCGGCGTTGGCGCAGCCCTCGGCGTCGTCACCCCAGCCGCCGTGGAATGGATCGGCATACGGCGCGAAATAGACGGAGCCCACGAACGGCTCGTAGTGAAGTCGGTACTTGGACTTCGCGGTGGTGATCGAGGCCGCCATGTACGTCCGGCCATGGAAGCCGCCGGTGAAGGCGATCACGATGGGCCGGCCCGTGACATAGCGCGCGAGCTTGACCGCTCCCTCGACGGCCTCGGCGCCGCTGTTGCCGAAGAAGAACATGTCGAGGCCCGTCGGCAAGACCCTGGGGAGCGCCTCGCAGAGCCGCAGCAGCGACTCGTGGTAGGTGATCCCCACGGCGCTGTGGATCATGTCCGCGGTCTGGTGCTGTGCGGCGGCCACGACCTTCGGATGGCAGTGGCCCGTGTTCGTGGTTGCGATGCCCGAGGTGAAATCGAGGATCGTGCGCCCGTCGGCGCACTTCATCTCAAGCCCGGACGCGGAGACCACCGGTAGGCCAGGCCAGTCCTGCGCGAGGCTCGGCGCTAGCCGGCGATCGACCCGGGCAACGAGATCGACGAATGAGGGAGCGTTCAACATTGCGCGTCACCTCCCGGTGTGTGTCCGTCGGCCGCCGCGCCCACCGGAGGGGCAGCTGCAAGCTTGAGTGACATGGGCGCGGCGGGGCCAACCGAACGCTCACGCTCGCCCTGAAGCTCCTTGAGATCGGCGTAGATCGACGCCCTCGAAACGCCCAGCTCGCCGGCCACGGCGTCGACCGAGCCGCGCAGGGCGAAGACGCCCTGGGAATGGAGCTGTCGGACGACCCTGAACCGCTCGGCCTTCCGAAGGCCGCCCTGGCGGGCGCCCTCCGCAAGGGTAGTGCCCACCGCCGTTCGGGTGAATTCGGCCAGGTTTGAGGCGAACGTCGGCAGCGGAGGAGCCCCCGGGACGTCGGTCCCGATGTGCCGCTGGATCAGGTCTCGCGCCTGCCGGAGACCGGAGACATCCAGGTTGATGCAGAGCGCGCCGACGGTGTGACCGCGCGCGTCGCGGATCCAAACCGTGGAGGCGATCAGCTCGCGGCCCGAAGGGGTCGTGGCGGGCCGGCGAAGCTCGTCTTCGACCTTGGCGTCCACTATGCCAGGAAGGAGCTCCGGGTCCGGCACGGGTGCGCCGACCTTGCGACCGGTGAGATCGCCGCTAATGGCGACGACCGAATGCTCGGGGTTCCGGAGGTCATGGACGACGACTTCGCATTCTGGCCCTAGCGTCGCCACGGCAGCGCGCGCGACACGCGCGAGCAGCTCGAAAACGGACGCGAGATCGCGGCCCGAGAAACCCCTCATCACAACGCCGTCGTGGCTCCCGGAGTCGGCCACACTCCGCCTCGCCCTTGCGTCGCTCCATCCGACAAACCGCCGATCGGATCAGTGTGAAGTCTGACGCTTTGTCCAAGGAAGTCAACGAGGAAGGTCTCGATTGGAGATCGCGGCCGAACCGAACGTGGCGTGAATCGGGAGGGGCTCCCTACGTGACTGGCATGGATCGAGGGCTTGGCGGTCGGCGTCGTGACCATTGGGTTCGTCGCGGGCTGCAGCGTGGCTGGGTTATCGGCGTCACCAACGGCCAATGAGTCGGCCGCCGCGACTGCGGCCCTTTCGGTCGGGGTATCTGCTCCTTGGCTCCCTTGCCCATCACCTTGATCGAGCCGTCGGGCCGCAGGTCACGAAATCGGACGCCCGCCGCTTCGGAGACGCGCAGGCCGGTATCGAGGAGGAGCAAGAGAATCGCCTGGTCGCGGGTGCCCGCTCGGGCGAGAAGCTCGCGGAGCTCATCGTCGTTCAGCGGCTCAATGAGCTTGCGCGGTGCCCGCGGCTTCGCGAGGCGGCGGATGACCGCGGCCTCTGCGAGCCCTTTGGCCGCTAGCCAGTTGCCGAACACGTGCAGGCAGCGGACGTAGCCCGCCACGCTCACCGGGGCGAGCGTGGCGCGAAGCTCGACGAGCCAGGCACGCCAGGTCGGCGCGTCGATCGCATCGAGGACCGCGTCGGCACCGAAGCGTGCGACAGCCCGGCCGAGGATGTCGCCATACCAGCGCACCGTTCGGGGCGAAAGCC
>JBEKCH010000076.1:0-11104 GCA_050014975.1 Candidatus Limnocylindrales bacterium
GGCCTCCGTTCGTCCGCGAGTAGGCCCAATCGCCGACGACGATGTTGTCGTTCGTGCTCGTGATGCCCAAGATCTTCGAGGTAATCGAGTCGGCGCTGTCTCCACCTTTGACCTCGAACGTTCCCGTGACCGGACCTGAGGTTGAGCCGAAGATCGTGGTCACCGTAATTGACCCGACCACGGAGCCCTGAGCCTGGAAGTCGCTGCTTGTGATCTTGGTCTTGAAACTGTCCACCGTCGACATCGGTGTCGGGGTTGGCGTGGGTGTCGGGGTTGGCGTGGGTGTCGGGGTTGGCTCGGCGGAGGCAAGGGCAGATGTCACGACGCCGGTTAGCGTTGTGGCGGTGCCGCTGCAAGCCGCCGCAAGCCCGAAGAGGACAACGACGGCCGTCCCCCGGGCAAGACGGCGAATGTGCAAGAACGCGGGCATTTCCCGCCTCCTAACCGCACTCGACTCCCTTGCGGCAACCTGAAGGCTCTGCGGGAGGTTGTTTGGCAAGGGCTGCATTCAGCATGACAGAATCGTATCGCCCAGGCGGCCCGTCACGGGAGAATCGGGCCGTCTATGACCTCGCTGGCCTGGACACGGCCCGCTCGTCGCCGACGATGCCAGCTTTGGCCGGCCAGTTGCTAGAGCCGCCACTGGACACTCCGACCATTGCATGATTCATGCCGTCAGTGCTTCAGCTGGGCCGGCTGGCTCGGGTGCGCCTGCCCCTGGACATCGCGGCCAGCCCGAGCCAACAGGTGACACCTCTATGTGGCATTTCTCTCTTCGCGCTGAGTAGCGTAGATGGCCTCGGCTTGATCGGCCGCTTCGGCCAGGACCTCTTCCGGCGTGGCATCTGGGTAGGCCGCTCGAATCGCGGCTGAGACTGTGCCGAGGTCAACACCCTCAACCTCTTGCACAGCTTGGACGTTGATGACGTAGCTGGCCAGGATCGAAATAACTGCCGCCACCGGCAGTCCGAAAATTGCACCCCAGACCCCGGCCACCTGCGCTCCGACCAAGACGGAGACGATGGTGACGATTGGATGGACGCCAGAAGTTCTCTTCATCAGTCGAGGCGTGACTAGATGCATGATGACCGCCTGTCCAACAAAGAGCACAACGGCGACTGGGACGACCGCGCCGGGCGCGAAAGCGGCAGCGACAAAGACCGGCGGTGCGAGAGCCAAAGCGGAACCCACGAACGGAATCGGCATGCACAGCGCCGCAAACAGGCAGATGAGGAACAGGTACGGCAGGCCAAACACCAAACCGACAACCAGGGTCAGCACGACCTGAATGACCATGAGGATGACCTGCATCCAGAGAAATCCCCTGAAGGCTCGACCAACTGAGCGATCGAAAAGATCGAGCTGCGTCTCGAAACGATTTGGAATCACCCTGCGCCATTCAGCCTGCAAGCCCGAAGCATCGGAGACTATGAAGACCGATAACACCAGGATGATTGAGAGTGCGCCGAAGACTGAGACCAGGGTTCCCGCGATGGCCCCAGATTGACCTGCCAGAGTAGTTTTGATCTCGGGCAGGATTCTGGCCTCACCCTGGCGAAAGAGGGCCGCCAGATCTATCGTGTTGGTGCCTATTCCCAAACGCTCCTGGAGCGAGGCCAGACTTGCGCTGATGGTCGCCGTGGCCTCGTCGGTTCTGCCTATTAGATTCGTCGCCTCACTCATGCCAATCGAGGCGGCAATGAGAACGAACCCGGCAAGGGTAAGGGCGACACAACCGTAGACTAGACCGACCGCCTTGTTCCGTCCCATGTGGAAACGAATAGCGGCCCAGTCGACGAGGGGGCTGACCACAAACGCCAGGAGCCAAGCCAGGAAGCAGATCATGAAGATCTCGCTGAAGGCGCCAGCGACCGCCACGGCTTGCTGGATGATAAGGAGAATGAAGACGACCGACCCGGTCGCAAAGAAGATCGTGGCTAGGCGACGGAGGCTGTTGGCCGGACGCAGGTTGATCGAACGCAGAGCGGCCAGACGAAGCTTGGGAGCCGGCTTATGGGGTTGGCTATGGGTCTCGTGAGAAGGGAGCGGAGAAGGGTTCGGTGTCATATCTGTCCGAAAGTTGAGATCTTCGTTGTGACAGTGTGGTGGGAGACTCTGCTCAGGGGACGCGATGGAAGATTCGCGGAACCTGAGCGATAGGGGAGCTGTCGGGGGACGCGTCCGAATCTCAGCGTGCTGGCCCAGCCGAGAGCCGTCGTCAGCACGCGGGCCGCCTGCCTCCCGAGGGCCGCGAACAGCGTGGCAAAGACGGCCATGTTCAGCTCCAGCCGACCGCCGGCGACCGAGGTGCGGGCCGCTGGTTCGTCATGTTGTCGCGTTCGAAGGCACGGTGATCAGTCATGGCTGGGCCTCTGCCGTGCCATGGCCAGCCATGCCGTTGGGTGCTACCGGCGCTGACCACGGCCCTGATGGCTCTGCTTGCGCGAGGCGATCGCGACTCCGGCGAGCAGCGCAGGAGACAACGCCGCGATGGTGACAAGACGCGGCGCACCGGCCATCCAGAGACCTGCCCCGACACCCAGGGAGAATGCGACCAGAAGCTCGAGCCTCGGATCGGACAACTCCTGGAGCATCCTCACGGACCCGGCAGCTCCTTCGGCGCCGGCCGACGCGATGCCGGGCATTCGGGCCGCCACCTCGTCGGCGGTGGCCCGGGCGCCCGCCAGCGCCGCAGCGGCACCCTCCTGCGCCTTGGACGCGATCCCGCCGGCCGCGTCGATCACGGTCTTGGACACATCGGTGCTGGTTTGACGGACTTCGGAAGCATTCATCGTGTGCTCCTTCCGACGAGATCTCGGTCCTTGCCGGGGCTGCGGTGCCTCGGCCTGATGCGGAGCCCTATTGAGCGTCAGCGGCCCGGGCCCAGGGCTTGTCGCCAGCGAACTCACCGGGGTGACGGTCGCGACTCGGCATCCGCCGTCGGCGTCCGGATGCAGAGCGGTTCCAGCGGGTCAAACCCCCGGAGCTAGGCCGTGCGCCGGCCACGCATCGCCTGGGCGACGGCGATCACGATGACCGCACCGATCACGGCCACGACGATGCTCTCAACGTTGATGCCGGTCACGTCCGCAAGGCCCAGGACGGTGCCCGCGATGAACCCGCCGACCACTGCCCCGACGATGCCGAGGACGATCATCATGAGTAGCCCCTCACTGGTACCCATGATCATGTTGGCTATGAAGCCGGCGATCGCCCCTAGGACGATCCACGCGATGATGCCCATAACGGCATTTCCTCCACTGGGATACGGACAGGGAACGGGAGACGAACCAGCGGTCTGACCATCGTCGGCGGGTCAGGCCTGGCTCTTGGGCCTTCGCACGGCGTCCTGGATGTCACCCAGGCCCTGCTGGGCGCTACCCTGGACCTGCCTGGCCTTGCCTTTGGCTTGCTGCTGCCTGTCGCCGGTCAACTTGCCGAGCCCTTCCTCGATCTTGCCCTTGGCCTTGTTGATAGCGCCTTTGGTGTGCTGATCGGTCATCTCGGTCCTCCGCTAGCCGCGCATGCCCACGTCAGGCATGGATCCTCATGCCGTCCCATCAGTCTGGGCTGGATCTGGCTACGGCCGCGAGGATGAAAACCCCTCCCCTGTTGGAAGTCGGAGAGGATTGAGGCTCTGTTCGTGAGAGCGCTGTCGCCCGGGGGGCGATCGGGAAGGGTCGACGCCCGTCTCTCGCATCCTTGCTGCTTCACCTTTAGCGCGCACGCCTCGCTTCTACCCTGCACAGCTACGCGGCGCCGCAGCCGGGTGGCAGGGCCCTAGACGGTCATGCCTACGGGCGACAGCCGTCCCCGGCGAATGACGCTGGTGAAGCCCCAAGCGCAAACGACGAGCGAAACCACGAGCAGAATCGCGGACGCTCCCAGCAAGTCGGCGGCAGGGCCCACCACCATGATCGGCAGCAAGCTCGAGACAGAGACGAGCATGTTGAGGATGCCAAAAACCCGGCCTCGGACGTCCTCCGGCAGTTCCTGCTGGAGTTGGGTTTGAGCGGAGATGGCGACGACGGCGTAGCAGATGCCCGCGACAAAGGCGATGGCGATAACCATCGAGAGAAGCGAGATAACCTGACTAATATCCTGCAAACCATGGGCCTGGGCGACCGTAACTACTTGGGCATTGAGGAAGTGTGAGATAGAGCCAGCATAAGAGAGCACGGCGAGCAGGAGACCGAGGACGACCAATCCCGCCTCGATTATCCGCCGCCTGGGGAAGTAGTGACCGTAGGCATTGATGGCCATAATACCGGTGACAATGCCCAGACCAAGTGGCAGGACGACCACAACTAAGCCCTTGTCTCCAAGTCCCAAGGACGTCTTGGCAAAGTCGGGGCCGAGCACGGCAAGGACACCGATCAGCGCTCCGGTGATCCCCATATAGGAGAGCGACCAGCCCACATTGTGGTGCTCGCGGATGTATGTGATGCCCTCGACTAGTTGCCCCAGTGTGCCCTTAGCCGCCCGTCCCGCGACCACGACCGCATGGCCAGATGCGACTGTGGACGCTTTCGGCAGGGATGACGGCAGCGAAAACGGCAGCGACGACGGCAGCAAAGGCGGCAGCTCCGGAGCTGACGGCAGCGACGACGGCAGAATCCAGCAGAAGACCGCAGCGACGAAGTAGAGAGCGGCCACGATCAGGATCAGTATCTGCGGGCCGGCGATGGCGATGACGAACGGTCCGAACAACGCGAAGCCCAGGGCAAACGCCGCGTTGGTCGTCAGGGCGAAGAGACCATTGGCCGCCAGCAGCTGCGACCTCGGGACAAGAAAAGGAATCATCGAAGCTTCCGCCGGACCAAAGAAAGTCGTCACGGTCGAAACCAGGATCATCAGCAGGTACAGCAAGAGCAGGTTGCTGCTGACCAGGAAGACCAGCACGAAAGCCGCTCCGCGGAGCACGTTCGTGACGAACAACGTGTATCGCTTGTTTGCCCGGTCCACGAAGACGCCGGCGATGGCCGAGAATATGATGGCCGGAGCAAGGAAGCACAGCAGAAGAATGCTGATAGCGATCTTCGAACCGCTGTAGTTGGACGAGATGATGAAGAGCAGGCCGAGCATCACCATGTTGCCGCCGACCTGAGTCGACAACTGGGCCAACCACAACAGCAAGAATGGCCGGTTGCGCAGAACCGCGATGCCGCCACTCTCGGGAGGGGCAGCCTCACCTGGCACGCTCGTCGTCGCTGTCTCCGGGGATGGGGTCGCCATTGAGATGGATCTGCTACTTCCATAGCCACTGAGCGTTCAGCGAGTGCATGGTATCTCCTGGTCCGAGGCCGGGACATACTCCTTCTGGAACCCTGATCGGCGCCTGCGGTGGCCATCCCGAGGCCGTCCGGGCTTTGGAAGACCTGCATCCCGACGCCCCGGATCGCCCGTGGCGCGATGGACTGCACAACTGGCCTGATGGGGAGCCGAGTCTTGCGGTGGCGGATCGGGTGATCCTGCTGGCCTGCTTCGGCGGTGCTTAGAATCGGGTCGAGCGGACCGCCGGGGCCGCGATGCAGGGGAGATCACCAAGCGCCATCGCCGTCCGTCTACAGGGCGTCACTTTGGCGTCGAGACCAAGGGCGCAGAGCCACTGAACTGGGGGCCGAGCCATGAATGTCATCGCGTCTCACCACCGAGCGCGAGTCGGACGGCTCAAGGGCCTACTGATGGGGCTCGCCGCGGGGTGTCTCGTCGCCGGCTGCACCGTGGCGGCGTCTCCTTCGCCGACCGTCGCGCCGCCGTCCTCTTCACCTCCGAGCGCATCCACGCCGATCCCGGCGACCCCGACCCCGACTCCGACCCCGACTCCAGCCCCGACAGGCCTCCCCAGCGTGGGCACCGCTCCGTCTGGCCAGTGGAGTGCCATCAGGTGGATCTCCGCCGGGCCGGTGTTCCCGCAGACGCCGACCGCCGACGCCAACGCCGGATTGCTCGCAACCGTCAGCGTCTTCGGCTGGAGTCGCGGGTATGTCGGCTTCCTGGCGCTGGTCGACGAGAATTCCGCTCCGGCGACGCCGGTTACGATCTTCTCAACGTCATCGACTGATGGTCTCCATTGGACGGCGGTCCGGCCGCTCGACACCGAGGGCCTGCCGTACCTGGGGCAGGGCCCGCTCACCGAGGTAGTCGAGGGTCCCGCCGGGCTGCTGGCCGTGGGCTGGAACATGGTCGGAGTCTGTGGCGGTCCGCCCACGGTCGCTGCCCTGTGGACGTCGCCCGACGGGCTGACCTGGAGTCGCGTCCAGCTGCCGGCCGATTTCGCTTCGGCCAGCGTCTACACGGTCGATGCTGGCTCAACCGGCTACATCGCCACGGGCACGTTGAAGAACGGAGTCACCCAAGCGGTGTGGTTGTCGACGGACGGCAGGTCCTGGCACCAGGTTCCGTTGCCGAAGCCGACATCGGGCGTCGTCGTGGTGGACGGAGCCACCGACTTCGCGGGCGGATACGTGCTCTCCGGCGCACAGCGTATCGATCTCGGCTGCGGTGAGTCTGAGTTCACCCCGTCGCTGTGGTGGTCGGCGGCGGGCAAGAGCTGGACCCGCAGCAAGCTGTCCGGAGCCTTGCCCGCAGGCAGCGCCTGGGTGACCGTCAGCCGGATCAGCGACCACGCCCTGATGGCTATCGCCACCGAATGGAACCAGACAACTCCGGTCAGCTCGAAGCAGGTCTGGTTCACCACCGATGGCCGATCCTGGGACCTGGTCGCATCGCCGTCGAGCCTGCTCAGCGCCAGCGTGCTCACCAACGGGCAGCGTGGTCTTGTGGTTCTCAATCCGCCCGACAACGACGGTCCACCCACGATCGCGACTGTCGGCAATGATCTGACCGTCACCACGCTCAGCCAAACGGGCGACGGCCCGGTAGCCTCGGCGTCGTCAATCGCATGGACGCCCGCCTTCGGTCCGACCGGAGTCGTGATCCTCGATTCTGACGGCTCCAATCTCTGGCTGGGAGTGCCGACCACGTCCTGAGAGGATGAACCGGATGCGCCTGCGTAGCGCATAGACTGAGTGAAGGCACGGCCCTGACCGAGCGGCCGTCGATCAGGAGGCCGGGACTCTGGGCCTTGAACCTCGCGGAATCGACGGCGCCGACGAGGGCGTGGGAGTGACGAACGGGGGGAGGAACCACGAATGAGCGGACGGCTCCGGCGGCTCGGTATCGCCGCTGTAGTTGCGCTCGCGGTTGGAGCCTCCGGCTGCGCTCTGCTGTCGAAGGACGACTCGGCGAGGCTCCACCAGGAGGCGCAGGCCGACCTGGCGAGATGGGCCGACGCGGTCGCAGCCGCCGGCGGTCAGTCCGCCTTCGTCCCCGTGGGCGAGCTGACCGGCCAGGTCGGCGATTGGGAGCTAGACGTCGGCAACAACAACAAGCCTGCCCTGATGGCCGGCCTGGTCGAGGCGGCCGTCAGCCTGCCGGCCGAGACCCCGCCCGATGGGGAGCTTCGCTGGCAGGGCGGCAGCACCAGGACGGTTCGACTGATCTCCGCGCAGCAGGCCCTGTCGGAACTGAAAGCCGACGGCGCTGGATCCTGTCCCGAATGTGTGCCGTTGCAGATCACCGGGCACGGTTGACCAGCGGGACGGTTGACACGAGCCGCGGCCCCGCGCAGGCACCGGTGTGGGAGTTCACCGTGCAGGGCACGGCCGTCCTGGTGACCCGCGTTGCGATCGCCGACCGCGTCACCGTTGTCCCTCCACCCTGGGATCCCAACGACCCGCCCATCGGCATCTCGATCGATTCGGCGAACGGAACCGTCGGCGGGCGGCAGCTCACGGTCGGCTTCGTGGGCGCCCCGGCGCCGGGTGATCAGCCGTGCGGTGCCGACTACAGCGCCGAGGCGGTCGAATCCTCAACGGCTGTCGTGGTCATCGTCACGGAGCACGCAAACGCACTCCCGGTTGCATGCACGGCTGTCGGCGCCCGACGCACGGCCCAGGTCGAGCTGTCGGCGCCACTTGGTGATCGGACCGTGCTCGAGGTGACGCAGGGATTACCCGTCGCGGCACTGCTCACCAGCTGACCCCGGCAGCGAGTGACATTCAGCGAAGAGAACGGTGCCGGTCCTGCCAGGCTTCCGGACCTAATCCTTGTCGGTCTCGTTCGAGGGGGCGAGCAGGGCGAGAACGTGGTCCACCGTGATCATGCGACGGCGGGCGGGTGCCTCGCTCTCGTCCTGCGAGCGCTTGCCGTCGAGAAGTGCTTTGCGCAGCCGCTCCCGCTCTGCCTCTACCGCCTCGCGGCGTATCCGGGCGTCGCGCTCGGCGGCGGCTGCGGAGAGACCGCCAGGAACAAGCAGCTTCTCGACCGCGAGGTCGGCTCGAAGGAGATCCTCGAGCCAGCGGTGCCGGGTTCCGGCCGGACGCCAGTGGACGGAGGCCGCCTGTCGCAGGTTCTCCGTCGCCTCCACCAGCGCCGCCAGCTCGCTCTCGCACGGTGCGCAGGCTTCGGCTTCGGCCCGCGGCTCGTGCGTCACGTCGTGTTCGTGGCTGGTCACTTCTCACTCTCCTGTGATCTGAGGGCGGCATCCAGCTCGGCGGGCGGCGCCGTCAGCCGTACAGCAGCGATCCCGGCGTGGTGAGCACCTGGCCCGTCTCGAGCCACGTCTTGAGGCCCGAGAGGATCATCGGCCAGCCGCCGTAGAGCTCCTCGTTCGCACCGTCGCGCAGCTGGTCGTGGGTGAGGGTCAGGTGACAGGAGTCGCCGATCGGCTCGATCTCCCATGTGAGCCTCGAGGCGCCCTCGCTCTTCACGTCGTCGCTCCAGAGCGCGACCATGCTCTGGACCAGCCGGTGCGGCGGGTTGACCTGGAGGTTTTCGCCCTCAACCAGGGGTCCGGGGGCCTTCGGGTTCGTGATCACGTAGCGCGAGCCCGCCGTCCAGTCCGAGCTGACCCGGTTGCCGAACTGGAACCTGGCCCTGATCTCGCCGTCGGTGATCGCCTCCCAGAGACGTTCCGGGGTGGTGCGGATGTAGAACTCGTAAACCTTCTCCATGGGAACTCTCCAGCTGCTCTCGCGGTCGGCGCTCGGCCCTGCCGTCGGTCATGATGGCGCCACGATGGTGGAAGTGCGGAACTCGAAATCGCTATGGGGTGCTGGGGGTGCCGGAACGACCGGATAGCAGCCGCGACGTTGACGATCACGCGCCCGAGCCTCTCGAGCGTCGCGAGTACGACGCGCACACGGTGATGAGGCGCCGGCTGGGAAGAGCTAGATCGCGAGCCTCTGTGCCGCCCTGCACCGCAATCTCCCTGGTCCACTCGGGTGGCCCCTGACGGTGTTGTGGCGAACAATCGGTGTCGCTAGACTGGGTGGTCGGGGCCTGTCATAAGGGGTGTGGGGTCGGGCAAAGCAGCGGGACTGCGAGCGGCTCGGGTGGCGGGAAGCGTCGAGCGGCTCAGGGCATCCGACCCGAATGCGTCGGCACCCGGAGGAGTACGGGCGCCCAAGCGTGGGAGGGAACCTCATGCGCCGTCGTCCGATCATGCTTGCTGCCGTTCTGGCCCTGCTATGCGCCTGCCTGAGCCCGGTGGCCGCGCCTGCCGCTAGCGCCGCTTCGACTGGCGCGTCAACTGCGGCGGCGGCACTGTCCGTTGCGGGCTCACCCGTCGGGTCGAGTGTCCATGTGAAGGCGCTCTGTCCTGCACCGACACCCGGCACGGAGGAGTGTCTAGCGCTCGTTCGCACTGACAAACCGGCGGGCCCCGCAGCGGCGATATCGCCCATGACGACAGTGGCCGGATCGGTAGAGCCCGCAGCTACGATGACCGCATACAATCCCACGGGCATTGAGAGCGCCTACGCGCTTCCGTCTTCGAGCGCGGGCTCCGGGCTGACGGTCGCCATAGTCGACGCCTACGACAGCCCGAACGCCGAGTCCTACATGGGGACCTACCGAGCCAAGTTCGGCCTGCCCGCCTGCACGACCGCCAACGGTTGCTTCAGCAAGGTTGACCAGAACGGTGGCACGAGCTATCCGGCCTATGACGCAGGCTGGGAGGGCGAGATCCAGCTCGATCTCGACATGGTCTCCGCCGCATGCCCCAAATGCCACATCCTGCTCGTCGAGGCTGACAGCTCCAGTACCGTCGACCTGGCGACGGGGGTCAACACCGCCGTGTCGCTGGGCGCAGTCGCCGTGTCGAACAGCTACGGTGGTCCCGAGTCGAGCAGTGAGACGACCACCTACGACCCGTACTACAACCACCCCGGCGTGGCGATCACGGCCTCCAGCGGTGACTGTGGCTACGACTGCTCCTATTGGAATTCGCCCAACGGCCCAACCGGCGTCGAGTACCCGGCCGCTTCACAATACGTGGTCGCGGTCGGCGGCACGAGCCTGACGCAGGACGCGAGCGCCCGCGGCTGGAGCGAGTCGGCCTGGGGCAACGGCCTCAACTCGGACTCGGGCGCGGGCAGCGGCTGCTCCGCCTACGAGCCCAAGCCCTCCTGGCAGCACGACGCGGGCTGCACAAACCGAATGGTGGCCGATGTCTCGGCCGTCGCTGATCCAAACACCCCTGTGTGGAGCTACGACCCAGGCGACTCCTCAGACTGCATCTGGTCGTTGGATGGTGGTGTCACCGCTGGTTGGTGTGCCAGTGGAGGCACCAGCGCCGCGTCACCGATCATCGCCTCAACCTTCGCCCTGGCCGGCCGTCCGGCGGCCGGAACCTATCCGGCGAGCTATCTCTACGGAGCCAAGGCCGGCCTGCTGAACGACGTGACGAGTGGCACCAATGACGTCTGGGGCAGCCAGACCCCGTGCCCATACGCCTATTGGTGCAACGGCGTGGCAGGCTATGACGGCCCGACAGGGCTGGGCACGCCGAACGGTGTGGGCGCTTTCATGGCCGTGCACAGTCTCACCGTGTCCGGCCTACCGAGCCCGACCGTCGCGGGCACCGCTCACAACCTCACCGTCACCGCCCGCGATGCTTACGGCAACACCGTCGCCGGCTACCGCGGCACGGTCCACTTCAGCAGCACCGACCCGGCGGCAGTCCTGCCGGCCGACTACACCTTCACAGCGGCTGACAACGGGGTGCACGTCTTCAGCGTGACCCTCAAGACCGCCGGCA
>JBEKCH010000077.1:0-10952 GCA_050014975.1 Candidatus Limnocylindrales bacterium
CGGCGGCGACGAGTTCGCCCTGCTGCTCCCGGGAACTGATGAGGAGAGCGCCCGGCAGATCGCCGAGCGGGTCCGCCTGGCCATCGCCGCGGTCGGCGAGAGCGGCACTTCGGGGGTCACCGCCAGCGTCGGCCTGGCCAGCTCGCCGCGCGATGCCGACGGGGCCGACACCCTGGTCGCAAGAACCGACGCCGCGCTGTATCGGGCGAAGGGATCAGGAACTGACCGCGTAGAGACGGCCCGGGAAACCCACGCCGCGCCGAGAGGTCGGCTGGGCCGCGGGCAAGAAATCGCGTCGCCGAGGCGGACGATCGATCCAGTTCCTTCTGGCTCGACCGCACGCCGTCCTTCGCTAAGACGCACCAAGCGTGGCGCGCTGGGGTCGAGAAGGAGAAGCGTCGCAAGAGAGAAGAGCGGCGCCGCAGAGCGCCTGCGCACGGCGCTCGACACGATGCTGGCGGGCGTGAGCATCCAATCGGCCCTTCGAGACGGAGGCGGTTGCATCGTTGACTTTCGGATCGACTACTCCAACGCGGCCATGGGCATGATCTCTCGGGTGGCGCCGGACGAGCAGATCGGGCACAGGCTCCTCGAGCTGTTCCCGGCCCACCGCACCAACGGGCTCTTCGATGCCTACGTTCGCGTGGTCGAGACCGGCGTCCTCTTCGCGTCGGCCGACTTCAGGTACTTGGACCCGGACGCCCCGGGGGGACCGCTGGACCAGATCCTCGACCTACGCGCGGTCAAGATGGGCGACGGCTACATGCTATCGGTGCGCGACGTCACCGAGCACAATCGCGCCGAACTGGAGATGCGCCGGTTATCGACGGCCATCGAACAATCGGCGGATGCTGTCGTCATCACCGACACCGACGCCCGGATCGAGTACGTGAACCCGGCCTTCGAGCACGTCACCGGGTACAGGCGCGACGAGGTACTCGGCCAAAACCCGCGCATCCTCAAGAGCGGTGTGCAGGGGCCTTCGTTCTATGCCGAAATGTGGGCCTCGCTCACCAGTGGGCGATCTTTCGTGGCGGAGATGACGAACCGCCGCAAGGACGGCAGCCTCTTCCAGGAAGAGACTGTCATCTCGCCGATTTCCGGGATCGATGGGGCGATCACGAGTTATGTCGCCGTCAAGCGGGACGTCACTCGAGACCGCGATTATGAGGCCGCTCAGAAGCGCCAGGCTCGGGAGCGCGCTCTGGTCGCCGGGGCCCTTGCGGACCTGCAGGCAGGGCCCACGCCGGCGGACACGGCCGAGGCGATCTGCCGGCACGTGGTAAGACTGGCGGGTTTGGCGACGGCCACGCTTCTCTACTTCAGCGTCGGTGGGCCGGCCATCCCGCTGGCCTTCGTGCGAGCTGACGGAGTGCCAGTACCGCTGCGCCGCTTGCCCTTCCAGCGCAGTCGGCGCCTGCACGAGCGGGCCGAGGAGGGGCCTTGGGTGGAAACCTGGGTCCGGCGTCCATGGCACCCCTACGATCTGTTGTTCCGGGACCTGAGCGCCCAGGCGATGGCTTACGTGCCAGTGCGTCACGGCAGGCAGCTCATCGGGCTGTTGATTGTCTCGTCCGCCGAAGCAAACGCGATCTCAGTGCACACCGAGCACCTCCCAGCCCTTGTCGAGTTCGCCGGCATCGCTGGCGTGCTGGTCGGCCCTTCCATCGTGACCCTTACCCAGGCGGGCTTCGCTCGCGAGGGCATCCGGCGGATCATCACGGATCGAGCGTTCAAGCCGGTCTTCCAGCCGATCGTCGACATAGCAACCGGTGCGCACGTTGGCTACGAGGCCCTCACTCGCTTCGCGAACGGGACGCCACCCGACGTCGTCTTCCTCAACGCGCACGCTTCTGGTCTGGAGGCCGAACTGGAGGAAACTACCCTCGCCGCCGCGTTGTCGTCAGCGGCGGCGTTGCCGGATGGCACGTGGCTCAGCCTCAACGTGTCGCCTGACCTGGCGATGGCGAGGCGCCTTGGCGAGCTGTTGGCTCATGCGACGCGGCCGATCGTCCTCGAAGTGACCGAGCACGCTCCCGTCAACGACTATGCCGCCCTCCGGGCCAGCATCGACCGCCTTCATCCCGCCGTGCGCGTCGCGGTTGATGACACGGGGTCAGGTGTCGCCAACTTCGGCCACCTCGTCGAGCTTCGACCCGCCTTCGTGAAACTCGACGTGGGCCTCGTTCGAGGCATCGACACGGACCGCGCGCGGCAGGCGCTAATGGTCGGCCTGCTGCACTTCGCCCGGGAGTCGGCCAGCCAGACGATCGCCGAGGGCGTGGAGACGGCCGCGGAGCTGGATGCGCTCCGCAAGCTGGGCGTTCCACTTGCCCAGGGGTACCTGCTCGGCCGGCCGGCGCCTGCCATCGTTTGGCAGGAGTGACGAGAGGTCGGCAAACCCACTCGACCGGCCAACGTCGTGACGATGGACGAGTCGAGTCGAAGCGCGGCAGTCACCCAGTCCGCGTTGCCAAACGACGTCGGCCGCCCCGGCAGGCGCCTGCATCCGACAGTAAACGGCCGCGATGGCTCCGCGCAGGACCCGCGTCTTGGAACGGGGCTTTGTTGTTCTGGTGCGCCCGGAGGGCGTCGGAGGCGCGAGGACAACAACGTTGGGCGGTGGTCAGGCCTGGCCCACCCTCGAGGGCGTGGAGGCGTTGGTCGAGGTCCTCCGAGCCGCCTACGCCTGAGGTTCAGGCTGAGAGACCGGGGCGACCGTCACAGATCCTACCGATCCCCATCCCGAACGTTGCGAGCGACGTCCGCAGGGCCTCGGAGATCGCTGTAGACGACCGGGGCGGGATGGTAAGCCAGCCGTAACCGGCCGCGGCCGCAGTCGCTGGCGCGAACGCAGGGATTCGAACCTCCGACCATCTGACCCGACGTCAGCTCGGAGCCGAGCTGGAGTATCAGCACCGCCCGTTCGGTATGGTTCATCCTGAGCGGGTCACGCCGCCGAACACTTGTCTGCATGATCACGGCCCGACAGCGCGCGCTCCTCGAAGCCGGAAGGAGAACCTCATGCCGCAGGCAGAACGAGTCGTCGATATCCTCGCTGGCCGGACGGCGGTCGGCGCGCGCGCGACGGTCCAGGGCTGGATCCGGACACGTCGCGATTCGAAGGCCGGGCTCTCATTTCTGCATGTGCACGACGGGTCCTGCTTCGACGCCCTCCAGATCGTGGCCCCGGCAACGCTTGGCAACTACCAAGATCAGATCCTGCATCTGACCGTCGGCTGCGCCGTCACCATCAGCGGCACGATCACTCCCTCGCCCGCCCAGGGGCAGGCCGTCGAACTCCTCGCCGACTCTGTCATCGTGGTCGGGTGGGTGGACGATCCGGAGAGCTACCCCATCTCGCAGAAGCGGCACACGTTCGAATACCTCCGTGAGGTCGCCCACCTGCGTGTGCGAACGAACACCTTCGGCGCGGTTGCCAGGGTTAGGCACTGTCTCGCCATGGCCATGCATCGCTACTTCGATGAGCACGGCTTCTACTGGGTGCACACGCCGATCGTGACCGCCAGCGATGCCGAAGGCGCGGGAGAGCTGTTTCGCGTTTCGACCCTCGACCTGGTCAACCTTCCGCGCACGCCCGAGGGCGCGATCGACTTCTCCCAGGACTTCTTCGGTCGGCCGGCCTACCTCACCGTCTCCGGCCAGCTCAACGTCGAGTCGTACTGCCTGGGGCTATCGCGCGTCTACACCTTCGGGCCCACCTTTCGCGCCGAGAACTCGAACACCAGCCGGCATCTCTCCGAGTTCTGGATGGTCGAACCCGAGATCGCGTTCGCCGACATCACGGCCGATGCCGATCTGGCCGAGGAGCTGCTCCGGTACAGCTTCCGCGCGGTCCTGGACGAGCGCGCCGACGACATGGCGTTCTTCGCCGAACGGATCGAGAAGGAGGCGGTCCACCGGCTCGAGGACTTCGTCACGTCCAGCTTCGCGCGAATGGAGTACACGGAGGCCATCGAGGTGTTGAAGCGATCCGGCCGTTCGTTCGAATTCCCCGTGGAGTGGGGCGTCGCCCTGCAGGCCGAGCACGAGCGATACCTCTGCGAAGAGTACGCGAAGCGGCCGGTGGTGGTCGTCAACTACCCGAAGCAGATCAAGGCGTTCTACATGCGCCTGAATGACGACGAACGCACCGTGGCGGCGATGGACGTGCTCGCCCCCGGCATCGGCGAGATCGTCGGCGGCAGCCAGCGCGAGGAGCGCCTCGACGTGCTCGATGCACGAATCCGCGAGACGGGCCTCGATCCCGCGGCGTATTGGTGGTATCGCGACCTGCGCCGGTACGGGACCGTGCCGCACGCCGGGTTCGGGCTGGGGTTTGATCGGGCGGTGGCCTACGCCACGGGGATGGCGAACATCAGAGATGTCATCCCGTTCCCGCGCACGCCTGGCAGCGCTGACTTCTAGTCGATCAGGGTGCCGGGGATTCGGTGTCCCGCGGTTCCGTCAGCGACATCCGCATGTGAGCCGCGGACCCGGCAGTTCGTTGTGCCAGATTCGATGGCACGTTGGTCCGCCGCTCGGCTGGTCAATCCCAAGCAAATGAAGAGGAGTTGGCGTCCCCGGGGGGCGTCGTGCGCGTGGGGACAACAACGAGCCCGGGCCCTGAATCTGTCGCCGGCAGAGCGAGGGAGGCGGCGCGCAAGAGTGCGCCGGGATCAGGATGTCGCCGATGGCGCCGGCGACCGCACAGCAGGTTTTGGACTCGTGTAGAGGAGCGGGTTGCGAGCGCAGCTGATGTTCCCTCCCGTCCATGGGTAGCAGACCCACACCTCGAAATGCAGGTGCGTACCGACTGCCGCGCCCGTGGCGCCGATGCTCCCGACACGCTGACCGGCAGTCACGTGCTGGCCGATCTTCACGGTGACGGCCGACAGATGGTTGTAGGTGGTGTACAGCGTGCCGCCGCCGTGCGATATCCACACCACGATGCCGCCGGCCGCGCCGTCCGTCCCGCGCTTCCTCCAGCCGGCGTAGATGACCGTGCCCGCAGCGGCGGCCAGTACGGGGACTCCGGTCGGCCCGCCGATGTCGAGGCCATCGTGGAAGTGGGCGCATTTGCCCCACCGAGGTTCGCCGTACCATCCGGTGCAGCCGAAGGGCTGAGTGATCCTGTAGT
This sequence comes from Candidatus Limnocylindrales bacterium, assembly GCA_050014975.1. GTDB lineage: Bacteria > Chloroflexota > Limnocylindria > Limnocylindrales > CSP1-4 > Fen-1039. The sequence continues at coordinate 5,141 of JBEKCH010000077.1, forward strand.
GGTCGTACGCCGGCCAGGTCAGCTTGCCCAGCCAATTCGGCACGGCCGCGGTTGCCTGCTTGACCGGCAGTGGCGGAGTATCGGCGCCGGGGACGAGGAGAAGCTCGCCGACAACGAGGGTCGTATCGGGCAGGTTGTTGGCATCGACCAACTCTTGTGTGTCAATGCCGTACTTGTCCGCGATCGATTGGATCGTGGCGCCCGCCTGGACCGCGATCGTCAGACCGTCCATCGGCGGGATCTTCATGATCTGGCCGATCTTCACCAGCTGTGGGTCCGGAACGTTGATGCTGTTGGCCCAGTAGAGCGTCGTGACCGACAGTCCAAAAGCATTGGCGATCCGGCTGAGCGTGTCCCCGGCCCGGACCGTGTATGCCAGGAACGCAGAGCCGGGTATCGGCGTCCCGACCCGCGGCTGAGCCGTGGCGGGCGCGGCGGAGCTGGCCTGCGGGCTGGGGGACGGGCTATCCGACGGAAGATCGGAGGGGCTTGGGCTGACGCTGATGGCGGCTACCGGGGTCCCGTCGTTCGCCGCGGTCCCGCTCTGCGGGATCGGCAGCGACGCCATCACGGCCGTGGCCACGATAATCAGGCAGACCGCCACTGCGACGATGCCCCTTCCCCCAATCACGCCCGATCGCGTCCGTGCGAATCGTGGCCCCTCCTCGAGGAGCCCGGCAGCCCGGTCGACGGCCGGGACTGGGACTGGCCCCGTCTCCCCCTTCAGTCGAGCTCGCCGGGTATAGCGCAATCCGGCCGTCCCGGCGGGCTTTTCGCCGCGAAGACGGACGAGGAAACGATGCGCTGCGTTTCTCTTGGCTGACGGCAATACCCACTCCGTGTCGAGGCCGGCAATAGGGGCGACCGGCCAATCCTGTAGGGGCGGCGGCCGCGTGAGTGACGGGCCGGGTCGCCACTTACCCTACCAGGGGTTGCACATCGCTGCCAATTCGGCTACAGGCGACCTTGGCGAGCCGGCTCCCTCGACCTCCTCCCAGCAGACGCCTCTGCCAGCGACCGACAAGTTCCGGGGGCGGAGCAAGGGCTGGCCGTCGACGTCGGGGCTGCCCGCGATGCTGTTGCAACTTCGCGCTGGGCTCGGTCTCGATTCCACCCTACCCCACGCCAGGGCACCAATCCAAACAGGCATCTGATTGGCCCTGTGACCATAGTCCCATTGCGAGGTTCCGCCTCGGTCGGAGACTTGTTTGGCGCATCCGAACAGCAGAGGTGCGGCAGCATGGCAAGTGGGCGGACTCCCCGTCGGCGGAATCCCGGCCGCCCGGGCGAGTCACCTTCCGGAACCCGCGAAGGCGTCGTCACCGTTCTAGAATCGAATGCCCGGGCGTTCAGTAGCGAGCCCTCGACCGGTCCGACTGGCGCGCAGGCGGGACGCACCCCGAAGTCCGCCGCACCGAGCGGCGCGCGTGGAGACGTGGCCGCCCGCCGCGTGGCTTCTGCCTCTGCCTCGGCAGTGGGCGATGTCGGCGCCGCGATCGCCGCAACCGCCGCCATCAGTGGCGACCTCGCCGCTCCGGCCCCGGTCGAGGCTGAGGTTCCGGGTGCGGCCGCGCCGGTGCCGACGTCCGCGCGCGCAGAGCCCACCATGCCAACCCGGCCCACCAGTCCCCCGGTCACGGTCCAGGGCTACGTTCGCCCGCCGGCGAAAGACGTGCCCGGCCTCATTCGTGCCGCCGTCGAACCGGCCAGGCCGGCCGTCGAGCCGCTCTTCTCCAACGAGGGCATCTTCCGTCAGCAGAAGGCCCTTCGTCCGAGTTGGAAGGCTCGCATCCTCGGCCCGGTCACTGGTGTCGCGGTCGCGCTGCGCGCCGCCGGAACCGCCTTTGGACACAACGCCGGTATCCGGCTGTCGTCCCTCGAGGCGAGCCTGGGCTCCGTTCCGGATCGCGTCCGCGGCTCGCGGATCTCCAACGGCTTCAGCCACTTCGGCGACACGCGCGTTTTCGCGTCGATCGCCTCCGCCGGGCTGGCGGTTCGCGTCGGCGCGGTCTGGATCGGCTCCGCTCTCGCTGTCGTCCTCCGACGGATCATCCTGGGCATGGGCCGCCTGATTTCGCCGCAGGCCGGTGCGGCAGGCCGCTGGGTCGGGAGCGGCTGGTCCCGCTCGCCCGACTCCGGCGAATACGGCAATCCTCGCCGCAAGCGGCGGGTCTCGCCCTTCTGGCTTCTTGTCCCGGGCTGTTGCCTTCTCGTGGCCCTGGCGATCGGCACGAACTGGGTCTTCAGCGCCGCAACCCCGGCGTCGTCCGATGCCCCCAGGTCCATCGGCACGACCCCGACGCCTTACATCGCGGGTGGCGCCGCGAGCCCGACCTCGGCCGTGCGCGGGAGCGCTGGGCCCGGCTCGTCGACCGGCGGCGGAGTGAGCGCCAAGGGGTTTCCGTCCGCGGGCACCTCGGCCACACCCAGTGGCGCCCCGATCCCCACGCCCGCCAAGACCCCGAAGCCGAACCCGGTTCCGAGCCCGGTCCCGACCCCCATCCACACGCCCACCCCGGTCATCACCCCGCACCCGACCGCGACGCTCGTGCCGACGCCCACTCCTACGCCGGTCATGTTCGCGACGATCGTTCAGGCGACCCCGCCCGCGGCGCAAGGCGGTGACGCTACGTTCGTCGTGCAGTCTCTCCCAACAGCGACCTGCACGCTGACTGCGACTGGGACTGCGCCTGGGCCAGGTAATAGCCACACGTTGAGCAACATCACGATTGGGGTCGACGGCAGCAGCGGTCCCGTCCAGTGGGGCGGCAACAACAACGTCTACCCGCGACGCCACGCCTGGGCGGCCGGGACGTACCAGGTGACGGCTACCTGCACGATGCCTCCGCCGGATAACCGATCTATCACCTCTGCGGCAGTCTCGATAACGATGCCATAAGCCCCGGATCTCAATTCCGTGATTCAGCGGGTCGGCAGCACACCCGCCAGTGGGATGACGACCGCGTGGCACCATGGCCTGACCGTGAGCCCCCGGGCCGGCGCCTGGTGTATGGGTGCCGAGGTCGTCCGAGTAGCCTTGCCGCCATCTGGCTTCGCCCGGGTTCCCTGCGGAGACCGCCGCAGGAGCGATGCGCGGGCGGGCGCTTATAGCCCCACCTCGAGCCTGATGTCCGGCGACGGGCGCTCGGTCCTGATCCGGACGGAACGTCCGACGACCATGCCCACTACGTCGGCGAACTGTCCGACGCTCGCAACCTTCGGCAACACCCGTTCGATCATGCGGACCTGGTCGACGGTGAGAGGCTCCCGGGTGACGATGTGGAGACTGAGGTGGTGCCACTCAAACGTCGCGACGCTCTCTTCAGCCGCGACGCTGCGGGCAGTCTGACTCGGATCGGCCATGCGCGCTCCACCTCGTCGGCCCACAATACGCGGCGCGCCTTACAGCAGCCATTGCCGACACTTCCGATCGCCGCCACTCCGCCACGAACGATCGTTACGATCGCAGGATGGTGGCGGTTCCCTGACAACGGCAGCCGGGCTCGCCCGGGCGCCGAAAGTATGACGCCCCCATAGCGCGCATGACCCATTCACAAAGGCCGCTGCCCGCTCGAATCATCCACTCGAACTCGGACGCGACACCAGCCTGCAGCCCCGCGAGTCTGACCCGATACCTGGACGACACGCTGGCAACAACAGGCGCCGGTGCGCCGTCTTTCGTGCGCTGCCCGGGGTGGCGCCGCCGGGGACCAGACGTAGGGGATCAGGGTGGACTGGCAAGAGGGAGTGATCGGGCGCCGGACGCGCCGCTTGGGCCTGCGGGCCGGGCTCGCGGCAATCCTGCTCAGCTTCGCCGCCTGTGTTTGGACAGCCTTGACCCCGGGGCTCGGCGCCGAAACGCCAACGGATGGTGCCTCCGCCCCGTCGGCCACTACGCCTATCGCCTCACCTTCCGCACCCGCGCCCAAGGTGCGCGAGTCCTTTGTCGCATCGGGGACGGAGCCGAGCATCGCCGCCGATCCGTTTCATCCCGGGGTCGTGGCCGTCGTGTCGGAGAACCTCACCTTCCCCAGCGGGCACGTCTGCAGCCGGCCGGCGGTTCGCATCTCCCAGAATGGTGGGATCTCCTGGGGAAGCGCGACCTACCCGTGGGGCCCGTTGTGCGAGGACATCCACGCCGTCATCGCCTGGGGCCCGGGTTCACGCCTCTGGGCGAGCGACGCCGTCGGAGTATCTGGCGGCGTGGCGGTATCCGTCACCTACAGTGGCAACCTTGGCAAGACCTGGGCGAAGCCCTACGTGGAGCGCCGCACTCCGGCCTGGGTCGGGTGTTACCCGACAATTGCTGTGGACAACAATCCGGGCAGCACCAACTTTGGCTCCGTCTACGTGGCCTACAACTGGCCCGAGAGCTCGCAGGGCCCGGGCGTGGCAGTCATAGCCTCGGTCGACGGCAGGACATGGGCGATGACCAAGGTCCCCGTCGTGACCCTGACGAGCGGCTATCCCGCCTACGACCGGATCGGGTACCAGATCACGCCTGTGCGCGATGATGGCAGCGACGTTTCCGCATGGGTCTCCTTCTACCAGGCCGACCTCCAGAGCTGGAACCCCCAGGCCGTCCTAGATGAGGGGTCCGGGTCGAACGTGGGCCGCCGCATCCTCGCCGTGACAGACCTCGTCTTCGACCACAAGCCTGGCCGCAAGCCGACGCTCACGTATGCCCGAGGCGGAACGTCGATCGCGATCTCCTCAAAGGGTCTCGATCGCTGGCAGACGAGTCTCGCCTGGGGCGGCACCGACGACGGGCGGACCTGGTGGGCGGCTGGGAGCGCCAACGGGGCCGTCCTGCTCGCCCACCATCTGCCTGGCGGACAGATCGCCACCCGAAGGCTGACCGTGCCCGGCAAGTCGAGCTTCAAGCCATCGGTGGCAGCCGCCAGCGACATCGTCTTCGTGGGCTGGCACGCTACGGACTCGGCCGGTCGTGTCTGGACCTACTACTCCCTGAGCTATGACGGCGGCCAGACCTTCTCGCCACCCGCTCTGATCACGAAGTCGACGTGGTTCGAGCCTATCGTCATCAACGGGGTGGGCCTGCGCGAGAACGCCTGCATCGGGAGCGGCGTCATCTACTACGCCTACGGTGACAACCGCGCCGGTACAGGCATCTACGTAGCCCGAATACAGCCCTGAAGGGAGCGCCGACAGGCGAGCCGCGTGCGAAGCGGCGGTGGTTGTCGAGGCGGTCGTCTGGTCGGCCAACCCGTCCGCGACCGCGATGCCGACTCCCGCTGTGCCATCCCCGACCGGCAGCGCCACGCAGGTGATCGAATCCCGGCAACGAGCGATCGGCGGCCCTCAAATGCCCTGCAGCGGCGCAAACTCGCCGTCCTCCTGAACCAGCCGAGAGCAGAGTCTGCGCGCTGATCCCTTCGCTTTCGGTACGCTCGCTATGCTGCTGACGCTTTGGCGCCAGCCGCGTGCATGAAACGGCTTCCGTCGCGTGTTCTACTTTTGAAAGGAGGCGCGATGGAACTGACGATGGACGTCGCCGCAACAGGAGCCGACGTCCTTGAGGCCGCCCTCGACCGCTACCACGGACCCCTCGTCCGCAGGCTGACGCTGATCGTCCGCGACCCCGAAGAGGCAGCCGATCTGGCTCAGTCGGCCTGCACCAAAGCCCTGGAACAGCGCGCCCGGTTCGACGGCCGCGATCCCCGGGGCTGGCTGTCCGCGGCCATGAGAAAGTCCCCACTGGTGGCCATGTAAAAGTCCCCACCCTCGACTGATCCAAGCCACCGGGAGTCCCCCGGGATTGCACATTGACGGTGTTCCAGTCCGTCACCGG
>JBEKCH010000078.1:0-18695 GCA_050014975.1 Candidatus Limnocylindrales bacterium
GCCCTCGGCCCCAGGGCGGCGGCCCGATGACCGGCGTGCCGGCCACGGTGGCCGCCCAGACCGGCACGAACGACACCCCGGGCGCTCGCCGGATGGCGGCCGCGTTCGCGCGCGCCGCGGCGGAGGGTCGAGGGGCCCTGATCCCGTACGTGGTGGCCGGCTATCCGGACCACGAGACGTCGCTCGCGGCGGCACTGGCGGCCGCCGCTGCGGGCGCGGACCTGCTCGAAGTGGGATTGCCGTATTCCGATCCCCTGGCGGACGGAGCCACTCTCCAGCGGGCGACGTCGGCCGCGCTGCGCGCCGGGGCCACGCTGGAGCGGTCGGTGGCCCTGCTGCGTTCCATCTCGTCGGCCCGGCCCGACCTGCCGCTGGTGGCGATGGGCTATGCCAACCAGATCCTTGGCGGAGGCGACGGTCGAGACGTTGCGGGCCGGCTGGCGGAGGCCGGCGCGGCGGGACTCATCGTCGCGGACATGACCCCGGACGAAGGGGCGCGTTTCGAGGCCATCGCACGCGAGGTGGGACTGGCGGTCGTCTACCTCATCGCTCCGACCACCACGGCGCAGCGGCGTGCGGCCGTGGCCCGGCGCTCGGGCGGGTTCCTCTACTGCGTGTCACTCGTCGGCTTGACCGGAGCGCGCCGGACCCTGCCGCCGTCGGTTCGCGGCTTAGTCGCTTCGGCTAAGGCCGACTCGCCGGTCCCGGTCGCCGTCGGTTTCGGGGTGGGCCGCCCCGCCCACGTCCGGATGCTGGTTCGGGCCGGCGCCGACGGCGTCATAGTGGCCTCGGCCCTGGTCGACGCCCTCGGCCCCGACGGCCGCAACGTGCCGGCCCTGGCCCGCCTCGTCGGGGAGCTGCGGGGCGCCACGGCTCGATGCGGCCGGCAGACGGGTGCGCAGATCGTAGGCTGGGCCACCGAGCTGGATCGGTGAGGCGCATGCCCAGGAGTTGACCCCCGGCAGTTCGGGGCAAGCGCTCCACCGAGGGGCTGACGTCGTCGATCACCCCTGAAGCGTCGACCGCCATGATCAGGTCGGACGAGTTCATGACCAGCCAGCCGAAGCGTGCCTCGGACTTGCGACGCGCCCGATCTATCTCGCCCACCTGGCGAACGGTCACGAGCTCCCTTACGGCCACCAGTCCGGCCAGGAGCACCGAAACGGCCGCGATCCACAGCTGGTTCGTCGCGGCGCTCAGGACCAGCACCAGGACCGTGGCGAGCAGCACCAGGAGGTCCAGCCTCGGCGCCGTGACATGGGACAGCCCGGCCATGCGCCACAGGCGCGGCCGAAGCCACGCCCGGACCTAATCTGATCTGCGCTCGCGGGCTGGGGTTGTGAACACCTCCAGGGTGTCGGAGGCCAGGGGCCGGTTCCTTATGGGGACCGCTCGGTGAGTCTCGCGACGGTGGACGTCGCGCCGGGCCCCTGGGCGGGCGGCTACGACTCTTCGCCGCGGCCGCCGCCCATGGCCGACCTCACGATCCGCGATAGCCGGCCGGGCAGGAGCCGGCTGAGGACGGCCAGCACCGCCGCTCCGACGAAGATGCCGAGAAGCGCGGCGACGGTGAAGCTCCGCATCTTCTTCCCGCGCCGCCCGGCGTCAGCCATGAGAACCCCCATCCTGCTCTGAGCTCTTGAGCTCCTCGAGTCGCTTTATAGTCTCGATCAGCTGGCGATAGAGCGCCAGCATGACTTCCTGGGGCAGCGGGCCGTCGTTGGCCATGGCCACGCGCACCAGGACCTCGCGCTCCCGCTCGGCATCCGCCACGGGCCGGCCATTGAGGGTTTTGACGTGCCCGGCCTGGAGGCCCAGTCGAGCGCGCCGGTTGAGCAGCCGAACGATTCGGACGTCCAGCTCGTCGATCCGAGAGCGAAGGGTTTCGAGCTCTCTGGACTCGACCGATTCCTTCGGCCCCTTCGATCCGCTACCCATGGCGGCCGCTCCCGGGCTCGCTTTCGGCCGCGCCGACGCCTGGGACACGATGGGCGATCATCTCGAGCGCCGCGGTGTAGCCGGCAGCTCCCTGACCCACGATCCGCTCTGCGGCGATGTCGTGCAGGAAGTTGACGCGCCTGAACGGCTCGCGCTTGGACGGGTCCGAAAGGTGCACCTCCACGAACGGCCGGCCTATCCCCAGGAGCGCGTCGCGCAGCGAGACGCTGGTGTGGGTCAGCCCGCCGGCGTTGACGATCGCCCAGTCGAAGTCGCGCATCTGCAGGCGGTCGATGAGGGCGCCCTCGTGGTTCGACTGAAAGGTCTCGACCGTCAGGCCGAGTTCTGCGCCCCGGCGGATGAGCCGCTCCTCGATCTGCGCCAGCGTCGTGCTGCCGTAGATTTCCGGTTCACGAGTGCCGAGCAGGTTCAGATTCGGGCCGTTGAGGACGAGCACGCGAGTCATGGTCGGATCGTGACTGCGGGGGCGGTGGTGACGAGCGGGAGGCGAAGGGCTGCCGCCAGGCCGGCCGCCACCGCTTCGGCGGGCACGTCCGAGCGGATGGCGACGCCCGTCTTGAGCGGCAGGACCCAATTCAGGCGGCCGAAAGCGTGTTTCTTGTCCGTGGCCATGTGCTCTGCGACGGCTTCCGGTGAGACCGCCGGCGGCGTGACGGCCAGTCCGAGCCGATCCAGCAGGGCGTTGACCCGCTCGGCCCGCTCGGGAGTCGTGATTCCAAGGGCCCGGGCGATGGCGAAGGCGCCCCGCAGCCCGTACGCCACCGCCTCGCCGTGGAGGATCTTGCCGTAGCCCGCGGCCGCCTCGATGCCGTGGCCGATCGTATGGCCCAGGTTCAGCGTCATCCGCAGGCCGGCTTCCCGCTCGTCGGCCGTGACGATCTCCACCTTCGCCCAGGCGCAGCGCTCGACGAGCTCGGCCAGACTACCCGAGTCGAACGGCCGCCTGTCGCCGCGGGCGATCGCTTCGCCGTCTTCTTCGACAAGCTCCAGCAGCCGCTCGTCGCCCAGGACGCCCATCTTCACGACCTCGCCCAGGGCGGCCCGCAGCTGTCTGGACGGCAGCGTTACCAGAAGCGAGACATCGGCCACGAACGCCACGGGCTGGTGGAAGGCCCCGACCAGGTTCTTGCCCTCGGGCAGGTCCACGCCCGTCTTGCCGCCCAGAGCAGCGTCGATCTGACCCACGAGCGTGGTGGGTACCTGGACTATCGGCACGCCCCGAAGGTACGAGGCGGCGACGAAGCCCGCGGCGTCGGTCAGTGCCCCGCCACCGATGGCGACCAGCGGTTCCCTGCGATCGACGTGTAGCCGGGCGAGCTCGCGGCAGGCCCGCTCCACGACCCGCAGGCGCTTGGCGTTCTCACCGCGCGGCAGCAGAACGCGCTCCACGGGCCAGCCGTCGTCGGCAAGGGCAGCGGCAATCCCGGAACCGGCCACCTGCCAGGTCCTGGGTTCCGCCAGCAGGATGGCGCGTCGGGCGTGCTGGCGGCGCAGCGCCCCGGAGATGGCGGTCGCGGCGATGCCGTGGCCGATCTCCACCCGCCCGATCGCGGTGTCGGCGCGGAGTGTCGTGACGGAGCTGCCCGGGCCCTCGGCCACGTGTTCCTCCAGGGCGCGAACGATGGCCGCCGCCGGGACGCTCGCGCTGATCTCGAGCGCCGGGGAGTAGAAGCGCTCGCGGGCGGCGGCGAGCTCGCGCAGCGTGGCGACGGGGTCGCGGCCGGCGATGAGAGGGCGCACGTTCGGGCTGTTTCTCACGCGGCTGCCCAGGACCTCGGGCGCGGCGTTGAGCCACACGGCGAAGCGGCCGCGGTACAGCTGCCAGCGGTTGCGTGGATCGATGACGGCGCCGCCTCCAGTGGCGATGACGCGGCGGATTCGGGAGTCGGGGTCTGCCGGTCCGAGCGAGACGACGGCCTCACGCTCGTGACGGCGGAAGCCTGCCTCGCCCTCGTCGGCGAAGATGGCGGTGACGGGCCGACCCGCGCGGCGCTCGATCAAGTCGTCGAGGTCGATGAAGGCGGCGTCCTGCCGCCGGGCGAGCCGCCGGCCGATGGCGCTCTTGCCGCTCCCCGACAGGCCAACGAGGACCACGTCCATCGCCCTACTCGCTCTCGGCGGGCGCGCCGGTGCCCTTCGCGCCGGTACCGCCCGGAACCGGTCCCGCGGCCCTGGGGCGGCCGATACGTGCCCGGTAGCGCGTCGCGTTGTCCAGCATTTCCACCATGGAATCGCCGCCGAACTTGTCCAGGACGAAGTCGGCCAGCGTCAGGCAGACCATCGCCTCGGCCACGACCCCGGCGGCCGGCACGACGCTGATGTCGCTGCGCTCGTAGTGGGCCTTCTCGACCGGCTCGCCGGTGACCAGATCCGCCGAGGGCAGCGGCCGCGGCAGCGTCGAGATCGGTTTCACGGCGCCCCGAACCACGATCGGCTGGCCGTTGGAGATGCCGCCTTCGAGGCCCCCGGCGTTGTTCGTGCCGCGCAGCCAGCCGCCGTCCGCGTCGCGTCCCCGGATCACGTCCTGGACCGCCGACCCGAACAGGCGCGTCTGCTCGAAGCCCAGGCCGAACTCCACGCCCTTGACTATCGGGATGCCCGCGATCGCGCCGGCCAGGGCCGCGTCGAGGCGCCGGTCCCAGTGGACGTAGCTGCCCAGGCCCATCGGCACGCCCCCGGCCACGACCTCGAACACGCCGCCCACGGTGTCGCCGGCCGCGCGAGCCTCGTCGATGCGGGCCACCATCCGGGCCTCTGCAGCCGGGTCCAGGCAGCGCAGCGGGCTCGACTCCGCTTCCTCGCGGCTGCGCGTGGCGCGGCCCGGGTCAATCGCCACTCCGCCCACGCCAATCGTGTGCGACCAGACGTCGATCCCCAGCGCCGCAAGCAAGGCCCGGGCCACGGCCCCGGCCGCGACTCGGGCGGCGGTCTCCCGGGCCGAGGCCCGCTCCAGGACGTTGCGGATGTCGTCGAAGCCATACTTCGTGGCGCCGGCAAGATCCGCGTGGCCGGCTCGCAGCCGCGTGACCGGAGCGGCGCGCCTGTCGCCCGCCTCCACCAGGGCAGCCAGCTCGGCGGCCTGCTCGTCCGATAGCGGCTCCACCTGCATCACGCGCGTCCAGTTCTCCCAGTCCCGGTTGCGGATGAGCAGCATGATCGGCGAGCCGAGGGTGAGCCCGTGTCGAACGCCGGCCGTGATCTCGGCCCGATCTCGCTCTATCGAGGTGCTGCGGGCGCCGCGACCGTAACCGCGCTGGCGCCGCGCCAGGTCCACCGCGATCGCCTCGGCAGTGAGCGAAAGCCCGGCCGGGATCCCCTCCAGTATCGCGGCCAGGGCGGGCCCGTGCGACTCCCCGGCGGTCAGGAAGCGGAGGTGGCCCATTTCGGATACCCGGCCGGCCTACGCCGGCGCGGCCTGGCCGGGCGATCCCATGTCGACGGGAAGCTCGCGCGGGCCTTGTTCGCAGGCGCGGTCGAGCTCGGCCTGCATCGCCGCCATCGGAGCGGCCTTGCCGGTCCAAAGCTCGAACGATTTCGCGCCCTGCTCGAGCAGCATCTGCTCGCCGCCCAGAGTGGCGCAGCCCGCGGCCGCCGCGTCTTTGAGGAGCTGCGACTGAGGCGGGTTGTAGATGAGGTCCATGACCATCAGCTCGGCCGGCAGAACCTCGGCCGGAATCGGCGTCTCGCCGGGGTTCAGGCCCACCGATGTGCAGTTGATCAGGATCCTGGCCTTGGCCAGCTCCGCTTCGAGGACCGATTCGTGCCAGGGCATCGCCCGCAGGTCCATGTGTGCGGCGCTGCGGCCGAAATGGCGCACCATCCCCTCGGCGCGGTGGAGGTGGCGGTTGAAGACTACGACCCGCTGGAACCCCTCGGTGATGAGGGCGTAAACGACGGCCCGCGCGGCCCCACCGGCGCCGAGCACGACGGCGTGGCGCGGCATCTTCTGGCGACCCACGAGCTTGTCGAGCGCGGCCTTGAAACCGGCAACGTCCGTGTTGTGACCGACGAGACGCTTGCCGTCGCGCACGATCACGTTGACGGCGCCGATGGCCGCGGCCTCCTCCGTCAACTTGTCGACGAGCGGGACTACATGCTCCTTGTGGGGGATGGTGATGTTCGCCCCCAGGAAGTCGTCGCCGCGCAGCTCGGCGATTGCGTCGGGGACCTGAATCGGCAGCCGGTCCCAGAGCTCATAGCGGGCGTCGATGCCGAGGGCATCGAAGGCAGCCTGCTGCATCCCACCGGAGAAGGAGTGGGCGACCGGATGGCCGATCAGGACGACGCGGTTGGTCATGCTCTCAGCCTCTCGAGTTCCGTGAAGAAGCTCGGGTAGGAGACGGCCGCACTCCCGGCGCGGTCGATCGTCGTCGTTCCCCGGGCGATTAGTCCGGCCACGGCGAAGGTCATTGCCAGCCGGTGATCGTCAGACGTGAAGGTGGCGGCCCCGATGAGCGGCGTCGGGCCGGTGATGGCGATGTCGTCGTCGCTGACTGAAACCCGCGCTCCCAGCGCGGTGAGCCCGGCGGCGATGCCTTCGATTCGATCCGATTCCTTGTTCCGCAGCTCCCCGGCGCCACGGATCGTGGTCTCGCCTCGAGCCTGCGTGGCGGCCAGGCACAGCAGCGGGATCTCGTCGATGGCCGCGGCCACGTCCTCAGGGCCGAGCCTGATCGCTCGCAGCTCGCTCGACCGAACCGTCAGATCCGCCAGGGGCTCGCCGATCTCGTCCGCCGGTCTGCCTGCCGCGCCGGCGACCCCGTCCAGTGCCGTCTCGTCGATGCGGGCGCCCATTCGGACCAGGATGTCGATCGCCGCCCGGCGGGTCGGGTTGACGCCGACGCCGTGAAGCGTCAGCTCCGCGTCGGGATGGATCGCCCCGGCGACGAGCCAGAACGCCGCGGCCGAGGGATCGGCTGGGACGCACTCGTCGAGCGGGGAGAGCCGCGCCCCGCCTTCAAGTATCCAGGCCACCGGTCCTCCTCCAGACTCATTCTCCGGCACACGCCGGACTTCGACGCCGCGCGAGCGAAGCATCCGCTCGGTGTGGTCCCGCGTGGCGACAGCCTCGCGCACCGTCGTTCGCCCCTGGGCGCGCAGGCCGGCCAGCAGGATCGCGGACTTGACCTGGGCGCTCGGTACGCGGGTCGAAAAATCGATCGCCCGCAGTTGCGAGCGACCGATGACGACCAGCGGGGGGAGGGAATCGGAGCGACGTGCGTGCAGTTCTGCGCCCATCGAGCGCAGCGGTTCGATGATACGGGCCACCGGGCGGCTCCGCAATGAAGCATCGCCGTCCAGCACGGAGAGGAAGGGGAGTCCGGCAAGCACACCGGAGCACAATCGCAGACTGGTCCCGGAGTTGCGACAGTCCAGGATGCCTTCGGCCTCGTGGAGGCCGTCCATGCCTGGCGAGACGACCCTGTAGTCCACGTTGAGGCCGTCTTCGCGGACCCGCTCCACGCTTGCCCCGAGGGCGGCGACGATCCCGGCCGTGGCCTGGACGTCGCGCCCGTCGCCCGCCCCGCTGATCAGGCTGTGGCCCTCGGCCAGGGCGGCCATGATCAGCGCGCGATGGGAGATCGACTTGTCTCCGGGCAGGCGCGGCTCGCCGCGCAGGCGCGCGGCAGGCTGGACAGAACGGGGCGGCTCCGCGAGGAGCGGCGAAGTGTTCATGGGGGTGGTCAGTGCTTGCTGACCCCGCCGACGCCGATCGGGCCGGCCATGGCGAACGGATCCTTAATGAGGGTTCGGACCTCCTCGTGGATCTTGCGCAGGGCGTTCGCCATGTCCGCGAACTGGTCGAAGGTCAAGGACTGCTCGCCGTCGGATAGGGCCTCATCCGGGTTCGGATGAACCTCGACCATGATGCCGTCGGCGCCGGCCGCGACGGCTGCCATGGCCATCGGCCGCACCAGCCAACGCTTACCCGTGGCATGCGAAGGATCGACGATGACCGGCAGGTGAGTCAGGTGGTGGAGCAGCGGCACCGCCGTCAGGTCGAGCGTGTTGCGGGTGTAGGTCTCGAAGGTCCGGATGCCGCGCTCGCACAGGATCACGTTGGGCTGACCCGACGACACGATGTACTCCGCGGCCATGAGCCACTCCTCGATCGTGGCGCCATAGCCGCGCTTGAGCATTACCGGCTTGCCGGCTTTGCCCACGGCCGTCAGCAGGGAGTAGTTCTGCATGTTGCGCGTGCCGACCTGGAGGATGTCCGAGTGCCTGGCCACGACCTCGACCTGGCCCGGCTCCATCACTTCGGTGATGGTGGGCAGGCCCGACTGCTTGCCCGCCTCGGCCAGATAGCGCAACCCCTCGACCCCGAGGCCCTGGAAAGCGTACGGGCTGGTGCGCGGCTTGAACGCGCCGCCGCGCAGGATCGTGGCCCCGGCGCCGGCCACCGCCCGGGCCGTGGCGATCATCATGTCGCGGTTCTCGACCGAGCACGGGCCGGCCATGATCGTCAGGCTGCCGTTGCCGATCTTCTTGCCCCCGACTTCGATGACCGTGTCCTCCGGGTGGGATTCCCGGGACGCCAGCTTGTAGGGCCGGCTTATCGGCGTCACCGACTCGACGCCGGGCATGACGTTCAGCTTGCTCATCAGGTGGTCCCTCTGCGGCCCGACGTCGCCCAGCACGGCGATCACCACTCGCTGCGTTCCGTAGTTGTCGTGCGGCGTCAGTCCGGCCGCCTTGATCAGGTCCCGGACGTCGTTCGCCTGTTGTTCGGTTGCCCCTACGGACATCACTACGATCATCTGGCGGTCCTCATGGCGGAGACCTGCCGGCGGGGTCTGGTCGGGCAACAAAAAAGCAGAGGCGCTGCCTCTGCTTCCACCCGGCACGACCCGCGATCCCGGGCCTAGGCTCCGGGAACGGTCATGCCGGGTTCCGGTAAAAGAAGAAGGTGCGTTCCATCTCGGTGCCCGCGACAGTAGCGGGCCACGAGCGCGGTGTCAAATCGAATCGGCCCGACTTGAGAGACGGCGGCTCTGGCTGAGCGACTCGCACGCTCTCGCTCTCGGCAGCTGCCGTCAGCCGCCTGGCCGCAGTTCTTGGCGGCCAGATCGGCGCCTACCATCGGCGCCCGATCGGCCTACAGGTGCGTTGCCTGCTTCTGGCTCCCGATCGTACACGGCCGCGCCCGCTGGGCACTTCGCGGGAGGCCTGGGTGGGACCATTGCCGTCGCCAATCTCCCGCGGCCCGATGCTAGAGTTGGGTTCTCCTGTAGCACCGGAGCGGGGATCCTTTGACTGACTGGCGGCGGTTCATTGCTTTCGTAACGTACGCGATCCTGGCGACGATCTCAGTCGGCGCAGCCATGGTCCTGGGGCGGACCTGGGCAGCTGCGATCATGCTAACCATTCCGGTGCTCCTCCTGACACGCCAGCGGCCCATCCTGTTCGGGGCCACCCTGGTGGCCGGCGGCATCCTCCTTCGCCTGTCGTTCTCGTTCAGTGGCGTCTACACCGACGGCATCGAGGCGGCGCAGCTCGCCGCCGGGCAGCTTCTCAATGGCAGCAACCCTTACGGCCACGTCCTGGCGGGAGCGAGCCAGTCGAACACGATCTATCCGTACGGACCGCTGGCGCTGCTCGCCTACATACCCGGCTACTGGACCGAGATCGTCGCGGCGGCCGGACTGCTGATCTTGCTGGCGCGAGAGCGGGCCTGGCTGACCCTCGCCTTCACGAGCGCCTTTCCCGTCCTTGTGCGCGCCACGGTAGACGGCCAGAACGACATCCTCCCCTGCCTGCTGATCCTGCTTGCGGTGCTGCAGCTGCGCGGGCTGCAGGCACCCGTCGGCGGCTACTGGCGGGCTCGCTGGACCGTCAGCGCGATCGACCGATCGAGCCTCGGTCCGGCTGTCCGAGCCGCCCTTTTGCTGGCGATCGCCATAGCGATCAAGCCGTATGCTGCCGCCTGGGCGCCGGGGCTGATCGGCTTCGCCGGAGCCTGGGCAGCGGCCGCGCTGATCGTCCTCAGCCTGGTGCTGTGGAGTCCTGTCCTGCTGGTCTGGACACCGGCCGCGTTCATCGAGTCGGAGCGAATGCAGCTGACCCACCATCCGGACACGGGCATCGCCCTGAACCTGCCGATCCTGCAGCTTCTGGCCGCACCCCTGTCGGTGCTGGGCTTCTTCGTCCGATCATGGCAGGCGATGTACTGGCTTGGCCTGGCGATCTTCCTCGTGTTCCTCTATTTCAGCCCGTGGGCCAGCTGGGGTTACCTGGAAGGTATCGCTCCGTCGGCCATGCTCATGGTCGAGCTGTGGCTGGTGGCGCATCGAACGGCCGGGACGGAGCCGGCGGACGTGCGAAGCCGGCTGAGCTCGCCGCAGGGTCGACCAATGGCCGAACGGCTGCCGACGGACGGCTGAACCTACCCGGGCCGGTCAGACGTGGTCGCGCCCCAGAATCAAAGGACCCCGAGAGGCCTTCTCGGGGTGTTTCACGTTCAAAAGTGGCGCGCCCGACGGGACTCGAACCCACGACCTTCAGGTCCGCAACCTGACGCTCTATCCACTGAGCTACGGGCGCGCGCCGCTGTGGCTGCCCGGAAAGACTGGCGGAGAGGGAGGGATTCGAACCCTCGAGGCAGGTTACCCCACCTGGCGGTTTAGCAAACCGCTGCACTAGACCGACTATGCGACCTCTCCAGGAGTCACAGCGGCCGGGATTCTATGCCCGCGCAGCGGGGAGATCTCGGGCGCCGGTGCCTCGACCTGACGGTTCACGCGGAAGCGGACGAAGGCGCGAGAAAGGAGGCCGCCGCTGAGGCGTTCGAGCCGGAGCTGGGAGGCGCCCAGTCCGGCCCGGCGAGCCATCGGGGGCAGATCCCCGGCCTCCAGGGTCAGGAGGCGCAGGTCGTAGACGAGAGCCACCCCGCCCGGCCGAAGCACCCGCCCGATCTCGGAGAAGCCGGCACCGGGATTCGGCCAGTGGTGCAGGCTCAGCGTCGAGACCACGATGTCGAACGATGCGGCGTCGAACGGCAGGCCGGCCGCGTCTCCGACCTCGAACCGAATCCGGCCGTCGACCGTCTCCAGCCGCTTTGCCAGCTCGACCATGCCCGGGGACAGGTCCAGGCCGACTATCCGGGCGTCAGGCAGCCGCTCTGCCAGCATGGTGGCCAGGTCGCCCGGTCCGCAGCCGACGTCCAAGATGGCCAGGCCGGGGCGGTCGCCGTCCTTGCCATTCCGGGCCGCGCTGTGGCCCGCCAGCTCGGCCGACTCTTCCGCCACGTCGTCCGCCACGCGCTCATAGAGCTGCCTCAATACCGGCGCGACGAAGCGGGCGTAGACGCGCGCGTTCGGCTCGCAGAAGCCTTCGACCCGCGAATCCAGCCAGCGGGCCGGCCTCCGGATCGCGCGCCGGCCCGGCCGGGTGAAGACCGCAAGAGAGAGCGCTGCCAGTACCAGCGCCACCGCCAGCCATCGAGCCCGGCCCGCACCGCGGGCGCGTCGATCACCGCCCGACACGCTGCACTTCGGCCAGGAGACTGCTCGCCGTCCGGAACGGCGCGACCTCGATGCGCGAGATGCGGTATCGGTTTGCCCACGTCTCCGTGCCGCCGCGGCCCTCGACGGCGGCCAGCTGCAGCGACTTGCAGGCTGCCACCGCGGCCATGACCCGGGTGTTTGTCTTGCCATCCGGATAGGCGAGCGTCACCGGCCAGCTGCCGGTGATGGCCGCGATCGTGGCGGCCCCTGTGTCTATCTCGGAGGTGAGCTGCTTCGGTTGGAGTGCCGTCAGCCGGTCGTGATGCCAGGTGTGGTCGCCGATCTCGTTGCCGGCGGCGGCCAGCGCCTTGATCTGATCCGCCGGCATGAACGACGGCTGCCCGATCCTGTCGGCGATGACGAAGAAGGTCGCCACGTAGTCATGCCTCAAAAGGATGGGGTAGGCGTAGTCGTAGCTGTCCCACCAGCCGTCGTCGATCGTTACCACGAAGCTGTGAGAGGGGGGAGTCACGCCGGCAGCCAGATCGTCCGCGAGGGTTGCCAGGGTGATCGTTTGCCAGCCGGCCTTGGAGAGAGCGTCCATCTGGGCGGTGAAGATCTCGGGCGGCATGGTCAGCCCGGCAAGCGAACGGCCGGCCTCATCGGGCGGGATGATCCGGTGGTACTCCAGGATTGGGACATGCAGCGTGAGCGGTTTCGCCCTGGGCGATGGGCCGGCGAGGATCGGAGGGAATGAAGAGCCTGGGACGACGCTCGGATCGCAGGTCGTCGCGACGACGGCCCCGGTGAAAACGGGGAGCGAGGGCGTCGGGGCTCCGGTCGGCGTCGGGGCTCCGGTCGGCGTGGGGGTGGGGGTAGGCACGGGCGCAGCGCTGGGGATGCTGATGGTCGCGGACGGGGCGGCTGCAGCAGGGCTTCGCGGCACTTGCTGGGTCGGGCTGGCCACGCCTCCAACAGAGGCGCAGGCGGCGATCAGCACGGTCGCGAACAGCGCCCCGGCAGCATTCCGGACGAGTCGGGCACGGATGGCCCCGTTCAAGTGGTCTCCATCAGGTGCAGCAGATCGGTAGGCGGAGGGCCGGGCTCCACGGGGAGCGAGGGGATCTCGAATTGGCCGGCCCGCTCTCAGCGGCAACCCGCCTGGCTGTTACACGCGCAAGATCTCCGGGACACGCCTGAGTGGCTTCCTCCGCGGCGTTATGGTACGCCTCGTTGGCACAGGCGAGGTCTTCGGCCGTCGGCTGGTGAACCTTTCGATCGGGCTGGCGGCGCCGCGGGCAACACGCCGCCGCGCCGGGCCGGGCGGCGCTACCTCGAGGAGCAGGCGTGGGAGGACCGGTCGTGGAACGAATCGGTTTCGTGGGACTGGGCACGATGGGCGCATCGATGGCGGGCAACCTGGCCCGTGCCGGCGCGCCGCTCACCGTCTGGAATCGAACCGCCGGCCGTGCCGCGGCGCTTCTCGAGCTGGGTGCCCGCGAGGCCGCGAGCCCCGCGGAGCTGGCCGCCGGCTCAGATGTCGTGGTCGTCTGCGTCTCGGACACGCCCGATGTCGAGGCCGTTCTCTTCGGCCCCGCCGGAGTGGCCGAGGGCGCCGCCGCCGGATCCCTGGTCGTCGACTGCTCGACCATCTCGCCCGACGCCACCCGAGAGTTCGGCCGCCGGCTCGCCGAACGTGGCGTCGGCATGGTGGACGCTCCGGTTTCGGGCGGCTCGGAGGGGGCGCGGCTGGGCACGTTGACGATATTCGTCGGAGGTTCGGACGCCGACGTGGCGCGGGTTCGCCCGGTGCTGGAGGCGATGGGCAGAACCATCACCCACATGGGGCCGCTCGGCAGCGGCCAGGCCGCCAAGGCCGTGAATCAGGTAGTCATCGGCGGGGCCTACCTGGGCGTCGCCGAGGGCATCGTCCTGGGCGTACGTGCCGGCCTCGATCCCCATCAGCTCGTCGAGGCGCTGTCGGGCGGTGCGGCCCAGAGCTGGGTGCTCACGAACCGCAGCGGTCGCATGATCGACGACGAGTACCCGCTCGGCTTCCGGCTGGCGCTCCATCGAAAGGACCTCGGGATCGCGCTGGAGACGGCCGCCGGGTCCGGGCTCATGCTTCCCGTCGCGATGCTCGCGGCGGCCCTGGAGGACCGGCTGCTCGACGAGGGTCACGGCAATGAGGACATGTCAGTGCTCGCTCGGGCGATTCGCGAGCTGTCCGAGCCGGTTAGCACGCGGGAACCGGGCGGGACCAGGTGACCCGCGGGGGCCCCTCCCCAGGGCGCAGGCCTGTATGATCGCGCCATGAACTACGAGCTCTTCATGGGCGAGGCGTTGGCCGAGGCGCAGATCGCACTCGACCAGGGCAAGGCGCCGATCGGTGCCGTCGCCGTCGTGAACGATGCGATGGTTGCCCGGGCGCACGATCGGGTCCAGGAATCCGACGACCCCACCGCTCACGCCGTCGTCGTCGCTCTTCGCGAGGCCGCTCGCAAGCTCGGGCGCGACCAGCTCGCCAACGCCACGATATTCGTCACCCGCGAGCCCTGCCCGATGTGCGTCGGAGCGATGCTGGCCTGCGACGTGGACGCGCTCGTATTCGCCGTTTCCAACCACGTCGACGGCGCAGCCGGGGGAGCGCTGCAGCTCGCCCAAGACGGCCGGCTCGGTCGCAAGCTCAAGGTCGTGAGCGGCATCCGCTGCGAAGAGGCGGAAGATCTCTTCGTCAAGGCCGGCCCGGTCGAACGCCTTCGCTCGGCCGAACGCCTCAATGCGGCAGCCGGCTGAACCGGTCTTTGCAACGATCGCCGACGCCCGGCGTGCCCATCGGCAGACAGCTCACCCGCCCCTGCGACCTCGCCGCCCCATCGACTTCGGCTGGCCCTGGGCCCTTCGACTTGGGCCGAGATCGTCCGGTCGCTCTGGTATCCTCTCGCGCGGAGAGGTGTCCGAGTGGTTGATGGTGCCGCTCTCGAAAAGCGGTGTGCGAGAGCACCGTGGGTTCGAATCCCACCCTCTCCGCCACTCTCTATTCCCCGGTCGCCGGCTGGGCCTGCCGGCCATTCCGCCCATGGTCACGGGCGGTCGCCGCGGAGAGGTCGCCTAGTGGCCTAGGGCGCCGCACTGGAAATGCGGTATGGGGCAACCCATCGAGGGTTCAAATCCCTCCCTCTCCGCCAGTCTCTCCGGTCCCTTGGCCACGCCGTCTCGGCGCCCGCACCAGCGGCTGCTATGATTCTGGAGCCGTGCTAGGCGGGGAACTAGCGGTGCCCTGTACCTGCAATCCGCTCCAGCAGGGCTGAATTCCCTCCCGAGGTCTCCGTCCTCGAAGGCCGCCGCTCCAGGTGACGTTGAGGGCCGGGTCCCGCGCAGCGGCGGCTCGCGAAGCGTGTCAGGTCCGGAAGGAAGCAGCACTAAGCGATGATCGTCGGGTGCCGCGGAATGGCCTGGTCTGAGCCACCTTCAGAGGTGGGCACGGGAACGCTCGATCGACGGAGGGTGCACGGCGCAACAGTTCGCGGCCGGCGGTTCGCCCCGGCCGTGTCGCCCCTCGTCTCGCCCACGCTGGCAGGAGCGTCGTGAGCTCGACCGCACCGCACCAGGCTATCTACCGGCGCTGGCGCGCCCAGACCTTCGGCCAGATCGTCGGCCAGCAGGCGGTCGTCGAGACGCTGCGAAATGCCATCCGGTCGGGTCGAAGCGCCCACGCTTACCTCTTCGTCGGCCCGCGTGGGACCGGCAAGACCTCGATGGCGCGGATCCTGGCCAAGGCCCTCAACTGTCCGAACCTGCGCGACGGCGAGCCGTGCGACGAATGCCCGGCCTGCGTCGCCATCCGCGAGGGCCGCGCCCTCGACGTAAGCGAGATGGACGCGGCCTCGAACAACCGGGTCGACGACATGCGCGAGCTCCTGCCCCGGATATACACGGCGCCCTCGGACCTCACTGTCAAGGTCTTCATCGTCGATGAGGTGCAGCGCATTACCCAGGGTTGGGATGTCCTGCTCAAGACGCTCGAGGAGCCGCCCGACCACGTCGTCTTCGTCTTCTGTACGACCGACAGCACGCAGATCCGGCCGACCGTCCTGTCGCGGGTGCAGCGTTTCGACTTTCGGCGGTTGACCGTAGCCGAGATAGCCGGCAAGTTGCGAACGATCCTCGACGCCGACGGTCGAACGGCCGAGCCCGAAGCCATCGACCTGATTGCGCGCCTGGCCGCCGGCGGCATGCGGGATGCCGAGTCGATGCTCGATCAGCTCCTCTCGACCGACTCTGGAACGCTCACGGCCGACCGGGTTCGGGAGGTTCTCGGCCTGGTCGAGCAGGAGGTGGTCGATGCGTTCGTCCGGGCGCTCGTGTCGGGCGAACCGGTGGCGGGCATCGAGCTGCTCGATGGGCTGGAGGAGGGCGGACGCGACCTGCGCGCCTTCACCGAGCAGGCGATCGAGTCGCTGCGCGCCGCGCTGCTGGCGTCGCTCAGTCCCAGGAGGGGCACCGGTCCGGCGTCTGCGGGGACGACGGCCCTGCTGGTGGCTGCGCGCCAGCTGGCCTCGATCGACCTGGGTCATCCCGGCCCGGGTGGCCTCCGGCTCCAGCTCGACCTGGCACTTTTGACGCCGCCCGAAGCCGCCGGAGCTGCAGTCGCACCCGCGTCGGTCGATCGCGCCGGAGCTCGCCCACCGGTGCCCGAAAGGTCGGCTGCGGTCCCGAAGCCTTTGGCCACGCCCGAGCGCTCGGCTCCGCCCGAGAAGTCGGTCGGCCCGGCGAGGTCGACCACCGGCTCACCTTCGGCTCCGGCTGGGCCTTCGGCTCCGGCGGCAACACCCGGGCCGTCGGCTGTCGGCGGCTCGGCCCCGAGCGAGCCGTCGCCTTCGGCGGCCGCCGGCACCGGTCCGACGCTGCAGCTGCTGCTGGAGCGCTGGCCGGAGATCGTGGAGGTCATCAGCAAGAGCCCGCCCACCCGGCCGCTCATCGTCGCCTGTCGCCCGGTCGGCGTCGAGGGCAACGTCGTCACGCTCGGCTTCCCCGAAGACCAGAGCTTCTATAAGGACGTGGCCGAGCGGCGCCGTCCCATCCTGGAGGACGGCGTCAGCCGCGTGCTGGGCATGCCGGTCTCGGTTCGCTGTGTGGCCGCCAACGTGGAGGTCGCCCAGCTGCCCGAGGATCCCGACGGTGCCCGCCTGCTGGTCGAGTTCAAGCGCATCTACGGCGACGACGCGATCGACGTTGGCGACGTCGGTTAGCTGCGCTCGGCAGGTGGTCCGGGCCGGGCGCGCCCGACCGGTTTCGGTCGTGCAGGCAGCGGCCGTTTCGGCCAGACTTCGGGGAGAGCGGCGGAGGCAGCCGGCGAGCCACAGCGGATCCCAGGAGGAAGCGAGATGAGCATGGCCAACCTGCAGCGGATGGCGATGCAGATGCAGCAGGACCTCGCCCGAGTCCAGCAGGAGCTGGCGGCCGCGCAGGTCGAGGGTTCGGCAGGAGGCGGTGTGGTCAAGGCCGTCGTCACGGGCAAGCAGGAGCTGGTCAGCGTGACGATCGATCCGTCTGCCGTCGATCCCGCCGACGTCGAGATGCTGCAGGACCTGATCGTTGCCTCCGTCAACGACGCGCTGCGCGCCGCCCGGGAGATGGGTGAAGCCAAGATGGCAGCCGTCACCGGCGGGCTGCGGCTGCCTGGGATGTAGCCAGGCCGTGCCCGCGCCACTGATCGAGCCAGTCGCACGGCTCATCGAATCCTTCGCCCGCCTCCCCGGCATCGGGCCCAAGACGGCCCAGCGGCTGACGTACCACCTGCTGCGCGCGCCCGACACCGAGGCCCGCGCCCTTGCGGCCGCTCTGATAGCCGTGCGCGAGCAGGTCGTCTTCTGCGAGCGCTGCTTCAACATCAGCGATCGGCCGGTCTGCTCGATCTGCTCCGATTCGGGCCGCGACCAGACGCGCCTCTGTGTCGTGGAGGAGCCCCTCGATGTTCTGGCGCTGGAGCGAACTGGCGAGTTCAGGGGCCTGTACCACGTGCTCCACGGGGCCATTTCGCCGATCGACGGCGTGGGTCCCGAACGCCTCAAGATCCGGCAGCTGTTCGAGCGGGCGGAGGAGGCGAAGCGCGCCGGAGAGCCTTTCGAGGAGGTCGTGATCGCCACCAATCCGACGCTCGAGGGCGAGGCCACGGCCATGTACCTCGCCGAGCGTCTGGAGCCGCTCGTGGCCAGCGTGACCCGAATCGCGCGGGGACTGCCCGTGGGCGGGGACCTCGAGTATGCCGACGAGGTGACGCTGATCCGCGCCTTGCAGGGCCGGAGGGCGATGTGATGCCGCGCCGCGCCGTGGCCCTCCCCGTGCCCCGTCGGGCGGCCGGCTCTGTTGCGCGGTGGCTGCCGGCAGCCCCATGTTCCCGCGCTCCAGGCCTCGCCATCGCCACCGTCCGCAAGCTCAGGGGTGCTTCATGAGCCAGCTCATCAACGAGATCCTGCTCCGTCTGGCCAAGCTGGTTGCGGCCGGCATTCTGGCGACGTTCGTCTACCTTGTTGCCGTGGTGGCGCTCGGCGTGGCGCCCTCGTTCGAGCTGGCTGCGCTGTGCTGGATCTCCGCTGCCGTGGCGCTGCTGCTCGTCGAGAGCAGCCCGATCTAGGTTCTCGCGGGTCGCCCGCCCCGGCTACGGCCGCCGGGCGTTCCTGCCGCGACTCCTGCCGGGGTAGCGTTTGACACCCTCTGCGGTGGCCCTTACTATTCCGCGGCGCCCTGGTCCGACGACCTTCAGGGCCGTCGGCGAGCGGGCCGGTTCCCGGTGCGTCGCTTGACAGTGATGGGGTCGGACCCCATCATTGGAGTGTTGCGCCTGGCGCCGCTGTGCGCCTTCAACGCGGGCACCTTAACAACTGAAGAGTGGCAGGAAATCCGGTAAGGATTCGAGCGGGAAGACCCTCGGACGTGTTCAGCCGCAAGGCTGAGGTTTTGTCGGAGAGTTTGATCCTGGCTCAGGATAAACGCTGGCGGCGTGCATGAGACATGCAAGTCGAACGGACAGTCGGGCTTGCTCGACTGTTAGTGGCGGACGGCTGAGTAACGCGTAGGTGACCTGCCCCGAAGTGGGGAATAACTGCCCGAAAGGGTGGCTAATACCGCATGTGGTGTCACGTTCAGTCGTGATTCCAAAGCCGTGAGGCGCTTCGGGAGGGGCCTGCGTCCGATTAGCTCGTTGGTGGGGTAACGGCTCACCAAGGCGACGATCGGTAGGTGGTCTGAGAGGACGATCACCCAGACTGGGACTGAGACACGGCCCAG
>JBEKCH010000079.1:0-10606 GCA_050014975.1 Candidatus Limnocylindrales bacterium
CCGCAGCTACAGGTTCTGGACGTCGACTGACGGCAAGAGCTGGCGTGAGCTGCAGGTCAGCAGGACGATTCCTGCTACCGCCCTGCCCGATTGGACGGTGAGGACGGTGGGGCGGCTGGACGAGGTAGTCGCGGTCGTTCTGCCGGACGGCCTCGTTCTTTTCGGCCCGTCCGGCTCTTCCTCGACGGCCGGAGCGTGGCTGCTCACCGCGCACTGAGAGGCGACAACGCCGACGCGGTTCGGATCGTGGACGCCAGGACCACGCCAGGCGATTGCAGGACGGACCCGCACCCGGCGTCCCGAGGGAGATGCCAGATGCGTCGCCCAGCCATGGCATTGCTCATCGTCGGACTCGTGGCTGGCTGCTCGGCTCCTGGCGCCACACCGGCGGCCACCGCGCCGCCTGCCGAGTCGAGCCCGATCGCAACGCCGGCCGTCAACACCCCGTCGCCCACGCCCGGGGGTACGACGAAGTCGTCCCCCCGTCCGCACATGGGCACATCTACTGGGCCAACCGTGGTTGCGAGGATGTCAACACCAATGGCCTGGCGACGATGGGCCGGGCCAACCTCGACGGGACCGGCGTCAACGAGCGCTTCATCACCGGCGCGAACAGCATGTGTGGCCTGGCGATCGTCGGCGAATACATCTACTGGACCAACGCCGAGGATGTCACGATCGGACGGGCTAAGCTCAACGGGTCGGGAATCGATCAGAGCCTCACCTCTATCGGCAAGGTCAAGGGGATCGCGAGCGACGGACGCTACCTCTACTGGCCGAACCTGGACGACAACGCGATCGGGCGGGCCAACCTGGACGGGACGGGAGTGAACCGGAGCTTCCTCAGCGTCGGTGGTCCTTCTGTATTCTCTGTCGCGGTCAGCGGCGGCTACATCTACTGGGCCGATTACCAGAACGACACGATCGGGCGGGCCAACCTGGACGGGACGGGAGTGAACCGGAGCTTCCTCAGCTACGGCGTCTCTGGTCCCGCCGGGATCGCCATCAGCGGCGGCTACATCTACTGGGCCAACTGGGCCTGGAAGGAGGCCTCCGGCGGGTCGATCGGGCGGGCCAGGCTCGACGGAACCGAAGCGAACCAGTTCTTCATCGGCGGAGACTTCAACCCCTTCGGGCTCGCGATCACGGGCGACTACCTGTACTGGACGAACCCGGGAACCGGCGCCATCCGTGGCACCGGCACCATCGGTCGGGCCAGACTTGATGGGACGGAAGTCAACCAGCGCTTCATTACAGGGGCCTCCTTACCAACCGGCATTGCGGTCGGGCCCTGAGCCCCCCTTGCCGCACCTTGGTCGGTCCGGAGACACGAATCAGGGAAGGCGCAGGCTGGCGGTCGGGGCCCGAAGAACCGGGCGGAGCCAACAGCTCACTCAGTTAGAGCATCTGATCCCGCGCGATCTGCACGCCCGTATCCCTCGTGGCGCATAGACCATCCGTTCTAACGATCCGAAGTTTGCGAATCACGAGTCTTCGCGGGTAGCTAATGTCTGTGAGCTATCGGTTCATAGTCGACAGCGATCGCGGAAGGGCAGTCGGCCGCCGCCTCGGAAGGGACGGCGGCTTTCATTGTCCCCACACTCCCCGACTCCGGGCAGCGACGAGTTATCAAGATGCCGCCCTGCCCGGACAACGATTCGCCGACGGGATGCGGGCTTAAGCGGCCCTGCCACTGCCCGGCGTTATGGGACCATCGGATACTCCGGTGGAGCATCTATTCGTAACCCCCCGCCGATAACCCCCCCCACTGGGGGGTTATGTCGCCGCTCACGGCCGCGTTGCGGCGGTCTTCGTGCTCAGGGATGGGCGGAAAAGGGCAGTTGCCGGTTTTCAAGACCGTCCCGTTCAGCCACTCCGGCACCTCTCCAGGCCCGACAAAGGCACTCTACTGCGCCGGGCACCCAGCCGTCGCGAGAGCCAAGCAGGGCATGCCGGAAGGTCGGGGCCGTCGGCATTTGCCGGTGCGATCGGCGCGCGCGGTAGCGGTAGTAGTATCCGTGGGGTTTCTGAGACTGGAGCGGCTTGCCAGCCTGCGCTCGGACCGGGGGGCTCGCCGGAGCCGCGGGGGGCAGGGGCGGACGCATCTGCAGGAGGCTTCGCGATGAAGGAGCTCGTCGAGACCCTCGCCGCCTGGCGGGCCGACAGCGCCGAGATCGGCCGGGCCGTCGTCGTCCGGACATTCGGGTCGGCGCCGCGTCCGGAGGGTGCGGTCATGCTCACGACGGCCGACGGCCGGATCGCGGGCTCGGTCAGCGGCGGCTGCGTCGAAGGAGCCGCCTTCGAGGAGATACAACGGGCCCGAGCGACCGGCCGCTCGCGGGTGGTCCGCTACGGCATCACCGACGAGCAAGCATGGGACGTTGGGCTCGCCTGCGGGGGCACGATCGACGTGCTGGTCGAGCCGGCGGTGGGCGAGGCAGCCGAGGCTGCGGCACGAGCTGCGGCAGGGGCCGGCGCGACCGGCGGCCGCGCCGTAGTCACGCCGCTTCCCACCGACTCGCCCGGGCCCGAGGCAGGGCCGCGTCCGCCCGGCGAAGGCGAGCCACCGGCCCCGGTGCTCGTCGCCTGGGAAGACGGCCACCTCGACGGTTCGCTCGGCGACCCGTCGCTCGACGCCGAGCTCGTTCGGCTGGCGCTCGAATCCCTGTCCAGGGGAACCTCGCGAACGGTCGAGCTCGCGGGTCGATCGCTGTTCATCGAAACCTTCCCCACCCGACCCAGGCTCATCGTCGTCGGCGCGGGACAGGTCGCGATCCCCCTCGTCTCGATCGCCCGCACGCTCGGCTACGAGACGATCGTCGTCGACGGCCGGCCGGCGTTCGCCACCCGGGAGCGGTTCCCCGACGTCGATCGGCTCGTCGTGGGCTGGCCCGATGAAGTGGCGGACGCGATCGGCCTGGGTCCGTCCGATGCGGTGGCGGTGTTGTCGCACGACCCGAAGTTCGACGAGCCGGCGATCGTGACCGCTTTCGCTCGCGGCTGCCGGTACGTCGGTGCGATCGGGTCGCGCAAGAGGCTGGCCGATAGACGGGAGCGCCTGTTAGCGGCCGGAGTCCGGTGGGAGGACCTCGATCGGCTGCGCAATCCTGTGGGCCTGGACCTCGGCGGGCGCGCGCCGGCCGAGACCGCGCTCTCGATCATGGCCGAGATCGTGGCGCTGCGCTACGGAGGAACGGGGCTGCCGTTGCGCGAGAAGGCGCGTGCGAAGGCCGACCCGGAGTCCTCGACGGTGCCCGCCGACCCGGCTGCCGGCGGATGATCGAGGCTCGGCGGACAGCCGCGATCGTGCTGGCGGCCGGCGCCTCGTCGCGATTCGGCAGCACCAAGGCGCTTGCACCCCTGTGGGGCCGGCCCCTGCTCCAGCATGTGCTCGACGTCGTGGCAGTGCCGGGGTTCGCGGAGATCGTCGTCGTCCTCGGCCACGACGCCGACGAGATCGAACGGCGCCTGGCGTGGCGGTCCGAGCGGCGTGTGCGCAATCCCGATCCGGACGCCGGCCTGTCCAGTTCGCTGCGCGTCGGCCTCGAGAGCCTGGACCCGGCCAGCCAGGCCGCGCTCGTCCTGCTGGGCGATCAGCCGCTCGTGCGAGCGGAGGTGGTCGAGCGGCTGCTGGCCGGGTTCGTATCCGCGGCCCTGCCGATAGTGGTGCCTCGATACCGAGACGGCGGTGGCCCCAATCCGCTGCTCATCCATCGCCTCGCCTGGCCGCTCGCAAGCGAGGCACTGGCGGATCGCGGCCTTGGGCCCGTCGTGCGGGACCACCCGGACCTGGTCGTCCAAATCGACATCGAGGGGGCAAATCCTGACGTCGACACGCCGGAAGAACTGGCGGCGCTGGAGGCCTCCCCGGACCCTACCCGTCGCTGAGTCCCGCACATGTCCGGCCTTGGGCACGCCACGGCCGCATCCGGTACGCTTGAGATGCCCCATCGAGCTGAGCGCCATCACCTGTCCGGCGCCGGTTCCGCCGAGATCCGCCGCACGGTCGCAGACCCGGCCACCCAGAGGAGGACCGACACGCACACCGACCGAACTATCCCGCTGGCCTCCGTTCCAAACCTGCGCGACGTGGGTGGCTTGAGCACCGCCGACGGCCGGCGTGTCCGAACCGGGCTCCTCTACCGCTCGAGTGCTCTCGATCGGCTAGAAGGCGCGGATGCGCTGGAATTCGCCCGGCTGGGCGTTCGAACCATCTACGACTTCCGAACGGAGTTCGAGCGAACTACGCGGCCCGATCGGGTGTCCCCCGACACCAGATACGTCGCGCTGGACATTCTGGGCAGCCAGGCAAAGCACACACCCGGCCAGATCATGGAGTCCATGCGTGATCCCGCCGTCGCTCATGAAGAGTTCGGCAACGGCAAGGGCGCGGCCATGTTCGTCGCTCAGTATCGGGAGTTCGTCAGCCTCGAGAGGGCACGTCTTGCCTTCGGACGGGTGTTCGGCGACCTCACCGACGAACGGCACCGGCCGGCCCTGATCCACTGCATGGGGGGCAAGGATCGAACCGGCTGGGCGGCGGCCTCGCTGCTGCTCCTGCTGGGTGTGCCCGAGGATCTGGTGATGGCGGACTACCTCGCCAGCAACGGCTATCTGCAGCCGATGTTCCAGTCCTTCTTCGATGACTTCCAGGCCGAAGGCGGCGATCCGGATGTCATCGCCGACTTCCTGTGGGTCCGCCCGGAGTATCTACAGGCCGCCCTCGACGAGATGCGCACCTCATACGGGACGATCGAGCGGTATTTCAGCGACGGCCTGCGGCTCGACCACGGGACGCTCCGGGCACTCCGTGCGGCGTTCCTCGAGGGATAGCTGAGACGCGCCGACGCCCCAGAGGTACCCCAGCCTGCGGTGCATCGCGGGCTCAAAGCCCCCGCTCATAGCCCCCGCATTCGATCCAGCCAGCCACCGGCCGGCGGCGGCTGCCCTTTGGGGTCAGCCGCCATTCCGACCGGCGAGGCAGGAGTTCAGGGCACGATGACGATCTTGATGGCGCCGCTGTTGGGGTCGTTAAACGTGGCGAGCGCCTTCTCGTACTCGCTCAACGAGAAGCGGTGAGTGGCGACCTCGTGGACGCGAATCCGTCCCCGCTCGACGAGCGGCATGACCCGTCGCATCTCGCCTGCCGTCGCGCGGCAGCCGACGAGCTCGAGCTCGTCGAGGACGATCTTCTGCATCGGAATCTCGACGCCGACCGTCGGAATACCGACGGCCGCGCAACGCCCGCCGCGGCGGAGCATGCCCAGGGCCCACTGGACGGCGACGGGCACGCCGGCGCACTCCAGGACGACATCGACGCCCAGGCCGCCGGTCAGGTCTCGGACGGTCTTGACCGGGTCGCCCTGGCTCGTGTCGATGGTCTCGAAGCCGAGCTCGACGGCCTTCGCCAGGCGTCCGGCCATCCGCTCCAGCACGATCACGCGGGACGCCCCGCGAACGAGGGCCGCATCGCCGGAGAGCAGCCCGATCGCGCCCCCGCCGGTGATCGCCACCGTGTCGCCGGGGGCTACGCCGCCCCGGTTCGCGACATGAAGGGCGATCGAGGCGGGATCGATGAGCGCTCCGTCCTCGAAGCTGATCGCGTCGGGGAGCTTGAACACGCATTTCACGCCGTGGACGACGTACGTCGCGTCGGCACCCTGGGTGTTGTGCCCGTACTGCCGGTGCAGCCCCTGAACGCCGTAGTTCTCGCAGAGGTTGTATCGGCCTTCGACGCACTTCTGGCAGAAGCCGCAGGCATCGTGAGAGGTGCCGGCGACACGGTCGCCGATCTTCCAACCGTACCGCTCCGCGCCCGGACCGAGCGCGGCGATCTCGCCGGCCCACTCGTGCCCCGGAATGAACGGGAAGCTCAGCGGCCAGAAGCCCGGATAATCGCCCCGTACGAGATGCGCGTCCGTACCGCAGATCGAGACGGCACGGACCCGGGCCAGCACCTCGTTTTGGCCCGGGGTAGGGGTCGCTACTTCCTGGATCTCGACACGGTTGGGCTCGAGGACTACGAGGGCTTTCATGGTCGGGGACACAACGGGCATGGAAGCTTCCCTCCTAGATGACGGCCACGGGATCGACCATCGAACCCGTGGCGCCGCGGATCTTGAGCGGCAGAGCAACGAACAGGAACTCGTACACACGATCCCGAGCGAGGGCCTCCAGGTCGAGGCTCTCCATCAGGTAGATGCCGTTGTTGATGAGGAGGAGCGTGTGGACCGGCTGGGGGTTTCCGGTGGGGCCCGGATCCGGAGCCGGCTGAACTTCGTAAGTCTCCGTGTCGGTGCCGG
Organism: Candidatus Limnocylindrales bacterium; assembly: GCA_050014975.1. GTDB lineage: Bacteria > Chloroflexota > Limnocylindria > Limnocylindrales > CSP1-4 > Fen-1039. The sequence continues at coordinate 6,303 of JBEKCH010000079.1, forward strand.
TGGCGATCACACCGCGCTCCAGGAGCCATTCCGCGGCGGAAAGGTCCGGCCCGGCGGTCTTGTTGGCCGCCATCTTCTCGGCGTCGGGCCAGAGGCTCATGTAGCCCGTGCGGATGAGGAGTACGTCCCACGGCTGGACCGTGACGCCCTCGGCCTTGCACATGGCCTCCATCTCGTCGGCCCCGACGGGCGAGCCCTTCGGGAGGTAGTCCAGGCTACGATGGCCGGCCGCGTCCAGGAGGATGCCGCGGCTGAAGAAGGGCGGCATCTTCGCCGCGTCGCCGTACGTCGGCCCGAAGTCGGTCAGGTGATCGTCGGCCTTGCCGCCGCCGTACCAGTGCGAATCCTGGCCGACGGTCATGTGGGCCAGGGCGTCGATGTGGGCCCCGGAGTGCGAGGTCGCCATGACGTATTCGGCCATGTAGCCGAGCCCGGCATCGTTGATGGGACCCCAGGGCTGCGCGCCCGTCACGCGGATGCCACGCGGCGTGCGGTAGTTCAGAACCTGGAAAGGCGGGTGTCCCGGGAAGAGCGGCATGCCCGGGTAGCGAGTAGCCGCCAGGGAGTAGGTGCGGCCTTCTCGGACCAGCCGGGCCGCCTTTACGAGTTGCTCCGCGGGGATGTTCCCAGCGGGCCCGACTTCCTTGCCCACGGTCATCGTTCGTCCCTCCCAGACGCTTGCGCCTCGTCGCGCTCCTGGAGCGCCCGCCAGACCCGTTCGGGAGTCAGCGGCAGGTCACGGATGACCGCGCCGCTGGCCTCGCGCACCGCGGCCGCCACGGCCGCCGACACGCACAGGAGGGCGCCTTCGCTCATGCCTTTCGAGCCGTAAGGCCCGGGCCCGTCGGCGTTCTCGACGAGCTCGCTGCGCATCTCGAGAGGCAAATCCATGCTGGTCGGGATCCGGTAGTCGATGGCGCCCAGGTTCCGGATCCGGCCGGCCTCATCGAAGATGTAATGCTCCATGAGGGTATGGCCGAGGCCCTGGATCGCCGCGCCCTCGTCCTGCATGCGGACCTGGAGCGGGTTCAGGGCCTTGCCCACGTCCGAGACGGCCACGTGGCGGACGATCGTGACGTCGCCGGTGCCCTCGTCGACGCGGGCCTCGACGGCCGTGCAGTTGAACTCGAAGAAGGCCGCGCTCCCGCCGAGAGGATGATCCGGCTCGGCGTCCTTGCGACTCTCGCCGTTGCCGATGAGCTCGCCGCCCATCCGTCCGAGGCCAGGCTTGAGGACTTCGAGCACGGTAAGCTCTCGATCCGGCAGCCGGACGACGCCCTGGTCCACGACGATCTTCTCTTCGTCCACGCCGTGCAGCTCCGCGGCCATCGCGCGCAGCTGCGCCTGGATGGACCGGCAGGCGCGGAGCACGGCATTGCCCATGAGAACCGTGGACCGGCTGGCCGAGGTCTGCTGGTCGTACGGCACGAGCGCCGTGTCGCCCATGACCACGGTCACCCAGTCGATCGGCGCGCCCAGCTCCTGGGCGGCGATCTGGGCGAAGACGGTCCGGGCACCCTGGCCCATGTCGGACGTGCCGGCATAGACGATGACGCTGCCGTCGGCCAGCAGGCGAACGGTGGAATAGGAGTGCCCGGTGGTGGGCCCGGACTTGATGCCTATGGCGATGCCGCGGCCGTGGCCCGACGGCAGCGGCTCGTGCCAGCCGATCAGCTCGGCCGCCTTGCGCACCGTCTGCTGCCAGTCGCCGTCGGCCGGCGTGTCGTACGGGATGAACGCGTCGCCCTTGCGGGCCAGGTTGAGAAGGCGGAACTCGAGACGGTCGATCCCGAGAGCGCGAGCGGCTTCGTCCAGGTTCGATTCGACGGCCCAGTTGACCTGCGGGTTGCCGAAGCCGCGGAAGGCGGTGGACGGCAGCGTGTGGGACAGGACGGCGCGAGCCACGATCCTGACGGAGGGCACGTTGTACGGCCCGGCCCCCGGATAGCTGCCCTTACTCACGACCCGGTCCGCGATGTCCACGTAGGCGCCGATCAGGTAGTCGGCCTTGATGTCCTGGAAGGCCAACCTGCCGTCGGAGCGGACGCCCGTGCGGACGTGCAGTTCGCAGGCCGCGCGCCGGGCCGCCTGGAAGCTCTCCTCCAGGGTCAGGATCAGTCGGATGGGGCGCCCGGCGCGGAGCGCCGCGAAGGCCAGAAGCGGCTCATACTTGGCGTGCTGCTTGCCGCCGAACCCACCGCCCGGGTCCGGGGCGATCACCCGGACCCTGGCGAGCGGCATCCGCAGAATCTTGGCGAGGATCTTCTGAAGCCAGTAGGGGTGCTGGATGGAGCTCCAGACCGCCACCCCGTCTCCGTCGGGTGCCGCCACGAACGAGTGCGGCTCGATCGCGAAGTGGGTCACGATCGGGAAGCTGTAGCGGTTCTCGATGACGATGTCGGCAGGCTCCGCGTCGACGTTGCCCCAGGCCACCCTGTGCTCCCGGAACACGTTCGTGTTGGCGAGCGGGTCCTGGGGCCGAAGCGACGGATCCTGGACGAGAGGCGCCGTCGGATCCAGCGCCGCAGCCACGGTGAAGACCGCCGGCAGTTCCTCGTACTCCACGTGGACGAGGCGGACGGCCTCCTCGGCGATCTCCTCGGTTTCGGCCGCGACGAGCGCGACCGGATCGCCGTGGAACTTGATCTCGCCAACGGCCAGGACGGGCCGGTCTTCGACCTGCGGCCCGAAGCGGGGCATCGGCTGCGGCAGGTCCTCCGCCGTCATCACCAGGTGAACGCCGGGCAGGCGCTCGGCCGCGGACTTGTCGATCGAGATGATCCTGGCCCTGGCACAGTCGACCGTGACCAGCTTCGCCTGCAAAGTGCCCGCCAGGTGGATGTCGGCCACGTACTGCTGCTGGCCGGTGACGCGCTCCCGGCCGCCGACGCGCCACGGTGAGTCGCCGACCCTGGTTGCGCTCATTTGTGTGCCCCTTCCGCCACGGCCAGCACGGCCTCGGTGATCTGGAAGTAGCAGCCGCACCGGCAGAGGTTGCCGGAGAGGCCCTCCTGGACCTCGGCCAGGCTGGGATCCGGGTTCTCGGTCAGCAGGGCGTGGGCCGCCATGAGCTGGCCAGGCGTGCAGAAGCCGCACTGAGACGCACCCTTGTCCAGGAACGCCTCCTGGAGCGGGCTGAGCTGTCCGTTCACGGCCAGCCCTTCGACGGTTGTGATCTCGGCGCCGTCCGCCTCGACGGCGAGCATCAGGCAGCTGTCCACCGCCTGGCCGTTCACCAGCACGGTGCAGGCACCGCATTCGCCGACATCGCAGCACTCCTTGGTGCCGGTCAGCCCGAGCTGGTCCCGCAGCATGTCTAGCAGCGTCAGGTTGACGGGAACGTCCAACGCCCGGCGGCGCCCGTTGACGTTGAGCTCGATCGGAAGCATGTCAGCCATTGGTTCGTTCCTCCGCCAGCCGATCGATCGCCGTCTGGAGGGCTCGCCAGCCGAGCACCCGGAGCATCGCCAGCCGGTACTCCGGGCTGGCTCGCATCGACCGTTTGGATGGGCTCGCGCCCGCGAACATCCCCTCCAGGATCTGGTGCCTGGCGTCTTCGGGCTTTCCGGTGTCGGCCAGCGTGCCGGTCTCGTCGACGAACAGGAGGGGCCGCGGCCCCACACTGCCGTATGCGAGCCTGGTTACGCCGCCCTCGTCGACGGAGCAGCACAGCGTCACCGAGGCCAGGTCGTGGCCGCGCCGCCGGGTGCGGCGGAGGTGGACGGCGCCCGTCCGGTGGGACGGAATCGGCAGCTCGATCCCGATCACGAGCTCACCGCGGCCGAGGGTCGTCACCCCGGACTCCACGAAGAACTCGGTGATGGGGATGCGCCGGGTGCCTGCGGATCCCACGGCCACGACTGTGGCCCCGTAGACCAGCAGCGGCGGCGCCGTGTCCGCCGCCGCTGACGCGTTGCAGATGTTGCCGGCAAGCGTCGCCCGGTTCCGGATCTGGACGGATCCGACGACGGCTGCGGCCTCTGCGAGCGCGGGGAAATACCGCTTCACCAGCGAGTTCGCCGCGACCTCCGCCATCACGGTCGTGGCCCCGATGGTCACACGGCCGGCACCTTCCCGGATCCCCGGTGACAGATCGGCGATGCGCTTGATGTCGATCACCACGGTCGGCTTCTCGGAGCCGCTGCGCAGCCCGATGACCAGGTCGGTGCCGCCCGCCAGAAGGCGCGCGTCGGAGCCGTGCGCATCCAGCAGGGCTACGGCCTCGGCCAGAGTAGCCGGCCGCCTGTAGGCGAACGTCTGCATCGTTCCGATACCCCGCGGCTCAGAGGACCTTGTCCAGCTCG
>JBEKCH010000080.1:0-10085 GCA_050014975.1 Candidatus Limnocylindrales bacterium
CCAGGCGCACGGCCTCGGCCCGGAAGTCCTCGCTGTAGTGACGGTGCTTCCTCCCCATGTGGACTCCTTCCCGCGGACGCTGCCGCGATGTTAGGTGTCCACGAAAGCGGGGTAAGCCCACCAGCACTCGTGACAGACGAACTGGCGGCACTCAGGGCAGAAGCGGACGCCCCGGACGAAGGATTGGTAGGCGTCGTCATCAGCCTTGACCAGGAGCTGTTGGCGCGCCTCACCGCACGTGGTAGCGAGGCTCTTTTGGTATCGCAGCGTCCTCCCGAGCCCCATGCAGAGGACGTGGAACTCGCCCGCGAAGCCCAGGTGTTGGCTTAATCGCGGACGCACAAACCCCCTCTGGCAGCGCTCACACGTGTACTCGATGAGCGCGAGGGGTTCCTCCGCGCTCATCTAGCTACCTCGACAGAGGGCCAATACTCCCCGGTCAGCCAACGGCGGGGCCGATTCATCACACAGTGAAGGTGGCCTCGCTGGAGTCGCATGCAAAGTGAAGCCAACTTCCCGCTCCTGGCAAGGCGAGCCTCGAGACGAGCGCCCTAGCCCTCGCCCCGATACCCATGGCCGCCTAGTGATCGAGTTGTTCACCAGACTAGCGGCTCAGGTACGTAAGTACCTAGCGTCCTAGTTCGATATACGTCGGAAACCGGTGACGACCAGCACCGGCCAGGCCAGGACGCTCCCTCGCCCGTTATCGACTGACCGAGCGTGGTGGCGGCCTCCCCGGCGCCGGCAGGCACCGCGCTTGCACAAGGCTGAGTGTCGTGCTGAGCCCGAAGCGGGTTTGGAGCGGGAGACGGGTCTCGAACCCGCGACATTCAGCTTGGAAGGCCGGGGCGGCTAGGCGCTGTGGCACGCCTCTTGGACTGGCGAGCATTTCGTGTCCGGTTATCGTGTCGTCGTTGGGCGTCTCTGAAGCGCCTGCGCCCCCAGCTGACCTACAAGCACGCCAGCTCGCGACGAGTCCAGTCGCAGGTCGCCACAGCGACCCTCAGTGCTTCTCATATTCGATGAGCGTCAGTTGTGGTGAGCGGTAGATCTGGCTCACCTGGTGATAGCCGTGCTTCTCGTAGAAGTGGTGATTTCTGCTGCTTCCGGCCGGGGTTATCAGATGCCACGCCGCCGCATCCGGGAACTCGGCCTCGAGGAATGCCATCGCGCAGGAGCCGATCCCACGATCCCGGAAGGCTGGGATCACTGAAATGGTGCGCAGGTAGTACGAGTCATCGTCCCGCCTCCTGACGACGATGTCGCCGACGCACTTACCGTCCACGACGATCTTGAAGACGAACGCGGTGGCAATGAGGTCAACGAGGTCCGCCGGCGTCTCATCGTATGGAGGGCACTCGCCGTAGCGGTCGGCCTCTTCCTTGAAGCTGAGCCGTTGGACTTCCACCAGCACGGCGGCATCCTCGACGGTCGCTCTTTCGAACGCGACTGGCATCGTTCCAACCCTCGGCGGCTACGCACGACCATCGAACAGACCGAGCATGCGCCTACAGTGCCACACATAGGCCTGGCTTACGCTTGGTTCATGGCTGAGCGTCCTGGCGGCTCGTCAACCGCCCGTGACCGATCGACAGCCGGAGGCTGAGTGTCGTGCTGAGCACAACAGGGGAAGTGGAGCGGGAGACGGGTCTCGAACCCGCGACATTCAGCTTGGAAGGCCGGGGCCGGTTAGCGCAGTAGCACCGAACCTGCGACATTCAGCTTGGAAGGCCGGGACCGGTCAGCGCTGTGGCGCCGCTCGTCGAGAGGCGAGCATTTCGTGTCCAGTTATCGTGTCGTCGTTTCGCGCTTCCGCCCACGTCCGCAACGCCGTTCGGCTCCTTCGGTCAATCGCTGGTTTCGCGACAAGTATCACCCGTGATACAATGCTCCCATGGCTGAAGTGACGATCCGTGATCTACGCAACCATGGCGGCGATGTGGTCGATCGCGTTGCCGCAGGTGAGCGTCTGGTCGTTACCCGTGGCGGCAAGCCGGTGGCCGAGCTTCGGCCTGTTCGGCCACGTGGGGCAAGCGCGTCCATGCTTTTGGCGCGCTGGCGAAGGCTGCCTCCGATGGACGGCGCCGCCCTCCGCAGCGACCTCGACTCGACGCTCGATCCACGCCTGTGAGCGACGTCAAGACGGGCCTGCTTGACACGAACACACTGATCCTGTTGCCCCGCCTCCGGGACGTCACTGCACTTCCAGACCAGCCGTTGATCTCGACGATCACCCTCGCGGAGCTCTCGGTCGGCCCCCTCGTCGCAGCCGACGAGTCCGAAAGAGCCGCCCGCCTTGCCCATCTCCAGCAGGCAGAAGCCGACTTCGACCCCCTTCCGTTCGATGTCGAGGCGGCCCGAGCATTCGGCCAGGTTGCGGCGTCGCTTCGACGCTCGGGCCGGAAGGCGACCGCACGGGCCTACGACGCGATGATCGCTGCGGTCGCCCTCGCGAACGGGCTGCCCCTATACACGTGCAATCCGGACGACTTCGCGGGGATAGATGGCCTGGTAGTTATTGCAGTCACGCATCCGGACCGTGCGCCAGCCGCTGATTGACGGGGCGCCCGACGCATCGCATGGCTGAGCGTTGTAGCACCCTCACCGCAGCCTTCAATGCTTTCTCTTCAAACAGGCTGAGTGTCGTCCGGAGCGTGAAAGAGGAAGTGGAGCGGGAGACGGGTCTCGAACCCGCGACATTCAGCTTGGAAGGCCGGGGCGGGTTAGCGCAGTAGCGCCCCTCGTGGGAGCGTGAGCCTTGCGTGTCCAGTTATCGTGTCGACTAGAGGGGCGCCGAGCCTGCTCGCGGTTGGATGACGTCGAGCGTGGCTGCCCTGATCAGTCCCCGGCAGGGCAGTCAACCAGATCGCCCGGAACAGGCTGAGCGTCTGGACGGCGGTGAGAAAATCGGCGTCGAAGCGGGGGGCTTTGACACGCGGCCCACACACTGGCCGCCGGGGCCGCGCCAAGCCACTGGCGAGACCGACCTGCCTGCTGCCGCCCGTATGACAACGGGCGACGGGGGAGGCGGACGTGAAACGGTTTGGGCTTGCTCTCGTGCTCGCCGGCCTTTTGGCCGCTGCCGCAGCACCGGCTGCGCTTGGGTGCACGACGAGGTTCGCGGTCTATGACAAGGAGACCACCGTTGCTGTGGTCTCGCCGGGCGTGACCACGCAGAACGGGAGTGTGATTTCTGTGCGCCGGATGGTCCAGACCAGCGCCGACGCATCCACCAGCGCGTTCGTAACTGGCACATCGACAGCCGTCGTCAACTTGGACCTCGATCTCGCAACTGGCAATGGCAAGATCTGGGGCGCCGAAGTGAAGCGCCCGACCGCCTATCCACACGGGAGCTGGCAGTGCCACTTCAGCGGTACGTTCGTGAGCGGCACCTGGACGGGCAAGGGCTCCTGCGACGGCATCGGCAGCCTCAGGGGCTGGCGGTACACGGCAGACCTCGCACAGGTAGACCCCTTCGTGGTTGCCACGGGCCACGTCTTCCGGGCCGGAAACTGGTAGGCGCTAACAGCTCGTTCGAGGGCAGGGCGATCGACTTGTGGGCGGCCGCAGCCTGAACGGCGCCCCGAAACGTGCAAGCCGCCCGGGCTTCCGGGCGGCTTGCCCTGCCTGAGGCCCACGACCAGACCGCCATCGAACCCCGCCCTGGCTCCCGCTCCGCTGGTCGACGACGATCCCGGCCCTCGCAGGGTGACCGTCTGATCGACTACGGGGAGGCCTGCAGGGCTTGACTGAGCGCTGTACCGCCCCTCCACGCCCTTCGCGCCACTCGCCGCAATAGGCTAAGTGTCGTCGCCACCGTGAATGGCGAACTGGAGCGGGAGACGGGTCTCGAACCCGCGACATTCAGCTTGGAAGGCCCCGACGCATATGCGCTGTGGCACCCCTCGTGGAGGCCCGAGCGTAGGGCGTCCAGTTATCGTGTCGTCGTGGCCGCATGTCATGCCCCCGCCCTGGCCGATTTCCTCAACGTGGTCGATCGCCCCGACGCGGCCGTCAAGCTGGCCGGAGGCCTTGCCATCCAGCTGACTCGATCAGTGAAACGGCAGGTGCGCCCAACAGGACGACCGTTGTATCGGATGCCCGGTGACTCGACTCTCCTCCTGGCTAGGGGGCGTCCCAGTTCCCGTGTCCGGAGCACACCCCGAGTCGTAAGGAGTTCCTCTGATGGCAGTGCAACTCAAAGCGGAGCACAAGAGCCTCGACGCGCCAGACGAGACCCGGGCGTTCCCCAAGGGTCGCAACGAGGTCGTCACGGTCGGTGGTATAGCGATCGGCCGGTTGACCTTCGAGCCTGGGTGGCATTGGGCGGAACACGTGAAGCCGAAGGTTGGAACGGCCAGCTGCCAGGTCGCGCACGGCCTCTACATGATCTCGGGCCGGCTGCGCACTCGCCTGGACAGCGGCGAGGAGTTCGACGTCGTGGCCGGAGAGGCTGGGTACGTGCCCCCGGGGCATGACGGCTGGGTCGTCGGGAACGAGCCCGTCGTCGCCATCGACATCCTCGGAGCAGTCGACTACGCCAAACCGAGGTAGAGACAGCTCGCGAATAGCCTGCGGAGGCTGCGCTTCACCACTGTCCAGGGGCCTCCTGTGAGTCTTGCGTCCAACTTCAACCGGCCTTGCTTCGGACGGTTCCTCAACAGCCCGGCGGGCAGGGTCTTTCGTCTGGCCGGGGGGCTTGCTTTCTCGCTCTCGGTGTCTGGCTGGGGCCGACGCCCGCTGGACTGGCGGCTCTCGTCTGGGGCGGGCTGGCCATCTTGGTCGGCGGCCTCGATGTCTGCTACATCAGCGCGTCCTGGGGCGGGCCGTTCCGGCGCGCTGCCTGCAGTGCCGCGGGGGCGTCGCCTCGCGGCTGAACTAGGGAAAGCTCATCGCACGGCCGTACTTTCGCGACCCGTCGGCCGCCGGAAGCCGGGCAGTCTCGTCTCGAGCTGACGGGCGACTGGCGCCTCGATCGGGTGTCCGAGTGTCGTGCCAAGCACGAAATGGGGGTTTGGAGCGGGAGACGGGTCTCGAACCCGCGACATTCAGCTTGGAAGGCTGACGCTCTGCCGACTGAGCTACTCCCGCTCGAAACCGCGTGGCGGCATCGCCGAGATTATCACGTGATGCGGGCCGGCCAAAGCGATGGCCGCGGCGCCACGCCCGCCCCACGCCGTGCCGTGACGTGTCGGCGTTCAGAGTCGCGCGAGCCGCCGACCTATCGTCTGGCCCGCCCTGAGAGACGAAGCAGCCATCGGCGCGACATTCGCGCGCTGTTCGACGACGACGCGGTTGCGCCCCGCCGACTTGGCGGCATACAGGTTGTGGTCGGCCCGAGCCAGCAGATCGGACTGAGTGTCGCGCGGAAGCGCCGCGGCGGCCCCGATGCTGACCGTCAGCGACAGCCTGCCGAGCAGCGGGCGCCACGGATGCCTGGCCACCGCCGTGCGCAGCCCCTGCAGCACGGGAGTGGCCGCGGCCAGGTCCAGCCCCGGCAGGACGACCAGGAACTCCTCGCCGCCGAGGCGGGCGACGAACCGCGAGTCGGAACCGGAGGCGTCGGTGCCGGCTGGGAGGGATTCTTCGAGCACTCGACCCAGCTCGCAGATCGCCCGATCCCCGACCTCGTGGGACAGGGTGTCGTTGATGCGCTTGAAGTGGTCCGCGTCCACGATGGCAACCACGAGCGGCGCGCCCGCGATCATCCCGTTCAGGCAACGGGGGATCTCCTCGTCCACGAAGCGGCGGTTCGGCATCCCCGTGAGAGCGTCCGTCCTGGCCTGGCGCCAGAACCGTTGCGCTTCCTGGCGAGCCTCGGCAGTTTCGAAGAGCGCCTGGCGGGTGCGTGCGTTCGCCTCTCGACGCATGGAGTTGAGTCTCAGGAACTCCGTATGGAAGAGCTTATGGATCTCGTAGGCCCGGTCGTAGCGCCCGGCCGCGGCGTGCAGCTCCGCCTGCACCCTCAGCACATCCACCTCGACGCCGCCAAGGTTCCGCTCCAGGCAGATGGCGTGGCAACGGTCGAGCGTTTCCTGGGCCGCCTCGGGTCGACCCTGACTCAGCTGCACTTCGGCGAGCGTGAGCGTAAGCCCGGCCGGCGTATCGGCCTCGACGTTGCCCTGCTTGCTTAAATCCCGTAGGGCCGCCTCGAGCGCGATCGCAGCCTGCTCGTATTCGCCCATGCCGATGTACGCCCTGGCCAGCGTGTCGAGGAGCGGCGGAGCCAGGCTCTGACCGCTGGCTTCGGCCAGGCTGCGCATCTCCTGGGCGGCGTCCCAGGCGCGCTGCGGGTCGCCGGCTTCGTACTCGGTGTAGGCGAGGTTGTTCAGGACGGCGATCTGCCGCTCCACGTCCCCGATGGCCAGGAAGACCTGCTCTGCCTCGCGATAACGCTGACGCGCCGCGTCGAACGACCCGGCCACGGAAAACGCGTCTGCCAGCCCGACCAGGAAGTTCCCACGCGTTCGGGCAGGAGTGTCGTCGTCCAGCAGCTCGACGGCGCGGAGCGCGTGGTCGAGGCACGAGGCCGAGTCGCCGGCGCTCTCGAATATGTACGAGAGGACCAGGTGGCTGCGGGCCAGCAGGAACGAATGGCGATGCTCGAGGGCCCAGCGATTCACCTCCGTGGCGAGGTGGGCGGCGGCGTCGGCCTGTCCCGTGCGCAGGCGCATATCCGCCTGCACCAGACGGGCCCGCATCTGCAGGTCGGTCGCACCGGCCGCGGCGGCTTGCCGCTCGGCCTGGATCGCCTGCTCCAACCGGGCCTCGATATCGGTGTTGCGACGGTACTCGAGATCGTCCAGAAGCTCGGACAGACCCGCCCGTATGTCGCCCAGAGCTCTGCTGCCCATCATCCTGGTGTTATCGGCGTCCGGCCCGCTCATCCGAAGCCTCGTGACTGAGATCAACTGCCACGACGCCCGAGCATACCCGCGGCCGACGGGATTCGGAAGCGTACTTCTAGGCCACTCACGCGCCTGAGTCCGGCCTGCCTGCAGCCCAAAGATCGGTCACAAGGCGTTCCCGCGGTGCGCCCTCGCCAGATCGGGCATGATTGGCCCATGCGATCGACCGAGACTCTCCCACGCGAGCTGGACTGCGTCGTCGTCGGCGGCGGCGCTGCCGGCCTCTCGGCGGCAGTCAACATGGGGCGCATGCGCCGCAGCGTGCTCCTCGTCGACGAGCGCGACCTCTTGCTGTGGCGGCACGTCGCCCACAACTACCTGGGCTTTCCTGACGGGATCCCGGCCCGGGAGATCCGCCGCCTCGGCTGGCGCCACGCGGCCAGGTACGGGGTTGAGCTGCTGCTCGGTCATGTCGCCACCGCGGCGCGCGAAGGAGATCGGTTCCGGCTGCGGATCCAGAGACTGCCCGAGGGCGAGGCCCTGGGCGGCGGGCCGGGCCCGAGCATCCCGCGCGACGCCGAGATGACCCGCCTGTTCGGCGAAGTCCCCAAGGGCGGCCCCATGGCGGTGCTCGCCCGGACGGTGATCCTGGCCACCGGCGTCTTCGGCCATTTCCCGGAGTTCCCCGGTCGGGACGAGTGCGTGGGGGTCAGCCTGTTCTGGTGCATCCACTGCGACGGCTACGAATCGATCGACCGCGTCGTGGGCGTCGTGGGCCACGACGAAGACGCGGTCCAGACCGCGCTGGACCTGCTCGTCTTCACCGCTCGGGTGACGATCGTCGCCGGTCGCCCGGAAGGCTTCGAGGTTCCGGCTTCGCGCCTGGCCGACCTGGCCGCGAACGGCATCGCCGCCCACCCGTGCGGCGTCGCCGAGTACGAGAACCAGGATGGCCAGATGCGGGCCCTCGTCCTGGACGATGCCGGGCGGACTCGGATATCGGTCGAGCAGGTCTACACCGTCCGCCGCACCGTGGCCGCCAACGAGCTCGCCAGGCAGCTCGGCCTGGAGCTGAACCCGATCGGCCAGATCGTCGTCACCTCCGAGCAGCACACCAACGTGCCCGGAGTGTACGCGGCGGGCGACGCCACCAGCCTGCACGACCACCAGCTGAGCGCCGCCGTCCACGAGGGCAACCAGGCCGCCTGCGGGGCGAACTACTACCTCTACACGCCGGTCCAGCGCGCCCCCGCGGACACCTGAGGCGGCCGGGCAGGCCCGTGCGGCGCCTCAGCGGCAGCGATGGCCCAAGCCGCAGTAGGCGGCGACGTACCAGACCTTGCGCCGCACCTCGTCCCAGTAGTAGGCGCTGAGGCGCCACTCGGCCAGCGGCTCGGCGCAGCCGGCGCAGCGATTGTGGTTCTCGCAGCGGCAGTGGAGGCGGATGACTGGCGGTCTCGTGTCACCGTTGCCCTGTTCTCGCAGGACGAGGTAGTCGCCCCGGAGCCAGCGGCACTCGGGGCAGCGGGTCAAGCCAGCCGGGACGCCATCTGCGCCGGTTCCCGACAGCCACTCGATGTCCGCGTCGCTCGCGAATCGCCCGCCTTCCAGGCCGTCGCCGACGAGGTACCCGGAGCCCCGCGTGGCGTCGGCGAATCGCGCCAGGGACTCCCGCCGGGCCGCCAGGTCGGGCGTGTCGGGGAAGCGCACGGCGAGGGCCAGGCGGTTGACGACCGGGCTGCCGAGCGGAACGAAGGCGGCCTCGTCGGTCTTGCCCTCGGCGGTGACGTACACGGCCGTGTCCGGACCCAGGACGAGGCAGGTGTCGAGCCGGTTGGCGATGGCCTGCCGCCGGGCCAGATCCAGCAGGCGCTCGCGGGGCCATTCGGCCGGCAGGACGGCCACGTGGCGGAGGGGGCTGTGGCCGATCCGGGTGACGAGATAGGGATAGCCGTCAAACGTCGGCGGCAGGTCCGGCTCGGCGAATTCGGGCGCGCCGGCGTGCGAGATGGTGGGTTTCGTCCTCGTCTCCTATCGCATCTGGCGGTAGCACCGTGCCGGCTGAGGGGGCCGGTCGGTTGCTGCGGGGTCGTCGAGCCAGATCTCTCGCCCGCTCTGGATAGGTCGCACCTCTGTGGTGCTGAAGGCAAGTCTAACCGGGTCACGCTGCTCTTCGGTTCGTCCTGACGCTCTAGGAAGAGACCGAGCACATGGCCCGAAAGTCGCACCAGGCGCAAGAGCGCTCATTTGGAGCTGCGGCGAAGTCGCTGCCGCGGACCTGACGAGCGCGACCGGCCAGATCGGCTCGCAGGGCGTCCAGCGCCGCGTCGGTGCGTTCGGTGCAAAGACGCCGGCCCTGCTCGACGAAGTAGAGCGTGACCCTCTCGGGCCGGCCCAGGTCCAGCGCATCTCGGCAGGCAAGGGCGTAGATGGAGAGCTGCAGGCTCGTCTCGGCCTCCTCGAGCGAACCCGCCGGTCCGGTCTTGTAGTCGATCAGCTCCACCGCTCCCGAGGGCAGGCGGTCGACGCGGTCGATGTAGCCGGTGACGACGATCGCAGCGTCCCGGTCCATCGGGAGGTGGAGCCGGAAGCGGAGCTCCTCGCCGACGGTCCCGGCCTGGTCGGCCGATTCGGCCGCCCAGAAGCCGTCCAGCATGGGCTCGGCGCGCCGGCGCCAGGTCTCGGCGTCTGCCTCGGCGGGCAGGGAGGTCCTCGCCCAGGCCGACTCGAAGCAGCGCTCCAGGTCGGCTCGGTCCGGTGGCGGCTCGCCGCGGGCCAGCCGCTCGCGCCGCTCGCGAGTGAACGCCTCGAACGCTCCATGCGCCGCCGTCCCAAAGTCCGCGGCCGGTCGAGGCTGCTCCGCCGGCAGGCGGCACAGGTATCGGAAGGCGTACTGGCGCGGGCAGCGCTCGAAGGTGTCGAATGAGCTGTAGCTGAACCAGTCGGGCGGCTCGACCAGATCGAAGGGCGATCCTCCGGCGGCGATGTGCGCCGCCATTGCCTGCGGGTCCGGCTCGGCCGACCGCACTCCGGCGTGCCCGGCCGCACCCGACTCAACGTTCGTCATGACACGAGTTTGCTCCGGTCCCGTGTCACCTTGGCTGTCACAACGCAACCTGGGCTTACCCCGCTTTCGTGGACACCTAACATCGCGGCAGCGTCCGCGGGAAGGAGTCCACATGGGGAGGAAGCACCGTCACTACAGCGAGGACTTCCGGGCCGAGGCCGTGCGCCTGG
>JBEKCH010000081.1:0-10022 GCA_050014975.1 Candidatus Limnocylindrales bacterium
GGCCTCGGGCACCACGGGGCCCACGGGCGCGGGCGGGGCGGGCGGGGACGGAGTCGCGCGATAGACCGGCGTGGGCGGGATCGCGGGCTGCGGCGCGGGCGCCGGCGCGGGCTCCGGTTCGGGCTCGGGCCCGGTCTGGGCGACCGCTTCAGCCCCGGCCACGGCCTCGGGCTCCGGCTCGGGTTCGGCAGCAGCGGAGGCGGAGCCGTACAGGGCGTCCAGCGCGGCGATCGTGTCCTCCAGCCTGTTCGCCAGTTCCGTGGCCGAATCGAACCGGCCGGTCGGATCGACTGCAACTGCCTTCTGCTCGATGGTTTCGATCTCGGCCGGTATGCCGTCCTGGAACTCGGATGGCCGCGGGGCCGGGTTCGCCTTCCGCGCGTCGAAGACCTCGGCCGCGGTGTCGCCGTCCCACGGGCCGCGGCCGGTCAGCAGCTCGAACAGCAGGACGCCCAGGGCGTACACGTCGGACGCGTCGGTGGCACGGCGCCCTCGCACCTGCTCGGGACTCATGTACCAGGCTTCCTCGACGAGCCTCTCCTCCACCGGGCTCGGAGAGTCGGCGATGACGTGAGCCAGGCCGAAGTCGGTCACCTTGACCACGCCGTCGCGAGTTACGACGATGCTGCTCGATCGCAGCCCGCCGTGAACGACGCCGCGCTCGTGGGCCGCGGCCACCGCCGTCGCCACAACGCCGGCGACGTTCGCCGCCCGGCGCGGTGGAACCGGCCCATTCCGGCGCAGCAGCCCGGCGAGATCCTGGCCATCGATGTACTCCGTGACGACATACGGGCCGGCTGCCTCGGTCCCGAAGTCGTAGATGGCCAGGATGTTGGGGTGGCTGAGCGGAGCCGCGGCACGGAGCTGGAGGCGGAAATCCGCCACGAAGTCCGGGTCTGCCCCGAACTCCGGGCGCAGGACCTTCACGGCCACGACGCGGTTGGATTGGGCGTCGGTGGCACGGAAGACCGTCGAGATTGAATCCTCGCTGCGCAGCTCGATGAGCCGGTAGCGCCCCGCGATCACCTGTCCGATCTCGGCCACAAGAATTCCTCAAAATGCCGGCGCTGAGGCGCCGGAGCTTGATGGCACCCCCGACCAGCCGCGCGCCGGCCAGAAGGAACAGCTAACTAAGGTCGAGCCCCTGCAAGTATCGCCTGAACTCGGTGCCGATGTCCTGGCGGCCCATTGCCAGCTCAACCGACGCCTTGAGCCAGCCCATCGTCGTCCCGGCATCGTAGCGCTTGCCTTCGAACGCATAACCGTAGACGTCCTGCTCCTGCATCAACGCTTCGATCGCGTCCGTGAGCTGGATCTCGCCGCCGGCGCCTCGAGGCGTTTGTTCCAGCTTGTCGAAGATCTTGGGCGTCAAAATGTAACGCCCGATGATGGCCAGATTGGAGGGGGCCGACTCCGGATCCGGTTTTTCGACCAGGCCCGAGAGCTTGTAGAGGCGTGGATCGAGGCCGCCGTTCGCGGGCTGGCCGTTGATGATGCCGTAGCGGCACGTCTCCTCGTGGGGAACCTCGGTCACAGCCACGACCGAGGAGTGGGTTTCCAGGTAGGCGTGGATCAGCTGCCCGATGCAGGGCCGCTCGCCCACTACGACATCGTCCGAGAGAATCACCGCAAACGGTTCGTGGCCTACCAGCTCCTTGGCCACGAGAACCGCGTGGCCCAGGCCGAGCTGCTCTTTCTGGCGAACGTAGGAGATCTGGGCCAGGTCCGAGATGGCCCGAATCTGTCGCAGCATGTCGATGTCGCCGCGGGACTCCAGGAGCTGCTCCAGCTCCAGGTTGAGGTCGAAGTGATCTTCGATCGCGCGCTTCTGGCTGCTGGTCACGATGATGACGTGCTCGATGCCGGCCGCGACCGCCTCTTCGACAGCGTACTGGATTACCGGTTTGTCAACGAGCGGGAGCATCTCCTTGGGCTGGGCCTTGGTAGCCGGCAAGAACCGCGTTCCCCAACCCGCCGCGGGAAAAACCGCCTTGCGTACTCGCATCTGCCCTCAGCTTCGATCGGCCGCCAGGGCGGCCGGGTCAACGAACTCGTGGTCGTCGCGATGGAAGCCGTCGCACAGGCCCAGCCGACGCGGCTCGGCGGGCAGCCAGACCGGTCGCATGATCTCGCGGACCTGGGATCGACGGCAGAAGAGGAGCCCGCGGCTGGCCATCCAGGCCAGGACGTGGCCGGGCTCGCTGTGGAACTCGAACGGGCCCGGGTTTAGGGCGGCCGTCTTCGTCCAGGAGACGGGCGCCTCGGGCGCCACGACGTCGAGAATGCTGACCCGCCAGGGCTGCCCTTCGATGATCTCGCCGCAGCCGGCACATCGAACGGCGACGTTTTCGGTGACGATCGTGGGGATGCGGACGCCGTAGAGTTCCATCTGTTCGGGATCGTAGCAGGTCGGTCGAAGAAGGTCCGCATCTGGAGCAACATCCAATGGACGAGGACAAGGTCCCGCCCGCCGAGGCCGCCCGGGACAGGAGGCGGGACCGCGACGCCGAGGCGCAATCGAGAGCCGGCATGCGGACCGGTCTGGCCAAGCAGTTCAAGCAGGTGCTCGACACGCAGCGCAAGCGGGCCGAAGAGGGGGAGGGCGGTCGCAACGGGCCGGAGACCGACCCCGACCGCGCGAGACGGCACCCTCGGCCCTGAGGGCCGGATCAGTCCTCCGGCAGTTCCCGGTCATCGTTCCCCGTGGCGTCCCGTTCCGGGTGCAGGTCGGTGCCGTTCAGCCGCCTGGCGACCCTGATGCCTTCGAGGCGGCGGCGCCGCTGTTGGCCGTGTTCGAGGCCTCGTCCGTCTGAGAAACCCCGGACGACCACGCGATCAGCTGGCCCGCCTCCACGCTTGCACGGCAAGCCCCGAACGGCGACCTTCCCTGCCGAAGGCCGACGTGCCAGACTGGTCTGACAGTGGACGCTACTCACCCGGAGGCGACGGCAGAACGAACCGAGAGCGCGGGCTGGCTGGGGTCGCTGATCGCCTACTGGCTCGGGCTCAACTTCCTGTGGGGCGGCTTTACCACCGTGATCCTGCCGCGCATGATCGAACTGGTCGTCAGCCCCGCCGTGAAGGGCACCGCGCTGGCCCTGGTGACCGGCCTGCAGGCGGTCGTCGCCATCGTGGTCCAGCCCATCTCCGGCGCTGCCAGCGACCGCCTGGTGTCGCCCTGGGGCAGGCGCCGTCCGCTGATGGTCGCCGGCGTGTCGATCCAGGTGGTGTTGTTCGGACTGCTGGTGCTGGCGCACAGCTACCTCTCCATCCTGGTCCTGATGCTGCTCATCGAGACCGCCTCCAACACGGCCCAGGGCCCCTACCAGGGGCTGCTGCCCGACCTCGTTCCGCCAGGCAAGCGTGGCCTCGCCTCCGGGCTCATGGGTGCCTCACAGCTGGGCGGTTCCGTCATCGGGGTGGCCCTGGCCGGCGTGGCCGTGGCCACCGGCAACCTGCCGCTGGCAATCGTGATCGTCGCCGTCGCCGTCTGGCTGGGGATGGCCGCGACGGTGGCCGGCGTGACCGAGAGCCAGGGCATCGCCGAGACGCGTGACTCTCCGCGCCCGAGCCTGAGCGAGATGATGGGCTGGCTGGGCCGGCTGCCCGACTGGGCACGCGCCCTGCGGGCAGTCGTCCTGGAGGTCTGGGGCCGGGACGTCCTGGAGCAGCGCGACTACCTGTGGCTGCTGGTCTCGCGCCTGGCGATCCTGATGGCGGTCGGCACGTTGCAGCCCTTCGTGCTGTACCTGCTCGAGGATTCGCTGGGCATGGCTCCCGGGCAGGCGGCCATCGCCGTCGCGCCGCTGGCCGGCCTGGTCGCCTTCGTGGCCCTGGCCTCGGCCGTGCCCGGAGGGGCCATGACCGCCCGCTGGGGACGGGTCACGACCGTCTCCGTCAGCGCAATCTGCGGGGGCATCGGTTCGGTCCTGTTCGCCGTCGCGCCCAACTACGCCTCCCTGTTCGTCATCGCCATCCCGTTCGGGCTGGCGATGGGCATCTTCCTCTCGGCCGACTGGGCGCTCATGGCCGACATCGTTCCGCCCGAGCATGCCGGCCGGTACATGGGCCTCTCGAACACCGTCACCGCCGGCTCGTCACTGCTGGCGGTGGCCCTGGGAGGACCGCTGGCCGACCTCGTGAACCAGTGGCAATTCGGGCTCGGATATCGGGTCATCTTCCTGCTCGCCGCGGTCGAGTTCGTGATCGGCGCCGTCTGCATCCGCCGCGTGCACGAGCCCCGGGAAGCCGGATGAGCGGCCCCGGCGGGCCCCACGGGCCCCCGGCCGGCTGGCGCGACGACAGAAGAGAGGCCGGGCGCCGGGTCGCCCCGCCGTGGCTCGATCCGATCCTTGCGCTGGCCGAGGCCGTCGACAGGCGCCGGCGCCATATCAGGCCGATAAGCCCGGACGGCGTGCTGGGCCTGGAGCTCGGCCGACACCGCGGACGGCCCGTCCACCTCGCCGATGGGTCGATCGTCACGCCCGGCGCCCCGGTCGGCTACATGCATCTGCGCAACGACCGGGTCAGGGCGCTGGCCACCGATGGCTGGCAGCTGGCAGGCTACCGCGCGGCCCGCGCCGACCTCGCCGCCCTGGCGCGCTGGTGGGAGCGCCAGCCCGCGGCCGAGCGCCCCGTGGCCTTCACGGCGTCGACGATCCTGGGCCCGCTCGTCAGGCGCGAAGGCTGGGAGGTCAGGTCCAGGCGGCGGACCCCGCGGGCCCGACTCGACGAGTGGTGGACGAGCTGGCTGATTGTCCACTTCAACGTGGCCGGCCGCGAACGGCTGGCCCGGCGCCACCATCGGCTGGAAACCGCAGAGGTG
Source organism: Candidatus Limnocylindrales bacterium (assembly GCA_050014975.1). GTDB lineage: Bacteria > Chloroflexota > Limnocylindria > Limnocylindrales > CSP1-4 > Fen-1039. Next base: position 4,826 of record JBEKCH010000081.1, read on the forward strand.
TGGCTCAGCGCCCCAGAACTGGTGGCGCGGTACGGCCCAGGGCCGCGCCCGGACACCCCGGACCCCCCGTAGCACCGGGTGGGGTCGGAGCAGCGGCCGGTGGAGCGTGTGGTCGCCGCGGAGTGCCGCCGGCCGAGTACGACGAGGAAGCCTACCATCGTCGATAGAGCAAACCGCCGCCGCCTGAATCAGAGATCGAGTTGCCCACGATTCCCCGGGCGGTTCAAACCGACAGGAGTGATCGGCCATGTCCATGGTCCTCGACGGATCGTCGCTCACCATCGACCGCCTCGTCCGCATCGCCCGCCACGGCGAGGAGGTCGCTCTCGACCCGGCAGCACTCGATCGGATCCGAGTCTGCCGCAGCATGATCGAGGAGAAGCTCGCGGCCCGAGAGATCATGTACGGGATCAACACCGGCATCGGCGAGTTCTCAGAGATCGTCCTGTCCGACGAGCAGGTCCGCGAGTTCCAGCGGTACCTCATCTACAACCACGCGGCGGGTATCGGGGACCCGGCGCCGATCGAGGCAGTGCGCGGCGCCCTGGCGGGGCGGATCAACGTCCACGCCCGGGGGCACTCCGGCTGCCGGCCGGAGATCACGCTCACGCTCGTAGAGATGCTGAACCGCGGGGTCACACCTGTGGTCTGCCAGAAGGGTTCGGTGGGCGCCAGCGGCGACCTCGCTCCGATGGCCCAGGCCGCGCTCCTCCTTATGGGCGAGGGCGAGGCGTTCTACCGCGGTGAGCGGCTGCCGGGACGGGTGGCGATGGAGCGCGCGGGGATCCCCGTGCCGGGGCTGCAGGCGCGCGACGGCCTGGCGACCATCAACGGCTCCAACCTGCTCACGGCGATGAGCGCGATCCAGCTCCACGACATCTCGCGCTGGCTCAAGCAGGCCGAGATCGCCTGTGCCATGACGCTCGAGGCGCTCGTGGCCAACCTCAAGCCTTACGACACGCGCCTCCATGAGCTCCGGGGCTTCCCGGGAGCCGTCCAGGTTGCCCGGGCGATCATGAGCTGCATCGAAGGCAGCGACCTCGCCACCGGAAAGATGAAGACGAAGGTGCAGGACGCCTACTCGATGCGCTCCTCGCCCCAGGTCATCGGGGCGGCGGTCGACGCCGTGGAGTGGGCGCGCCGGCAGGTCGAGATCGAGCTGAACGGTGTGGGGGACAACCCGATCTTCCTGCCCGAGGCCCGGCTCACCCTCACCGGCGCCAACTTCCAGGGGAGCCCCGTGTCGCTGCCGATGGACATGGTGGGCGCGGCGGTCACGATGGTGTGCGCCCTCTCCGAGCGGCGCCTGAACCGGATGACGAACCCGGCCCTCAGCGTCGGCCTGCCGGCGTTCCTGACGAAGGGGGCCGGCATGTTCTCCGGCCTGATGCTCAGCCAGTACACGGCCGACCACCTGATCGTCGAGCAGCGCATCCTGTCGGCGCCGGCCTCCATCCAGTCCATCCCGGCCGCGGCGGACCAGGAGGACTTCGTGTCGATGGGCATGAACACGGCCATCAAGAACGGCCAGATCCTGGACAACGCGTACGGCGTCCTGGGGATCGAGTTCATGGCCGCGGCCCAGGCGCTCGACTTCCGCGAGTTCAAGTTCGGCAGAGGGGTGTCGGTCGCACGCGATGTCGTGCGCCGGCACGTCGCGCACCTCGAGGAAGACCGGCCGCTCTACCCAGATCACAACCTGATGACGGAGCTCGTGAGGTCCGGCGAGATTCTCGAGGCCGTAGAGGCGGAGGTGGGGCCCCTAGCATAAGGATGCGAGCGGACTGAAACCAGTCGCGCCGCGAGGGCCCAGGAGGTGTCGGGTCAGTGACCCAGCGAGACGTCGAGCAGTTCAATGCCCGGGCAGAGCGCTACGACCAGAGCGTTTTCGGACGCCGATTCCATCGGCCGATTCACCAGGCGGTGCTCCAGATCGCCGCCCGCCTGACGCCGGAGCCGCGCGCGATCCTCGACGTCGGCTGCGGCACGGGGTCCCTGCTGCGGCTGGCCGCGGCGCGCTTCCCGGAGGCCCGACTGTGGGGCGTGGACCCGGCCGAGCAGATGCTCGCGGTCGCGAAAGCCTCTATGGGCGGCGAGCCGCGGGTGCAGCTCGTCTGCGCAGGCGCCGAGCGGCTGCCCTTCGATGACGCCGCGTTCGACCTGGTGGTGAGCAGCAACTCGTTCCATCACTGGGTCGACCAGGCCGGCGGCATGGCGGAGATCGGCCGGGTGCTCGCGCCGAATGGGTGCCTCGTCATGACCGACCCGTTCGCGGTCGGCTGGCTGCGCCCCTGGGCCACGCTCGTCCGCAGACGGGAGCGCATGCGCAGTCGCTCCGAGGTCGAAGCGATGCTTCGAACAGCGGGGCTGGAAACCCCTGCCTGGGAGGCGGTCTTCGGCCTAGGCCCGATCACCACCTTCTTCGCGGTGACCGCGCGGAGGCCGTGAATCAGGCGCCGCTGGGTGGTCGCGAGGCCAGAGGCCAAGCGGGCGCCGGGTGCGGCTGGGCCATCGTCATCGTCTTTGTCCGGGCCGGCGTTGACGATGCCGAGGGCAGTCGGCACACCCTGACGTTCGGATCAGTCGTGCGTGAACCTCTCTGAGGTGACGGCAGCGGCCGGGGAACCCGATTTACGTGTCGGCCGCGGTCTCCCGGGGCGGCGAGTGTCGTTGCCAGGCGCGCCGGCCGGAAGAACCGCACTGTGAGCGACGGCCGCCCGCGATTACACTGACCAGCAAACGGCGCCTCCTGGGGTGGCAGTCGGGTCGCGAGGGGCTCCGGGCTGGAGGGCATCGAGGTGGGTCGCGTATCGAGGATGGTCTCGAAGCTGGCGGTCCTGGCCGCGATTCTCAGTGTCATCGGTTGCGGTGGTTCCGTAGTAACCCCCCTCACGACGGTACAGGGAACCAGCAGCCCGGCGCCCTCGGCCGCGATCGGGCCGACCGTTGGGAGTTCGGCCCCGTCCTCCTCCGCCTCGACGACACCCGCCCCGACCGCCACGCCGGCCCAACCCGCTCACTGGGTCGCGGCAGGCTCGATGTCGAAGCAGCGAGTCCAGTTCCAGCTGCTGCTGCTGCACGACGGGCGGGCGCTTGCCATTGGCGCCGGATACAACGCCTGCCAGGGGGAATGCTCCGGGTTCCCCCCGGAAAGCACCAGCGTGCGGTATGCCGACCTATTCGATCCGGCCACGAACAGCTGGAAGACTGCCAGCGGCCTCAACCTCAACCGCTCGGATTACGCGGCCGTTCTCCTGCCCGACGGTCGCGTAGTGGTCGCCGGCGGCTATGCCGACGCTCCCTACGAATGCTTCTCGAGCACCAAGCTCCTCGATCCGACGGCCGGAACATGGACCCAGGCCGCGGGTCTCATGAAACTGGCCCGGTGCGACCCGGCTTATGCCCTGCTGCCGGACGGACGAGTGCTGCTGGCCGGCGGAACTGACATCCACAACAAGGTCCTGGCCAGTGCCGAGGTCTTCGACCCGACCAGTCAGAAGTGGTCCGCGGTCGCCTCGATGCCGGCCGTCCGCGCCGGCGGCGAAGCGGTGACGTTGAAGAGCGGCAAGGTCCTGGTCGTGGGGGGCTTTGGTACGAGCGGGGCCACGCTGAAGTCCGCCGTCCTTTACGACCCCGCCAGCGGCAAGTGGTCCTCAGCCGGGACGCTCAGCGCCCCACCGAACGGCCCGATCGTCCTCCTGCCCGACGGGGGCACCCTCGTCATCGGGGAGGGGTCCTACGACAACATCGCGGGCAAGTGGACGAGCCAGGCCAGCGAACGGTTCGACCCGAGCACGCTCACCTGGACCAAGGTGGGCGCGATGGTCAAGTCGCGCCGCTCGCCTTTCGTGGCCAGTCTCGCCGACGGCAGGGTGCTGGTCGCCGGGGGCGCCGTCGCCCAGTCCTTCAACTCCAACGGCCTGGTCACGACCCTCACGTCGAGCGCCGAGATCTTCGATCCGGCGACCAACAGCTGGTCGTCCACCGTGGCGATGCCGAGCGTGCGCGAGGCCGGCGACGCCGTCCTGTTGCAGGACGGGTCCGTCCTGCTGGCCGGCGGCGACCTCGGGGCGCACGGCCCGATACCCACGCCCGGCTACCCTGCGGTAACCCTCCTGGCAACGGCGATCCGCTACGTGCCATAGAGGGCGTGAGGCCGCACGACCGGCGGATCGCAACGGGCTCGCCTTCGACGACAAGACGGACTGGACCCGTCGTACATTGGTTGCCCGGGCTGAGCTGGCGAATGCACCCGGTGCTAGCCTTGGGGCGCCATCCTGGGGACTGCAAGGCGGCGAGCGGCGAGATGTTCGGCGAACTAGAGACGACCGTGGATCCGGACCTGGGGGAGTGCACCGTCTTTCGAGGCAGCCGCACCTGGATCCCCCTGGCGATCCTGGGTGTCGTGATCCTTCTAGTCGTCGCCGTGTCAGCGCTCCAGGGACCTGGGGCCTTGATCACGGCGACCCCGTCGCAATGGGCGCTGATGGCTGTCGTAGGTCTGTTGTTCTGCGGCCTTGCGGTATGGAACTCGCGCATGCAACTCGTCATCGCGGAGCGCGGGTTCCGGTATGTCAGGCCGTTGCGCAGGGTTCAGGCTCCATGGAGCATGGTGGGGAACTGCACCGTCGAAGCGACGCATGGCAACAGGAGGCTGGTCGTGCCGCTCTCCCAAGGAGGGCGCCAGTCCAACGTCTACCTGCCAGCCTTGTTCTCGGCCAGCCTCACCCAGATCTGTGACCTCATGAACGCACGCCGCACAACGTTCGGGACGACCGTCCCGGACCGGTCCGGAACCAAAGGCGCGCCTCGGAAAGAACGAACCCACAGAGCCTTAGCCCGTCGGATCCCGCGAGGCAAAGATAAGTAACCCGTCATCTCAAGCGGGTGGGGTTGAGGTGGGAGACGACGGCCGAGGTGCCATCCGGCCCTGATCGTGGTTTCCTTTTCTGGGACCCTCCTGTGGCCCGGTTTACTGGCCATCCCGGCCGGCGGCACCGCGTTCGAGTCGTCCTTCTTCTGGCGGATTCGACGCCGCGGTTAGTGCGCTGGCTCCTCCGGCGGCCGCTTGCCCAGGTTGAGTCCCCAGACTTGGTGTAACAGAGCGGGCGGGCCGTGAAGCGAGACGGCCACCGCGTCATCCTCGCGTCGTTGGAGTAGCAACCGACGACGAAAGGGACACCACGATGGCCGACGA
>JBEKCH010000082.1:0-9743 GCA_050014975.1 Candidatus Limnocylindrales bacterium
CCTTGGCTTGGTCCGCTCCGCCGGCGTCAGGCTCGATGGCGGTAAGCTCTCGCTCGAATGACCGGGCCCGCATCTCCCAGGTTAACGCGGCACGCCGCAGGCTCTCCAGGCGCGTCGCCTCTAGTCGATTAGCGCATCCGGCAGAAATGCAGGTGGCGCGGGCAGCAACTCGGCCACGACGCTACCAGAATGAAGCGAGACCAACCGAATGCGCGACGCCTGTTCGACGGGACCGGGGTGGCGGCCCTGAACGATGGGTTTGGCGATTACCTCTCCGGAGCTGCGCGCCACCAAAGACACGAGATCGCGCAGGAGGTCGGCGACCTCCCTGAGCGGCACCTCGTCGAGCCTGCCGATGCCCTCAACCTTGATCCTGAAGCTGGCACGCGGTCGCGGCACTCTTCCTCGCTCCAGTCCGGTCGCCATTCAGGGAACGCACGTTCGCAGGTGATTGTAACCCTCGGTTCCACCGGCGACGGGAGGCCCTTGCCGACACCCGCGGCCAGTTCCGTTGGCTTGTCTGCCTGGCGGCGAGTGACTTCCTCTGCCAGCCCTCTCAACCCGATCCCACAGGGCGAAGCCCGGCCTGGTCGCAACTTCCGTTTCGGCGGTGCGACGGCACTCTTGAGCTCCGACAGAAGCGCTCGCTGGCGTCGTGCAACAACGCCCCGGGCCACCCACGGGACCAGTCACGGCCTGTCGAAACGTGGGTCCGCCCGAACCTCGGTGAGGTGATCGAGCCGTCCCGAGAGCCACCCGACGCGCGCAGCCTGCCGGTCGTCGAATGCCGGGACATACGGCTTGATGTCTAGGAGTGGCGTGCCATCGAGCATGTCGACGTCTTCGATCTCGACCGTGCAACGATCGATCCCCAGCAGACGAACCGTGGAGATCCCGATTGGGTTTGGCCGCGCCGGTGACCGGGTGGCGAAGATGCCGTGGGGCACGTCGTCGAGAAACGGAGTGACGGTCAGCCGCGCCCGGCGGGTGGCATGGAGGTGGTAGAGCAAGATCAGGTGGCTGAACCCGTCGAGATCGAGCAATCCTGCCGCGAATTCGGTTTCTAGGACGATCGAACCCCGGACGCCGAGGGCGGCGGTCGGCTGGATCGGCATGCCGTCGACATCGGTGAACGGTGTGTGGATAACGCCGATCGGACGGTACGTCACCTCCTCGATCGGGTCAGTCATCGAGCCCGATCATCACCTCGGTCGACTTGACCATGGCGATGACGCGCCTCCCTGGTGCCAGGCCGAGCCTTCGAACGGACTCGGCGGTGATCGCCGCCACGATCTCATGGCCGCCTGCCACATCAACGACGACCTCGGCCATGACCTGCCCTGTGGTCACCGTCTTCACGATGCCCGGGAGCTGGTTTCGAGCGCTTAGCTTCATGGGCTGTGCCTCTGTTACACCCGCAACGAGCCGTAGGGTCGACCCGGCGCGAATTCACGGATCGTTAGTCTAGAGCGCGTCTGGCGGGCCTCTCCGGGTTGCCGGGCAGATGCCTTGCCCGACGGTTCCGGTCGCAGACCACGCAACACGCGCCGGGCGAGCGCTGGCCGTCAGCCCAGACTTCGTATGTCGAGCGCGCGACCCCAATGGAGCAGTCGGACCGCAATCAGGACCCGAGCCAGGTAGTCTGCCCAGCCCTTGGCTTGGTCCGCTCCGCCAGCGCCAGGCTCGATAGCGGTCAGCTCTCGCTCGAATGAGCGGCCCGCATCTCCCAGAGCGGGGCGCCATAGCGCACACCCTCAAGGCGTGTCGACTCGTGGGCGGCAGTGTTGATCTCGACGACGAGATCTACCAGGAAGATGGCGTCTCGGAAGGCCTTGCGGGCGGCCTCGTGCACGATTTCGGGAGGCTGACCCTTCGTCGCGACCATGGCGGCGGCCTCTGCGGCCCGAGGCACTCGCTCCAGTGGCGCCGCCGAGGGGGGCTGGTCGATCAGCCAGTCCGTATATGCCGGCAGCGATCCAAACTCATGGGCCTCGGTCAGCCACAGCAGCGTGGCGCTCCGAGGCGAGAGTGCACCTTCTAGCTTGTTCATCCGGTGGCTCAGGCTCATTGCTCGGGCTCCGGGAAGCCCGGCTCATCGGACGGTCGGCTCGCTCGATCGAGGCCGAGCGCATACTCGAGAGCCTCGATGCGAGCGGCGAGGTCGGCTGCCTCGACGAGCTTGGCATTGGCGGTCGCCACTTGCAGGAGGATCCGATTGCGGGCGTGGCTCGCGAGCGGCTCCAGGCATCTGCATGTGCTGGAACACACAGGTTGTACGCCCGCTTGCCTCCGGGCAAAGTCCACAGGGAACGTTACGGCGCTGGACGAGGGCCCGCCGTTGCGCCACGCCGCTCGGGCGGCCATACTCGTACGTGTCGATGACCGGGACGAGTACTCGTCCGCAGCGGGCGACAGAGAGCCGGGCAGGTGAGAGCCGGCGCCGAGGGCTGGACGGGGAATGGACCCGCGAGATGCCGGGTGAACGCGAGGGCGCGGCCGGACGGCTGGAGCCGGGCAAACCGGGGCCGAACGAACGGGCGTGATCGCGCAGTAGCCAGGCCGGAGGCCCACCGTTACCAGAGGGCAGGACCGTCGCCAGGGACCCCGGGCCGCGGACCGAACAATGAGCGGCCGCTCCGCGAGGAGCGACCGGAAGAGAGGGTGGCACCACGAGGCATCGACCCCGTCCCTCCAAGGGACGGGGTCGAACTGTTCCAGGGACGGACCCCGGGGGAACCGGGAGACGGCCCGCCTCGGGAGGTGCAACCCGATGTCCGATCAGACGACCAAGTTCGTCCTCGACGAGAGCCGGATCCCGCGGAGCTGGTACAACATCGCCGCGGACCTGCCGGTCCAACCGCCGCCCGGTCTCAATCCGGTCACCGGCAAGCCCCTTACGCCTGACGATCTCGCCCCCCTCTTCCCCATGGGCCTCATCCTCCAGGAGGTCAGCACGGAGCGCGAGATCGAGATCCCCGAGCCCGTCCGCGACGCCTACCGGCTCTACCGCCCGTCGCCTCTGTACCGGGCGCGTCGCCTGGAGAAGGCCCTCGATACGCCGGCCCACATCTACTACAAGAACGAGGGCGTCAGCCCGGCCGGGAGCCACAAGCCGAACACGGCGCTCGCCCAGGCCTTCTACAACAAGCAGGAGGGCGTGAAGCGACTCGCGACCGAGACCGGCGCCGGCCAGTGGGGATCTGCCCTGGCCCTCGCGGGCGCGATCTTCGGCCTCGAGGTGAAGGTCTACATGGTGCGCGCCAGCTACGACCAGAAGCCGTACCGGCGCTACATGATGGAGGCGTACGGGGCCTCAGTCGTGCCCAGCCCGAGTGATACGACGACCTACGGCCGCAAGGTCCTGGCCGAGCATCCCGACAGCCCCGGGTCGCTTGGCATCGCGATCAGCGAGGCCGTGGAGGATGCGGTCTCGCGGGACGACACGAAGTACAGCCTCGGCTCGGTCCTCAACCACGTGATGCTCCACCAGACGGTGATCGGGCAGGAGTCGCTCGAGCAGATGGAGATGGCCGGGGAGTATCCCGACGTCATCATCGCCTGCACGGGCGGAGGCTCGAACTTCGCCGGGCTAACGTTCCCCTATCTGGGACGAGCCCTGCGCGGCGGGCCGAAGCCCCGGATCCTCGCCGTGGAGCCGCTGGCCGCGCCGAGCCTCACGCGCGGCGTCTACGAGTACGACTACGGCGACACCGCGCGCATGGCTCCGATCGTGAAGATGTACACCCTCGGCCACGACTTCATCCCCGCGCCGATCCATGCCGGAGGCCTGCGCTACCACGGCATGTCCCCGCTCGTGAGCCTGCTGAAGAACCAGGGGCTCATCGAGGCCGTCGCCGTCCACCAGCTCCCCGTCTTTGAGGCGGCCGTGATGTTCGCCCGCGCGGAGGGCATCATCCCGGCTCCCGAGTCCGCGCACGCGATCCTCGCGGCGATCAACGAGGCGCGGCAGGCCAAAGAGGAGGGGACGGCGCGGGTCATCCTCTTCAACCTCTCCGGCCACGGCCACTTCGACATGTCGTCGTTCGCCCGGTACCTGGCGGGCGAGCTCGAGGACTACGAGTACCCGGCCGGCCGGGTGAGCGAGGCACTCGCTACCGTGCCAAAGGTCTGAGGACTTGAGGATGACGGTTCTGCGGCAGCACCGGAGTCGGCGCCGCGTGTTCTCGTCTTCTCTACGAACGCCATCTCCGACACGGGGATAGGCCTCGCGGGCAGCCTGCACAGGCACCATCGTCCGAGGTCGTAGTGATCAGCCTGCCGTGCACGAGCGCGGTCAGGCCCGGCTGGATCTTGTTCGCGCTCGAGCAGGGCTTCGACGGTGTATTCATCGCCTCGGACGGGGACGAGTGCGCCTACCTGTCGGACTGCGCGAAGCGGTCAGCGGAGCTCATGAACAAGGCGCAGGATCTCCTGGCCGAGCGCCAGATCGACGACCGTCGCCTGAAGATGGCGGCGATCCGCTCGGTCTGCGCCGAGTCATTCACCAGGCAGATCCGAGAGTTCACCGCCACGCTCTCGACCCTAAAGGCGGCCTAGATGAGATTACGACGTCCTCGTCGTGGGCAGCGGAATCGGGGGCATGGAGTCTGTGCAACGAGAGAGAGCTCCGACGGGACTATGGACGCGGGTACGACAATCCATAGGCGCACGGGGGGCTTTGACTCACCGATGCGGAGCGCGCCGAGGTCGCCGACTTCAGCGCCTTCCTCGCGGCCCGTGACGCCGGCCGGCGCGTGGCTACAGGCAAGGCAGTCGCGTGAACCCGCGGGGGCTCCGGGTCGGGTACGCCTGTGCGCACGAGCTGACCTCGTGAGTCACCAGGGGATTGGGTTCAAAGCCGTGCCTAAGCTCACGCATGCTCCGCGCCTGTTCTCCAGGGCCGACCCCAACGGGCCATTCGACCTCCGGATCCGGTGCGACCCCGAAGAGGCGAGGCTGTCCCCGGCTGCAGGGCGAAGCGCGAGGGTCTTGCCGCCCTTGGCGCAGCCTATTCGCCGTGGATGGCCAGTCGCATAGAACCTACGCACTCTGCATGATCTCCGCAAACCTTGCGCATATTGCCGCGGCGATGCATAATCCGCAGGTCATGTTCGTCCAACTGCTCGCAAAGCCCAAGTCGAAGCGCTGGCGGCCCTGCCGGGAGGCATGGCCCTAGGACTCGGCGGCCTTTGGAACGAAACCGCGGAGCCGAGGGGCAAGAGGCTCCCGAGGGCCGCGACACCGAAGCCGGTGCCGCGGTCTTTTTGTATCCACTCAACGGTCACGGAGGTAGTCGGAATGCTCAGCATCGTCGCCGGAGACGGGAGCATGGGTCGGGCGGTCACGGCCGCGCTCGCCGGCCGCGGTATACCTCCGGCGGCGATCCTCGGCATGCCCGACTCGCCAGCCGGCCACGCACCCGCCAGCTTCCACGGTGTGGAGGTCGTGTTCGACTTCACCGTCGGCGACGCGGTCCGGCGGAACGTCGGGGCCGCGCTCGAGGGCGGAGTCCGCAGCTTTGTGATCGGGACGACCAACTGGGCCGGCGACCGGGCCGCGGTGGAAGCTCTGCTGAACGAACACGGCGCTGCGGCCGTAGCCTCGGCCAACTTCAGCCTGGGTGTGATGCTCTTCGCCCGGCTCGTCGAGGACGCGGCGCGGCTCTTTGGCCCGTTCGCCGAGTACGACCCGTATCTGGTCGAGTGGCATCGCCGAACCAAGACCGACCGCCCGTCGGGGACCGCTATCGAGCTGTCGAGGCGGATCATCGCCGCCCACCCTCGCAAGACCCGCGTCGCCCAGCCGATGGCCCAGGGCGCGCCGATGCCCGAAGAGCTGGACGTCTCCGTCATCCGAGCCGGTAGCGCGCCGGGTATGCACCTCGTCGGCTTCGATGCCCCGGGCGAAAGCCTGGAGATGCGCCTGACCGCTCGCGATCGATCAGCCTACGCCGCCGGCGCGGTAACGGCAGCCGAATGGCTTCTGGCCGAACCGCGAGCGCCGGGTTTCCACAGCTTTGACGACGTAGTCGACTCGATCATCGCCAAACAAGAGATCGAATCCGGAGCGAACGGTCGTCCCTCGGCCGCCAGCTTGGGTTCGATCGCCTCAACCGCTAGAAACCGCCGATAGCCAAGTCGACCGCGGTTCGACCGCCAATCCGCACCACCGCCAACTCGACTGCTATTCACCCGACCGCCATCTCGACCGCCAAGGAGCAATGCTGATGCCACCGAGTCGCCAGTTCAGAGGAGCCTACACGGCCCTCGTGACACCCTTCACACCCGCAGGCGCGGTCGACGAGGCGGCCTTCCGAGCGCTCGTCCGCCGCCAGATCGACGCCGGCATCGACGGCCTCGTACTGGCTGCCACCACGGGCGAAAGCCCGACGCTCGGCCCCGACGAGCGCGAGTGGCTCTTCGCTACGGCCGTGCAGCTCGCGTCGGAGCGGCCGTCGCGGAGTCGAATCAAGATCGTGGCCAACACCGGGTCGAACGACACCGCGGCCACGATCCGCGCCACTCGCCGGGCGGCTCAGCTCGGCGCCGACGCGGCGATGTGCGTGGCCCCGTACTACAACAAGCCCGACCAGCGCATGATCGAAGCCCACTACCGGGCCATCGCCGACGACGGCGCCCTGCCCATCGTCGTCTACAACGTCCCCAGCAGAACGGGCGTGAACGTCGACGCCCCGACGCTGCTGCGCCTCGCCGAACATCCCGGCATCGTCGCGCTCAAGGAAGCCTCGGCCAATATGGACCAGATCTCGACCATCTTGCGAGATCGACCCTCGCGCTTCTCCGTGCTGGCGGGCGACGATACCTGGACCCTGCCGATGCTGGCGATGGGCGGCGACGGCGTCATCTGCACCTGCGCCAACGAGATTCCGGGCGAGATGGCCGCCATGTGCGCAGCCTGGTTTGCCGGCGACTCGGAGGGAGCGAGGCGGATCCACGAGCACTGGCTGCCGCTCATGAAGGCCAACTTCGTGGGTGGGCCAAACCCGGTGCCGGTGAAGGCCGCCCTAGCGATCCTCGGCCAGATCTCCGATGTGCTGAGGCTGCCGCTCCTCCAGCTCGAAGAGGGGCATCGCGCTCGATTGCGGACGGTTTTGGAGACGACCGGCCTGCTTCAGACGGCCGAAGGTTCGGCGGCCGAGGCCGTGCACCACTACTGTCCTGCCGACACGGCCGGCGACCCCAGCGCGGCCGCCAGAGAGGCGATCCGTCGGACAGCCACTGCGGCCCGCGCGTGAGCGGCCATGAAGAGCCGCAGGGCCTCCTGAGAGACCTCGACGCCGGGCGAGTGAGGGCGGCTCGTCCCGACCCGGATGCCCACGACGGCTGGTTCGTGGATTCGGCCGTTCAAAGGGCGATCCTCGGGCTGTTCGCCAACCGTGAAACCCGAACCTGGGATCTCGGCGGCGCTCTCCGGTTCCGCGATCGCATCGGCCTGCCGGTCAAGGGCCTAATCGACTCGCCCGAGGCACTGGCCGCCCTCGCTGCCGGCAAGCCATGGCGCGTCGTTCCGGGCGGCACGTCGATCCGCGGCGGCGTCTACCTGGCGCCGGCCGTGACCATCATGCCGCCCTCGTTCATCAACATCGGCGCCTGGCTCGGTGAGGGCACGATGGTCGACTCGCACGTCCTCGTCGGCTCGTGCGCCCAGATCGGGTCGCGCGTGCATCTGTCGGCCGGTGTCCAGATCGGCGGCGTTCTTGAGCCGCCCGGCCGGCGCCCGGTCATCGTCGAGGACGAGGTCTTCGTCGGCGCGCAGGCAGCACTGCTGGAGGGCGTCCTGGTGGGGCGCGGCGCGGTCATCGCGGCCGGCGTCATCCTGACCGGCACGAGCCGGCTGTACGACCTCGCCCGCGACCGCGTCATCTCGGGTTCACTAGAAGAGCCTCTGGTCGTCCCCGCCGGAGCCGTCGTCGCCCCGGGCGTCCACCGCGTCGAGGGCGAATTTGCGGCCACCCACGGGCTGGCTCTCTCGGCCGCGATCGTGGTCAAGTACCGCGACGAGCGCACGGCCGCCCGAGTAGCCGTCGAGGAGGCACTGCGGTGACGGAGACCTCCACGGGCGGGTCCACCGGCGGCGCCAGCCACGGAATCGACGGCGTCCTGGACGCGGGCCAGCTGGCCGGCCTTTCGCCGGCGGCCCTGGCCGAGGCATTCGGCACGCCCTTCTATCTCTACGACCTGGACCTGGTCGGCCGGCGCGTAGAGGCTCTGCGAGCCGCCCTGCCGCGCGGCTTCCGGATCGCCTTCGCGGTCAAGGCCAATCCGTCACTGGCGGTGGTCTCGCACCTGCGGCGATGCGGAGTTGGCGCCGACGTGGCTTCCGGCGGCGAGCTCGAGACGGTCCTCCGGGCAGGCTTTGACCCGGCAACGATCGCCATGACCGGGCCGGGCAAGCGCGACGAGGAGTTGGCCGCCGCGGTTGCGGCCCAGATCGGCGTCGTCACCGTCGAGTCTCCGGCCGAGCTCCACCGTCTTGAGGCGATTGCCGCCCGGGTCGGCCACTGCCAGCCGATCCTCCTCCGGCTTTCCGTGGCCGAGGACGCTCGCCTGGAGACGGTTCGGCTGATCGGCGGGGCCGAGGGCAAGTTCGGCATGCCGCTCCCGACCCTCATCGATGCGGCCCGGGCCGCCGCGAGCTCGGAGCACCTCGACCTGTTGGGTCTGCACGCCTTCGGCGCGTCTAACCTGCGTGATGCGGAGCAGTTGGTGGGCCACGTAGCCGAGCTCGTGGAGGTCGGCCGGCAGGTGGCTGCCGAGACGGGCACGGTCCTGCGTCTGGTGGATGCGGGCGGCGGTCTGGGCATTCCCTACGCCGACGGCGAGCGGCCACTCGACCTAACCCGTCTCGGCCAGCGCCTGACCGAGTTGCGGGCGCGCTGGGACGGCGACGCCGCTCTAGGCCAGATGGAGATTCTCCTCGAGCCCGGCCGATTCCTCGTCGGGCCGGCCGGCGCCTACGTGGCTCGGGTCGTGGACGTGAAAGGATTGGACTCGGCGCCGGTGGTAATCGTCGACGGCGGAATCAACCACCTCGTGCGGCCGGCCCTCGTCCGGAGCGAGCACCGGCTAGCCATCCTGACCGCCGACGCCGTCCGAGCCCTATTCGCCACTACGGTGGCCGGTCCACTGTGCACCGGGCTGGACGTCTTCACAACCGAAGCGATGCTGCCTCGGCCGCGCGTCGGCGATCTCGTGGCCGTGCTCGACGCGGGCGCCTACGGCTTCACCGAGTCGATGCCGTTCTTCCTGTCGCACCCGACGGCCGCCGAAGTGGCCGTCGACCACGGTCGAGCCCAGCTCATCCGGCCGCGCATCACGCCGGCCGAGCTACTCGATCGCCAGGTCGATCCGGACTGGTGGACGGGCGCGTAGCCACCCCAACGGCCAGACCGCCACAAGGCGGCAGCCACGGAACGACCCACGTCAATGCCAGCATTACGCCGTCGGGCGCTCAGGTAGCTCGCCTTCCTTCGGAGCCAGGGCGCAGGACCCATATCCAAGGCGTGGTCGGGCGCATGGACTTGCCTTCTCGACGGCCGATGGCTCGCTGCCGCCATCGCTGCGCAACATCCTGGCCGAGCTCCACGATGACTGCCGTTACGAGATGCCTACGGGCGGCTCGCTCAAGCCGTGGGCCAAACACAGCGTCCTGCTTCTGAACACCGTCCTCACGGTTCGTTAGGGCAGCGCAACAGCCATGCCGGCCATGGTTGGGAGCAGCTC
>JBEKCH010000083.1:0-10304 GCA_050014975.1 Candidatus Limnocylindrales bacterium
GGCCGCGCGGCCATCTCCATCGGACCGCCGGGCCAGCGCGGGGAGATCGGCGCGACCTGCTATCGGGCCGGGCCGGGCATACTTGGCATTGCGCCGGCGACCCGGACGCGCGAGCGACCGGACGGGCTCGCCATTCGGCGCGGCTTGGCATGGGGCTGACCATGGATCCCGACGCCCAAACAGAGAGCCTGGCCAGCCCGACGGCCGGCCGGCTGCCGCGGCGCCTTCGGCCGCGCTGGCTGCGGCTGCCGTGGCGGCACGGGGGCGACGGCGCGGCGCCGGGCGAGCCCGCCGCGATGACGCTGGCGGGCCACCTGGTCGAGCTGCGCAACCGCATCTTCATCTCGGTCTTCGCGCTGCTGCCGGGCACGGTCCTGGGCTTCATCTTCGCGCGCCAGCTGATCCACATCCTGATAGCGCCGCTGCCCAAGGGCACCCATCTTGTGGCCCTGGGCCTGACCGAGCCGTTCATGATCGACATGCAGGTCGCGGTCACGGTCGGGGTCATCGTGGCCATGCCGGTGATCCTGTACCAGCTGTGGCGGTTCATCTCGCCCGGCCTCACGCCCAAGGAGCGGGCCGCCGCCCGGCCCTGGGTGCCCCTGGCGCTGCTCTTCTTCGCGCTGGGGGTGTGCGTCGCCTACTTCATCCTGCCCTTCGCCTCGGGCTTTCTCTACAGCTTCCAGACGCCGGACCTGCAGCTGATGCTGACCGCGGACGCCTACTTCGGCTTCGTGACCGTGCTCTTTCTGGCCTTCGGGCTGGTCATGGAGTTCCCCATCGTGCTGGTGCTGCTGTCCAAGGTGGGCATCGTCAGCTCCAGGCGCCTGCGCAGCTCCCGGCGCATGGCCGTGCTCGGGATCGTGATCTTCTCCGAGCTCGTCACCCCGGGGGCGGACTTCGTCAGTCCCATCGTCATGGCCGTCACGATGTACGGGCTGTACGAGGTCTCGATCATCATGATCCGGCTGGGCGGCCGCTAGGGCGCAGCCGGCCACGGCCTGCCCGACGGCGGGGGCGGGCGGGGCGGGGAGCGCCGAGGCGCGGGCGGGGCGGGGAGCGCCGAGGCGCCATAATCTGCCCATCCGCACGATGAAGAGGACGAGCATGGCCGAACACGAGACAAGGGCGCGAGTCGGTATCGTCTGCGGCAGCCGTTCGGATTTCCCGGTCATGGAGAAGGCGGTCGAGCTGCTCGACAGGCTCGAGGTGCCGTGCGAACTGCACGCCATCTCGGCCCATCGGGCGCCGGACCTGCTCTTCCGTTTCGTTGGCGGCGCCGAGGAGCGCGGCATCCGTGTCTTCATCGCCGGCGCGGGTGGGGCGGCGCACCTGCCGGGCGTCGTGGCGGCGAAGACGATCCTCCCGGTCGTCGGCGTGCCCATCCCGACCCAGGTGGCGGGTGGCCTGGACTCCCTGCTCTCGATCGTGCAGATGCCCCGCGGGATCCCCGTGGCCACGGTCGCGGTCGGCGGGGCCGAGAACGCGGCCCTGCTGGCGGCCGAGATCCTGGCGATCTCCGACCCGGCGCTGCGAAGCCGTCTGCAGGCTTACCGGGAGGCCCAGACGCGCTCGATCGAGGAGGACGAATCCAACGCCGACCTCCGCGGTGCGCGCTAGCCGCGGGCATCCGCGTGCCGGCGGGCCGGCGGCGGCCCTCCAGGCCCGGCGGATGAGCGAGGTCCCACGATGAGCGAGGCCCGATTCGGTCCCGGCGGCATCCCGGACTGGCTCGAGCCGACGTTCCGGTTCTGCTCCCGCTGCGGCGGCGTGCTGGCCTTCGGCCCTGTCGAGGACGAGGAGCGCTCACGCCTGGCCTGCCCCAACTGCGGCTTCGTGTGCTACGTCAACCCGCGCCTGGTCGTGACCACGCTCCCCATCACCGATCGCGGGGAGGTGATCCTGATCAAGCGCGGAATCGCCCCCGGCCTGGGCCAGTGGGCCCAGCCCGGTGGCTTCCTCGAGATCGACGAGACCGTCCGCGACGCGGCCATCCGCGAGACCCTGGAAGAAACCGGCCTGCGAGTCGAACCGGGTGCGATAGTCGGCCTCTACTCGCGCGTTCAGGCGGCGGTGGCCGTCGTCGCCTACGAGGCTCGGATCGTCGGCGGCGCGCCCACGATCACCCGCGAGGCGCTCGAGATCCGGCCCTTCACCCCCGAGGCCATCCCCTGGCGCGAGATCGCGTTCGAAACCAGCGTTCGCGCGCTGCGCGACTGGGTGGCCGGCGTCCGGCCCGATCTACCGCTGCCGGACCTCTCCACGATCCACCGACCCTTCGGCGCCTGACACCGAACCCGGCGGGCGGGCCAGCGAGCGGCGCCGTCCCCGTGCGAAACTGATCGCAATGGACGCCGCGACCATCGCCCTGGTGTTGCTGCCGTTCCTGATCATCCAGGTCGGCCTGATGCTGTACGCGCTGTACGACCTGTTTCAGGAGGATCGCCGGGTTCGGGACGACAAGATCATCTGGGCCCTCGTCATCGCCTTCGTCAGCATCATCGGGCCGTTGATCTACTTCTTCGTCGGCAGGGACGAATCGCGCGGCACCGAGACCGGCGGCGTGAGCTCGGCTCCCACGGAGTCGATCGCCCGCATCCTCGCCACGTGGCCCGGTCTCGCTACGACGTCCGACGCGGCCATCTCCGCGGCCGACCTGACGAAGCGCTACGACGGCATCGTCGCCCTGGACCATCTGAACCTGACCGTCCCCAGCGGCAGCATCTTCGGCTTCCTGGGCCCCAACGGCGCGGGCAAGACCACGACGCTGCGCCTGCTGACCGGGCTCGCCAGCGCGACCGAGGGCACGGGCACGGTGGCCGGCGTGCGGATCGGCGGCACGAGCGGCGAGCTGGCACGCAACATCGGCTATCTCGACCAGGACCCGCGCTTCTACGGCTGGATGCGCGGCCGCGAGCTGTTGAACATGGTCGGCCAGCTGCACGGGCTCCGCGGGGCGGCGCTGCGGCAGCGCGTCGGCGAGGTGTTGGAGATCGTGGGCCTGACCGAGGCCGCACAGCGACGGATCGGCGGCTACTCCGGCGGCATGCGCCAGCGCCTCGGCATCGGTCAGGCGCTCATCAACCAGCCACGGGTCCTGTTCCTGGACGAGCCGGTCAGCTCGCTCGATCCGGAGGGCCGGCGTGACGTGCTGGGGATCATCTCGCGCCTGCGCGGCACGGCCACGGTCTTCATGAGCACGCACATCCTCAACGACGTCGAGCGCGTCTGCGATCGCATCGCGATCCTCAACCTAGGGCACCTGGTCGTCGAAGGACCGATCGACGAGCTGCTCGATCGCTACGCCCAGCCGATCTACGAGCTCGAACCCGAACCCCAGCAGCCTGGCTCGATCGAACGGCTGGCCGGCGCCATCCGCGGTCAGGCCTGGGCGCACGAGGTTCGCACGACACCCGACACCGTCCGGGTCTTCGTCAACGATCCGAAGGTCGCCGGTCCGGCCATCCTGCCGCTCATCGTCTCCAGCGGGGTGAACCTGGTCCGCTACGAGCGGGCACGGCCGAGCCTGGAGGACGTCTTCCTGCGCCTGGTCGCCGAGAGCGGCCCGTCGATCGCGCCGCCGGTCGTAATCCCGGTCACGGGCCTGGACGGGAGGGGCCGACGATGATGGGCTTCCGCGTCCTGCTGCTCAAGGAGCTGCGCGAGCAGATCCGCACGGGCCGAATGGTCGCGGTCGCGGCGGTCTTCGTCCTGTTCGGAGTCCTTGGCCCGCTGACCGATCGCTACATGAAGGACCTCTTCGACGCCATCGGCAGCGAGAGCGGCGGCATGACCTTCGCGGTTCCGCCGCCGTCCCTGCTCGGCGCTTCGACTCAGATCCTCAAGAACCTCTCTCAGTTCGGCATCATCTGCGCCCTGCTGCTGGCGATGGGCTCGGTGGCCTGGGAGAAGGAACGCGGCACCGCCGGCATGATCATGACCAAGCCCGCCTCGAGGGCCGCCTTCCTTGCCGCCAAGCTGGTCGCGATCGCCATCAACCTGGCAGTGGCCGTGATCCTCGGCTGCGGCCTGGCCTACGTCTACAC
Source organism: Candidatus Limnocylindrales bacterium (assembly GCA_050014975.1). GTDB lineage: Bacteria > Chloroflexota > Limnocylindria > Limnocylindrales > CSP1-4 > Fen-1039. The sequence continues at coordinate 4,047 of JBEKCH010000083.1, forward strand.
CGCGCTGCTCTACCCCGAGGCCTTCCCGCTCGACGGCTACACGGCCATGGCGCTGCTGCTGTGGTGGATGCTCGTCATCTTCGCCGCGATCACGTTGCTGGGCAGCACGCTGACTCGCTCGGCGATAGCGGCCGCCGGCATCGGCCTGGTGGCGCTGCTGGTGCTGGGCATCATCGGGACCCTGCCCGTCATCGGGCCCTACATGCCTTCCTCCCTGGGCAGCCCGGCCTCGGACTTGGTCCTGGGCAAGGACCCGGGCTTCATCCTGGGCCCGATCCTCTTCAACATCGCCCTCGTCCCGGCGCTCTTCGGCGTCACCTGGCTGGTGTTCCGAAGGCAGGAGCTCTAGAGAGCAGGCGCTGGGTGCGGCGGCCGGGCGAGAACGCCGTGCCGGAGGCATCCCGTGTGGCGCACAATCAGTCGCTGCCGGCGCGACGTGGCGCGGCAGGCGCCCCAGGCCGGCGTGGCCGGCGCCGGAACGCGGAGAGCGGAGGCACGACGCTATGAGCGGCCGCGTGATCGTGGTCGGCTCGGTCAACATCGACCTTGTCGCGCGCGTCCCCCACCTGCCCCACCCGGGCGAGACTGTCACTGGTGGAAGCTACGACCGCCACCACGGCGGCAAGGGCGGCAACCAGGCCGTGGCCGCGGCGCGGCTGCGGCGCCCCACGCTCTTCATCGGTGCGGTCGGCGACGACACCTTCGAGAGCGAGGCCCGGCGAGCCCTGGCGACCGAGCGAGTGGACGTCTCGATGGTCGCCTCGCTGCCGGGTCAGGCCACCGGAGTCGCCCTGATCCTGGTCGACGCGAGCGGCGAGAACCAGATCGCGGTCATCCCGGGCGCCAACGGAGCCATCGAGGCGGGCTATGTCCGCGAGTGCCTGGCCCGGCTGGGGCCGCTGACCGGTGACGTCGTGCTGGTCTGCAACGAAGTGCCGCTCCACGTGGTCCGCGAAGCGCTCACCTGCGCCCGTGCCGCCGGAGCCACGACCGTCCTCAACCCGGCCCCGGCAACGGGGATCGACCGCTCCATCTTCGCCCTCGCCGACATCATCACTCCCAACCGCAACGAGCTCTCGATGCTCCTCGCGACCGAAGCCCGCCGAACCGGCCGCCGGACCGATGCCAGCCAGGAGGTCCCGGCTCGGGCTCGGCTGCTTCTCGACCCCGGGCCCGAGGGTCCCGGCGTCCGCAGGGCGGTCATCGTGACCCTCGGCTCGGCCGGCGTCCTGGTGCTGGAGCGGGTCGGCCCCGGCCTGGACCGCGCGCCCGCCTCTCCCGGCAACGAGGCCCGCCAGGATCAGGCCGCCGAGCCGGCCGCGGCCGTCGCCACGAGCGGCGGGAGTGATGGCGCCAGGATCTGGGAGGTGCCCGCCGAGCGCGTCTCCACTCTGGACTCTACCGGCGCCGGCGATGCCTTCAACGGGGCGCTGGCGGCGGCGATCGCGGAGGGCAGGCCCCTCGCCGAAGCGGTCAAGCGGGCCGTCGCCGCGGGCGCCCTTGCCACCACGCATGTCGGGGCCCGCGAGGGAATGCCGACGGCCGTGGAGCTCGAAGACTTCCTGGCGACGCGATAGGGCCAGCCGGGCCTCGGAAACCAGCCGCACGTGCCCGGAGCGCGCGACGAACCGACTCGGGGCGAGGGGCCGGCACGAGTCGGGTACCATATGCGGACGTTCGGGCCGGGCGTAGCTGCCCGACTGCGAAAACGCAAGGCAGGAGTATGACCGACACATCGCGGGCCGACCGGCCCTCCGGACTCGCCGGCGTCTGGAGCCAGATACGGCACATCCACCCAGCGCTCATTCTGGCGACCCTGGATCTGATCGGGCTCGGCATCGCTTCGTACCTGTCGTACGAAGAGCTCACTCCGGGTGGCCAGGTGGTGTGCCCCAGGATCGGGGTCCTGGGCGGCTGCCAGACGGTCGCGAACAGCCAGTATTCGCGTCCCTTCTTCGGTGTCCCGGTGGCCGTCTATGGCGTGGTCCTCTCGATCACCCTCTTCTGCCTGGCAATCTACTGGTGGCGCTCCAACAACTACACGATCCTGCTGGCTCACTACGGTCTGTCGCTCGTCGGCGTGCTGTTCGAGGGCTGGTTCCAGTTCGCGCAGATCTTTCTCATCCACGCCGTCTGCATCTGGTGCGAGTCCTACGGGATCTCGCTCGTCCTGCGCTTCATCATCGCCCTGTGGGTCTACGTTCGGACGCCGAAACCCGGCGCGGTTTCGATCGATGAGCCGGCCTGACAGGCAGTCGTCAGCCACTACTCAAGAGGGAATGCAGCGATGACTCAGAGCCGTCCGAACAGTCACCCGACTCCCGCGGGCAAGAGCGCTCCGCCGACGAGCCGACGCTCCGCCCGTCAGCAGCGCCTGGCCAATCGAGAGGCCAACCGCAGGCTGGCCCGGGCGGCGACTTCCGGAGCCTCCGGCGGCGGCCTGCGCTCGATAGCGCTCTGGACCGTGATCGCGCTCGTGGTGGGTGCCGCGGTCATCGGCGGCGCATACCTGCTTACCAGCAAATCTGGCAGCGGCGTCGCGCTCGAGAGTCCGATTGCGCCCCGCGTCGTAACGCCCGCCAGCATCCCCTCCGAAGGGCGAACGCTGGGCAACGCCGACGCCAAGGTCACCATCGACATGTGGGGCGACTTCCGGTGCACGGCCTGTTTCGACTTCACGATGAACGTCGAGCCTCAGGTCGTGACCAACTTCGTCGAGACCGGCAAGGCCAAGTTCGTATTCCACGATCTGATCACGATCGACGCCAACCAGCCGGGGGTCACCGAGTCCCGCGACGCGGCCAACGCGGCGCTGTGCGCCGCCGACCAGGGCAAGTTCTGGCTCTATCACGACTGGCTGTACGCCAACCAGTCACCTGACGAGTCGCCGGGGGCCTTCACGCTGAACCGGCTGGTGGAGATAGGGCAGGACGCGGGCCTGAACATGTCCACCTTCGAGCCATGCGTCAGGAACGGGACACATCTGTCCGAGGTAGCGGCGGAGCAGGCAGCGGCTCCGTCTGACAACCAGGGCACTCCGTCCATCTACATTAACGGCAAGCTCGTCGTGGCCGCCGCCGGCGCGAACGCCGTGCCCACCTACGAGGACATCGCCGCCGCCATCAACGCCGTGCTCAATCCCGCCTCGCCGAGCCCGTCCGCTTCGCCCGCAGCTTCGTCGAGCGCGGCGCCAACGTCGAGCGCGGCGCCAACGTCGAGCGCGGGGCCAACCGCCACCGCGGCGCCAACGGCCAGCCCCTCCTGACCCGGCGCCTCCGCGGCAGCGGGGGTTCTCGCAGGTACGCGACGACGGCGCCCGGAAGGGCGCCGTCGCACTGACCGGCGGGCTCCCGCGCCTACTCCCGGCCGATGGCCTCGATCGCTCCGAGCTGGCGGCGCAGATCTGCGCCGGCCCGCCAGTGCTCCGGCGCCAGAGACTCCATGCGCTGCGCCTCGTGCGAACTCCAGTCGGCCAGCCAGCGGTTCGATTCGCGCAGGGTCCGCGCGGCGGCAAGCTTCTCGCGGACGTGCTGAATGAAGGCACAGTAGAGGGTCCGCGGCGCCGCCTTCGCCACCAGCGCCTCCGCGCCGGGCACGAAATCGATCGGCACCTTGATCCGGGCGAAGAAGGCGCCTACCTCCGCCGCCAGCGGGTCTACACCCTGACTGTGACCGCTGCCGCGCAGGATCGGCGCGTGCGAGCTGAAGTCCACCAGGACCGTAGCGTCCGGCGTCATCTGAGCCCGCAGCGCGCCGCCGAAGCTCAGGAATTGGTTGCTGACGCCGAGACGGTCGGTGAGCGAGATCAGGCCCCAGGAGTAGTCCGACGAGATCGGGTAATGCGACTCGAGCTCGAGCCGGCTCGCCTTGCCGCGGCCCGCCTCGCAAGTCCAGCAATCGATCGTCTCCGGATCGAAGTGTCGCAGCGTCGGGGTCGGTCGGAGGGCCACCAGCAGGCGGCTCGTACCGCTGCCCGCGAGTCGGTCGGCCTCGACCAGCTCGAAGCCGAGGTTGGCGAGGATCCGGCCGGCCTGTTCGAGCCAGCGGCTGTCGTCGCCGAGCGTGGAGTCACGATCCATCGTCATTGCGACAGCACCATAGCCTGCCGGCACGCTTCCGTCACGCCCATTGCGCGCGCCACGGCACGAAACGGCCGGCGCCTGCCCCGGAACCTCGTTGCGTCCAAACGGGCCGTGCGGTTCAGCGGTCCGGAGGCGGCGCTACCCTCTGGGCGGTCGGGCGTCCGTTGCGCGACCAGCCGAGTCGAACGAGAGCGGCCGCGCCGCCAAGCGAGCTGACCGCGAGCGTCAGGACGTGGATCAGCAGCGCCAGGGCCAGCCCCTCCGAGGCGCCCAACCCGAAAGCCAGGGCGATGCTCTGGCCCGCGTACTCGAACGTTCCCAGGTAGCCCGGACCGGACGGGATCGCCGTCGCCAGGTTCGTGCCGGCGGCCAGCAGGGCCCCCTCGCCGACGGTCAGCTGGATGCCGAGCGACTGGCCCACGGCCAGGACCGCGATTACGGTGCAACTCCACGCGACAACGCTCAGGATCGCGGCCGCGGCGAGCGTTCTGGGGATGGCCGCCACCCGCAGGCCGTCCCGCAGCCGAGTGGCCACGCCCACGGCCCTGGGCCAGCGCTCCAGGCGAGCCGCCACCTTGCCGGCCCCGGGCAGCCGGTGCGCCGCCAGCGCGACGGCCAGCGCGACGCACAGCAGGCCCGCGATCGCCACGCCGACGAGTATCGCGCTCACCACGACGCCCCGAACGTTGAGGATCAGGATTGCCGCAGCGCCGATCCCGACCAGGACCACCGTGTCGACCACGCGCTCCACCACCACGGTGCCGAGGGTCGCGCTCCGGCTGATCCCCTCGCGATCGCCCAGGTAGTGGCTTCGCACCAGCTCGCCGAGACGGGCGGGCAGCACGTTGTTGGCGAGGTAGCCGACGAGCATGTAGGCGCCGAGGCGGCGCAACGGCACGCGATGGATGGGCCGCATCAGGGCCTGCCAGCGCAGTGCCCGGAAGAATAGGTCGCCGATCACGGCCGCCACGGCGATGAGCAGCCAGGCCGGCCGGGCGCCGCCGAGCAGGTCCGCGGTGCGCTGGAGGTCGACGCCGCGCAGAACGAGGTACACGCAGGCCAGCGAGATCAGGACCCCGATTCCGCCCCGGGCAAACCCGGTCGTCAGGCGTCGCGTCACGCCCGGCCAGCCGTTCGAACCCGGCAGCTGGAGCGGACCGCCCGCACCACTCTCACCGCGTCGGCTGGCTTCGATTGGCGAGCTTGCGACTGCGGCGCACGCGCAGACGGTGCAGCATGAAGCGCAGGATGACCTTCAGGGTGGCGAGCCCGTAGACCACGCTTCGACGGAAGTTGACCGAGCTGGCCTCCTCGAAATAGCGCGTCGGCACCGCGATCTCACCGACCCGCATGTGGCATGCGACCGCCTGCGCGACCAGCTCCTGGTCGAACACGAAGTCGTCGCTGTTGAGCCGGTAGGGGATCGACTCGAGCAGGTTGCGGCTGTAGGCGCGAAAGCCGGTGTGGTATTCCGAGATATGGAGGCCGAAGGCCAGGTTCTCGAGGATCGTCAGGAAGCGGTTGCTGACGTACTTCCAGCGCGGCATGCCGCCCGCCAGCGGATCGCCCAGGAAGCGGCTGCCCAGCATCAGGTCCTTCTCGCCGTCGAGGATCGGCTGGACGAGCGCCGGGATGCGCGTGGCGTCGTACTGATAGTCGGGGTGGAGCATGACGACGGCTTCGGCCCCGGCGGCCAGGGCAGCGTCGTAGCAGGTCTTCTGGTTGCCCCCGTAGCCCAGGTTCTGGCGGTGGATGATGACGTCCAGGCCGAGCTGGCGCGCGATCGCGACCGTGTCGTCCTCGGAAACATCGTCGACCAGGATGATCTTGTCGACAATCGAATGAGGAATGTCGCGATACGTCCGCTCGAGGGTCTTTGCGGCGTTGTAGGCGGGCATAACTACCACGACGCGTTTCCTCGGGGCGTCGGGCTCGCGCCGGTCGGCTGTTTGCGAGACGGCGCTGCCGGCCACGTTGCTCTGTGCGGTGGCCGGCTTCGGCCTCTGTCTTGCCACGCGTAAAGCCTACCGTAAGCGAGAGGATTCCCGCGCAGGCTCGCTCGTGGCTCCCGATTCGACCGAGGCAGCACGGCCCTTTCGTCCGAGGCCGCCCCCGGTCCGGCCGCTCACAGCTCGCGGCGGCGGAGCAACAAGTTGCCGATGACGAGCGCGGCGAC
>JBEKCH010000084.1:0-9310 GCA_050014975.1 Candidatus Limnocylindrales bacterium
GAGGTGGCATCGATCGAGAGGATGACGGTCGTCTCGGAGTCATTGGTCGAGGTGGTCACGTTGTAGGTTCCGCCCACGACCGGACTCGACGCGGTGCTGGTGAAGTTGATGGTGGGCGTGCCGGCACCGACGCTGAACGACTGCTGAGCCTGGTCAGCGGCGTTCCAGTTGCCGTCCCCGCTGGCGGGCTGGTTGGCGTCGATGACGCAGCTGCCGACCGCGGTGAAGCTGACCACGTGGCCGGAGATCGAGCAGACGGTGCTGGCGGTGGCGTCGATGGTGAAGCCGATGGTCGCCGGCGAGGGCGAGTCCGCGGTCACGCTGTAGGTCGAGCCGCCCACGACGGCCGAGCTGGGGGCGGTGCTGGTGAAGTTGATGGTGGGCGTGCCGGCACCGACGCTTATGGCGGCCGAGGTCCCCGTAAGCGAGCCATCCGTGGCGGTGACCGTGTACGACCCCACCGCGCTGAAAGTGACGTCGATGGCGGCGACGCCCGACGCGAAGCCGACCGGGCTGACGGGGTCGAACACAGCGCCGCCGTCGGTGCTGGTGAGCGCGGCCGGGCCGGCGTAGGTAGTGTCGGTGCTGCCCAGGTCGTCCTCGGCGGTAACGGTGACGCTCGCCGGCGAGCCCACGTATGCCGATGCGGGTGCGTCGAAGACGAGCTGCGTGGCCACGCCGGCGGCCGTGACCGTGACATCGATGGTGCCCGTGATCGAGGCGTCTGAGTCGTCGGTAGCCGTGATGCTCTGCGGGCCGACCGTAACCAGCGTGACGTCGACGGTGGCCACGCCATCGGTGAAGGAGCTCGGATTCGTCGGGCACACCACGCTGGAGTCCAAGTCACTGCACGCGATGTCGACCGTCCCCGAGTAGCCCGTGTCGACGTCGGAGCCATCCATCGCGGTGATCGTGTAGGTGTGCTGGACGCCGGTCGTTACCAGGCTGGGGCCAGTGACCTGGAAATGGTCGGCGTCGGCCATGACCGACCCCGGCAACAAGCCCAGGATCAGGACGGCGATGGCGAGGGCCGGGCCCAACCGCAATAGGCTGCGGGGCGCGCGGCCAATGGCCCGCAGGCGCGAGCCGGTCGTTGAATCCGTCCTTCTTCCAGCTCGGGCGATTGGGTCGAAACCGCCCATGTGGCGGTCCTCCTTTGCTACATCCACGGCGCCCGCCTCAAGCAAGCTGAGCGAATACGCAAACCGCGAATTGACGACGCCCCCCAAGGGGCGCGGATGCGCCGGCGCGGGCGCGTCGGTGCCGCAGGCCACGGAACCTGGCGATGCTACGGCTGCCGCAGGCACAGCGTCAGCCAACCAGAGGTACCCCCCAAGAGTACCCCCAGCCCACCCGGAGGGCACCAGGAATCTGCACCGCCGACCGCCGAAAGGGACCGTCGAGACACGATCATCCGCCGGCGCTAACCTTGCGGGCGAGAATTTCGCTGAGAGATTTGAAACGATGCAAGTCGTGTGCCTGGCCGGTGGCGTCGGAGGAGCAAAGATCGCCGAAGGTCTGCAGCGAGCGCTCGCCCCCGGAGAGCTGACCGTCATCGTCAACACCGGGGACGACCTGGAGCGCCACTCGCTGACCATCTGCCCCGATCAGGACACGGTCATGTACACGCTGGCGGGGCTCGCCGGAGCCGAGGGCTGGGGACTCGCCGGCGAGACGTGGCAGGTCATGGCTGGCCTGGCCGGACTCGGCGAAGAGACCTGGTTCCGCCTGGGCGACCGCGACATCGCCAGCCACCTCTTTCGGACCGAGAGGCTGCGGCGAGGCGAGCGACTGACCGAGGTGACGGCCGAGCTCAGTCGAGCGCTGGGCGTTCCATCGCGCATCCTGCCCATGACCGACGAGCCGGTCCGAACCCGGGTGAGAACCGACGACGGCTGGCTCGACTTCCAGGACTACTTCGTTCGCCTCCACCAGGCGCCCGAAGTTCGGGCGGTCGAATTCCAGGGCATCGAGCGCTCGAAGACGACTCCGGAGGTGCGCGAAGCATTGCGCGCGGCCGACGCCATCGTCGTCGGGCCGTCCAACCCGATCGTCTCCATCGGCCCGATCCTGGCAGTGCCCGGCATGCTCGATGAGATCGCCGCGGCTCGCCGACGGGGGATCCGGTCGGTCGGTGTCTCGGGCATCGTCGGCGGCAAGGCGCTGCGCGGACCGGCCGACCGGATGCTAGCCAACCTGGGCGACGAGCCGACGGCCCTCGGAGTCGCCCGGCGGTATGCCGCCGCTGCTCTGCTCGACACCTTCGTGATGGATTTCGCCGACGAGTCGCTGGCAGGGGCGGTGAGATCTCTGGGCCTCCGGGTCGTCGTCACGGACACCGTGATGAACGACGGGCCGGCTCGAGTCCGGCTTGCCCGCGAGGTGCTGGCCACCGCGGTCGCGGCAGCATGAGCGCCGCCGACTTCTCACGGATCGTGGCGATCGTGCCGGTGCGATCGCTCAGCGGAGCCAAGACGCGCCTGGGCGAGCCGCTCGATCCGGAGGAGCGCGCCGATCTCATCCTGGCCTTTCTGCGGCGGACCGTCGCCGCAGCTCTGGCCTCGCGGCGCCTGGACGGCGTCGCCGTCGTCTCCAAGGACCCGGAGCTGCTGCGGCAGGCCAGGGCAATGGGCGCCGCCTCGCTGCTGCAGGAGAGCGACGGCCTCAACGAGGGCCTCGTCGAGACGCGCGAGGCGGCGTGTGCCGAGGCGTCGGCGATCCTCGTCCTTCCAGCAGACCTGCCCGCGGTCAGCGCCGAGGCTATCGACCGGCTGGCCGAAGTGGCCGTGGAGACGGGCAGGGGCGCGCCGGGTCGGCCGGTGGTCGTGCTGGTCCCAGATCGCCACGGAACGGGGACCAACGCTCTCCTGGTCTCGCCGCCCGACGCCATCCCGTTCCGCTTCGGCGAGGACAGCCGGGCGGCGCACGCGAGGGAGGCGGCCGCTGCCGGGGCCGCATACGCGGAGGTCGCCGGGCCGCTGGCCTTCGACGTGGACACGGCCGAGGATCTGCTCGAGGCGGACAGCGCGGGTCTCGATCACGAGGCCGGACGATGAGGCCCGGCCGGGTGGAGGTCTACGCCCTGGAGGGGATCCCGGAGGTGCGGCCCGGCGACGACCTCCCGGCGTTGCTGGTCGCGGCGCTGCGCCGTGCCGGCGAGGTCCTGCCACCGCGCGAGGACGACGTCCTGGTCGTGACCCAGAAGATCGTCTCGAAGGCCGAAGGGGCCATCGTCGACCTCACGACGATCGAGCCGCGTCCCGAGGCGGTCGAGTTCGCCAGGCGCTGGGACCGCGACGCCCGCCAGCTCGAGGTCGTGCTGCGGCAGGCCCGCCGCGTCGTCCGCTGGCAGAACGGCGTCCTGATCACGGAGACGCCCCACGGCTTCGTGTGCGCCAACGGCGGCGTCGACGCATCCAACGTGGGGCCGCAGAGCGGCAGCATCGTGACCCTGCTGCCGGTGGACCCGGACGCATCCGCGGATCGAATCCGGGCCGCGGTTCGCGAGGCCTTCGACGTGGACGTGCCGGTCATCGTCTCGGACAGCTTCGGCCGGCCGTGGCGCTGGGGCATCACGGACGTGGCCATCGGAGTGAGCGGCATGAGGCCGATCGATGACCTGCGCGGCACTCCCGACGCGGACGGCAGGGTGATGCGGAGCACGATCCGGGCCACGGCCGACGAGATCGCCACGGCTGCCGAGCTCGCCCTGGGCAAGACGGCTCGACAACCCGCGGCGATCGTCCGCGGCGCGCACCCGACCCGCGGCGAGGGCCGCATCGCCGACGTCCTGATGCCGCGCGAGTTCGACCTCTTCCAGTGACAGGTTCGGGCCGACCGGCAGCCTGGTCGGGCCGACCGGCGGCCGACTCCGGCGACCCGCTCCTCGCGCGCTTCGCGCTCTCGTCGCCGATCGATCTGACGCTCACGCTGGCGCCGCTCAGCCACGGCCGCGACGATCCGACGATCCGTTTCGCCGGCAAGGCGGTCTGGCTGGCTCGGGCCACGGCCGCCGGACCGGCCACTCTGCGCCTGGCGGCCGAGCCCGCCGCGATCGTCGCGCAGGCGTGGGGACCCGGAGCCGAACTGGCCCTGGAGGCCGCCCCGGGTCTGGCCGGGCTGCTCGACGACCCCAGCCTGCTCGTCCCGCGCGACCCGCTCGTGCACGAGCTCGCGCGTCGATTTGCCGGCTTGCGCCTGCCGCGCACCGGGCAGCTGGTGCCGGCCCTGATCCCCGCGGTGACCGAACAGAAGGTGACCGCCTCGGAGGCCCACGGCGCCTATGTCGCCATCGCCCGCCGCCTCGGCGAGCCGGCCCCCGGTCCGATGTCCCTGCTGCTCCCGGTCGCCGCGGCTCGCCTGGCCACACTCCCCTACTTCGAGCTGCACCCGCTCGGGCTCGAGCGGCGCCGAGCCGAGCTGCTGCGGCGCATCGGACGGCAGGGAGAGCAGATCGAGTCGTGGACGGCGCTCCTCCCGGAGGAAGCGCGGGCACGGTTGCGGACGATCCCCGGCATCGGGCCGTGGACCGCGGCCGAGGCCACCCGGGCCGCCTTCGGCGATCCGGATGCCGTGAGTGTCGGCGATGCCCATCTCCCCGATCTCGTCTCGTGGGCGCTCGCGGGCGAACCCCGCGCCGACGACGCGCGAATGCTCGAGATCCTGGCGTCCTACGCCGGCCAGCGCGCTCGCGTCGTCCGCCTGCTCGAAGCCTCGGGGCTGAGGGTCCCGCGTTTCGGCCCCCGCTTCGCCCCCCGCGGGATCGCCGGGATCTGACGCGCGGCCCGTACCGCCGCCCGGCCCGTGTCGCCGCGGGGCTGCGGGCGACCCCGGTGCTAACCTGTGGCCGCTCGCCCAAACCATCGCCGACGAGCCCTCGTTCGCTCCGCTGCCTGTCTTCGGAGGTCCATCGTGAAGCTCGGTCTGCAAGTTCCGTCGTTTACCTGGCCCGGCGGCGACGCCGCCATCGGGCCCGGGCTGGCCCGCATCGCGGAGACCGCCGACGGAGCCGGCCTGGACTCCCTCTGGGTTATGGACCACTTCTATCAGATCCGCGGCGTGGGCCGGCCGGAGGAGCCCATGCTGGAGGGCTGGACCGCCCTCGGCTACATGGCCGCGCATTCGAAGCGGGCGACCCTGGGGCTGATGGTGGGCGGCGTGCACTACCGCGAGGCCGGGCTATGGGCCAAGGCCGCCACGACGCTGGACGTGCTGAGCGGCGGGCGCGCCTACCTCGGCATCGGCGCCGCCTGGAACGAGGAGGAGAGCCGCGGCCTGGGCTTCCCGATGCCGCCCCTGGGAGTGCGCTTCGAGATGCTCGAGGAAACGCTGCAGATATGTCACGCGATGTGGCAGGGCGAGCACGGCTCCCAGGCGGCCTTCGAGGGCAAGCACTACCAGGCGACCCGGTTGCTCAACTCACCGCAAGCACTCAGCAGGCCCCATCCGAAGATCCTGATCGGCGGGGGCGGCGAGCAGAAGACGCTACGCCTGGTGGCCAGGTACGCCGACGCCTGCAACATCTTCGGCGGCCCGGACCAGCTGACCCACAAGTTCTCGGTCCTGCGCGAGCGCTGCGCGGAGGTCAGCCGGCCGTTCGAGGAGATCGAGCGCACGAACCTCCAGTCCGTCGACCTCGGCCGCGAGACGCCGGCCCAGGTCGTGGAACGCTTCGGCCGCCTGGCCGATGTCGGCGTGCAGCACGTCATCTTCAATCTCGCCAACGCCTGGGACCTGCGCAACATCGAGCTCATCGGCCGTGAGGTACTGCCGCACGTGCATTCGATGAAGCCGCGGTCGATCTAGAGCCGCGTCGACCGAGGCAGCGTGGCGGTGGCCGAATGGCTCGGCCCGATAGCTGTTTGACGTTGGCCCGGAGCGTGATCACATACTCCCCGGGAGTATCGCGCCCGTGCTAGGATGAGCCCATGAGCGACGACGCCACTTCCAGGAAGATCCCCAGGCTGGGCGGCATCCGCCTCGATTTCATCCCCGCGGCCGGGGCCGATGACCACGTGCCGGCCAGCCAGGCCATCGCCACGGGCGAGACGGTCGAGGCTCGCGTCGTCATCGTCGGGTCCGGTCCGGCGGGTCTCACCGCCGCGATCTACACCGCGCGCGCCAACCTTGATCCGATCGTCATCGGCGGGGTGGCCGGCGGTGGGCAGCTCATGATCACCAGCGAGGTCGAGAACTACCCGGGCTTCCCCGAGGGCATCCAGGGTCCCGAGCTGATGGGCCTCTTTCGCAAGCAGGCCGAGCGCTTCGGGGCCCGCATCGTGGACGCGGACGTGGAGCGGGTGGACCTGGGCAAACGCCCCTTCCGGCTCTGGGCCGCCGGCGTCGAGTACCGCGCCCAGGCCGTGATCGTGGCTACCGGCGCCGAGGCCATCTGGCTCGGCATCGAGAGCGAGACTCGCCTGCGCGGCCGAGGGGTCAGCGCCTGCGCGACATGCGACGGCTTCTTCTTCCGTGACAAGGAGGTCGGCGTGGTCGGCGGCGGCGACGGCGCCCTCGAGGACGCTCTCTTCCTCACCCGCTTCGCCAGCAAGGTGCACCTGATCCACCGGCGCAACGCCTTCCGAGGCAGCAAGATCATGGCGGCCCGGGCCGGCTCTCATCCCCGTATCCAGCTCCATCTGAACCGGACGGTGGAAGAGGTGCTCGGCGCCGAACACGTCGAGGCGCTGCGACTGGGCAGGACCGACGGCACCGGCGAGGAGCGCCTGCCGGTCCAGGGCCTGTTCGTCGCCATAGGCCATCGTCCCAACGTGGCGGTCTTCCGCGACTGGCTCGAGACCGACGAGAAGGGCTATCTGCGGACGGAAGGGGCGACGACGGCCTCCAACATCGACGGCGTCTTCATAGCCGGTGACGTGGACGACCACCGCTACCGCCAGGCGGTGACGGCGGCCGGCGAAGGCTGTCGGGCCGCGATAGACGCCGAGCGCTGGCTCGAGGCCCAGGAAGCCGCCGCGCGCACGACTGCCGACACGACTCAGGCGACTGCGGCATCTCCGGCGGCGGCCGCCACCGTACCCGGCACCTAGAAGGAGACACGCGGAATGGGTGAGAAGCGACTCGGCCTCCGACACGAGGGCGGGCTGCGGTTCGTGGCGGCAACCGGATCCGGGCACGACGTCGTGATGGACAACGCCGCCGGCAACACCGGGCCGCGGCCTACGGAGCTGCTCCTGGCGGCCATCGCCGGATGCACGGCCATGGATGTCGTCGAGATCATGACCAAGAAGCGGCAGGTCATGGCGAGGTACGGGGTCGAGGTCAGCGGCGTCCAGCGCGAATCCGCGCCCAACGTCTTCACCGAGATCGCCGTCACTCATGTCGTAGAAGGCGACGTAGAGACGGAGGCGGTGCGCCGCTCGATCGAATTGTCGGCAACGAAGTACTGCACCGTCAGCGCGCAGATCGCCACCGGCGTCGCCCGCATCAGCCATCGCTACCGGATCCTGCGGCCGGCCGGGGCCGAGCACGGGCCGGCAGAGGAATCGGCCGAGGTGGTGGTGACCGGGCCGATGAAGGAGCTGGCCGCGGCCCCCGCCTCCTAGCCTGCTGCCTCCCGGCCCACTCGCCCGGCCGGGCTCTTCCCTATACTTCGCTGCCATGAAATCCGACGCCGACGTCACAGCCGTCCAGCGCGTCCGGCCCTGGTATCGCCTCAGCCGGGGCGACCTCCTCTTCGTACTGGCGGTGCTGGTGGCGTACGGCCTGGCAGCGGTGATCGCGATCATCGGTCGCCATCTGCCGGTCGATCGAATCATCATCGTGGCGATCAGCGTGGTGAACGGCCACTTCGACGCCAGCGCGCTCAAGGGATCCGGGGATACGGTCGAACTCAACGGGCGCTATTACCTGGCCGTCGGACCGCTGCAGATCCTGCCCTACCTGCCGTTCGCCCTCTTCCATCTCTTCCACAATTTCGCCGGCCATCTGATCGGGCTCGCCTTCGGCATTCCGGCGGCCTGGCTGGCCCTGCCGCTCGCGCGAGCCTACGGCGCCCGTGGCGCGAGCGCCTATTGGATTGCGGCTTTCATCGCCTTCGGCTCGCTGCTGCTGTACGTCTCGGTCTTCGGCGACATCTTCTACCTCGCACACGCCGAGTGCTTTCTGGCCCTTACGCTCTTCCTGCTCGAGTGGGCCGGCAGACGCCGGCCGGCCGTGCTCGGCCTGTGCATGGCCTTTTCCTTCCTGGCCAGGCCCACCACGATCCTGGCGATCATCCCGTTCGGCCTGGTGCTGCTGTGGCAGCGGCGCGACAGGATCGCGTCGGCGATTGCATTGGGGATGCCGCTCGCTGCCGGGGTCGCGATCTACGGCTGGTACAACTGGGTCCGCTTCGACTCCCCGCTGGAAGCCGGCTACTTGCTCACCTACCTGCCGCAGCCGGCCCTGGTGCAACGCCGGGACCTGGGCCTCTTCTCCATCCTGCAGATCCCCGAGAACCTGCGGCTCGCGTTGCTAGCGCTGCCCGAGAGCCTGCCCCACTTCCCCTTCCTGACCGCCAGCCCCTTCGGGTTGTCCATGCTGTTCGTGTCGCCGGCGCTGGTCACCGCGCTGTGGTCCGGGTTTCGCGACCACGCCGTCCAGCTCCTGTGGCTCGCCGCCGCCCTCGTGGCCGTACCGGTCTTCCTCTACTACGGCGGCGGCTACGTCCAGTACGGCTTCCGCTACTCGCTCGATTTCACGCCTTTCCTGGTGGCGCTGATGGCCATGGGGTCCAGCCGCTGGAAGGGCTGGCCGGAGCGGCTGCTGGTCGTGGTAAGCGTCGCCTCGGTCGCGTACGGCGTGCTCTGGCACAGCTTCACGTATCTGCAGAGCTGACCGAGCCGCGGCTGCCACGACGCCAGCCAGTCCTCCTGTACGCTACCCGGATGACGACCGCCATCCCACCCGGCCGGACGACCGCTCTTCGGAGGCTGGTGCGGCCCGAACTCATCTTCGGGCTGGCCGTGGTCGTTGCCTACCTCGCGGCAACGACGCTGGAGATAACGCTGAGCGGCCTTGGTCCGAGCCGCATGATGCTGCTCGCGGAGCGGGCCCTCGGCGGTCATCTCGACTCGGCTGCGCTCAAGGGCGTCGTGGACTCCGTGGAAGTCGACGGCCGCTATTACCTCGCTCTCGGCCCGCTGCAGCTGCTGCCCTACCTGCCCTTCGCGGCCGTGCCCGCACTCCGGGGAGTCGGCGACTACATCGCCAGCCTGGCCTTCGGCATCCCGGCCGCCTGGCTCTCGCTCCCCCTCGCCCGCGCCTACGGAGCCAGGGGAGCCGCGGCGTACTGGATCGCCATCTTCAC
>JBEKCH010000085.1:0-11935 GCA_050014975.1 Candidatus Limnocylindrales bacterium
GCCGGGAAGTCAGCAATCTTCATCGACCACAACATCTTCCACGTCTACTCGGTTTCCGACCGGATCGTAGTCCTCGACCGCGGACGCGTCGCAGGCCAGTTCCCGACCTCGCGCTATTCGCTCGACGAGCTCATGGACATCATGCGCGAAGTTGCCGCTACAGGCACCTTCACCGAACAGGAGCGCTACCGACTGGAAGATGGGACGCCCGAGGCAACGACGCGGTCCAGCGAGGATCACGAATGAACCCTGCCGTCGCCGCGGCCAGGGCATCCCGCTCGCGCAGCCCCATCACAGCCTTCGCCAGCGCCTGGGCCTCGCAGATCGGTATCACTGTCGCGTTCCTGGCGCTCTGGCTCGCTTTCATCATTGGGGCTCCTACCACGTTCCTCAGTGATCGGATCTATCTGGCATTCGCCCAGACGACCCCGTACTTCGCCATCGTCGCCCTCTTCCTGACGATGGTCATCATCGCCGGCGACATAGACCTCTCCTTCATTTCGGAGATGTCCCTCAGCTTGGTCGGGTTCGTTTTCACCTGGCAGGCGACCGGCAGCGTCGAACTTGGAATCCTAGCCGCCCTTCTCGTCGGCGCCCTGTGCGGCCTGTTCAACGGCTTGATCGTCACGTACATCGGGATTCCCTCGCTCGTAGTGACGATAGGCACGCAGTTCCTGTTCGGTGGCCTCACCCTGGTGCTAGTGAACGGCAAGAGCTACCCGCTCGTCGCCACCAACACGGCCTTTTCGTACGAACTGCTCGCCGGCAAGATCGGGACCATGCCGACCCAGTTCTTCTGGTTGCTGGCCCTGGCGGTCGTCGCCTGGGTGCTCCTCAACCGCCACCGGCTGGGCCAGAACGCCTACGTCATCGGTGATAACCCTCAGGCCGCCCAGCTCATGGGCATCCCGGTGCGGCGGACGCGCATCACCCTGTTCGTCCTGACCGGCATGGCCGCGGCCCTGGCGGCGTCGATGAACGCCTTCTCGCTCAACAACTTCTACCCAAACTTGGGTTCGGCCTACCTGCTGCCGACGCTGGCAGCGGTATTCGTCGGCGGGACCTCGGTTTTCGGTGGCCGCGGCAGCATCTACGGTACGTTCCTCGGCGCCTTCATGATCGGGGGCATCCAGGCCGGGATCGTGGCGGTCGGACTGACCGACTACTACACCCAACTAATCTACGGCGCAGTCATCCTCGCCGCAGTCTCCGTCCACGCCATACTCCAGCGCCGGTTCGAATAGCGCCGGTTCGAATCGCAGAAGGAAGCCGGGCAGCGCCATCCACCCGGCCTTCCTTTGCCTTGCCGGTCGGCGTCGGGGTCGGCGTTGGTGTCCTTTTGCGGACCGCGATGCTCATTGGCTCCTCCCTCTGGATGGAGCTCGCGGTCGTGGTGCAACCGCGAGCGTGGGTGGTAGGGAAAGGGCTCGCGGCCTGCCCTCGAGGCGGTGCTTGCCTCCAGATGGCATCAAGAAAGCCGGGGCCTGATCCCGGCCCACGGCTCAGAGGTTCGTCTTGGTGGCGTTGCCGCTTGCGGCTCGCTCTCGGTGGCGCAGATCTCCCGCACACGGCGGGCCTTACGCTCATGCTAGCGGCTCCTGCCGATGCGTTAGTCATGAGACTCCGCACGAACACATCTAGTGTTGCGGCCGCCTGTATGGCAGACCTGCGAGAGCCCACGAAGAAGGGGCGATTCCTGTCAGTGCCCGGGCGCGTCGGAAGGACCGGGACTTGACCAATCAGTCTCGAGCGGCAACGGCGGCGGCGTTGACGGTTGCCAAACCGAAAGGAACTATGGGCCGGGCGCTTTCGCGGACTACGAGCTCGGGCTTCAGCAGGGTCATCTCGGGCGCCGCCTGCTGAGAGCGCCGCGGCTGTCTCGCCTTCCCGATGAGCCGATCGATCTCCTCGACGGCCATGGCGCCGGCGTCACCGAGCGGCTGGTGGACTGTCGTCAGCGGCGGCCAGAAGTGAGATGCCTCGGCTATGTTGTCAACGCCCACTACAGACAGTTCGTCTGGCACGCGGCGCCCCAGGCGATGGGCCGCGTGAAGGACGCCGAGGGCCATCTGGTCATTGCTGGCAAAGACCGCGTCCAGCTCGAGGCACCCCTCGAGAAGGCGATACAGACCCTGTTCGCCGCTGGTCACCGTCCAGTCGCCCTCGACGATCAGGCTATCGGGAGCTTCCAGCCCGTGGTCTTCGAGCGTCTCGCGCCAGCCTCGGAGCCGCTGCTGCGCCTCCCACCAGCTCAAAGGGCCGGTGACGATCCCGACCTTCCGGGCGCCACCAGCGAGGAGATGTTCGGTGGCGAGACACCCGATCGCAGCGTTGTCGATGACGATTGAAGGCAGGTAGGGCCTGCCGGCCATCCCGCCGACGAGCATGATCGGGACGGGCAGTTCCGAGCCCTTGGTCCGAGACCAGGCGCGATTGTCGCCGACGTCGGGGATGGCCCAGATGATGCCGTCGACCTGACGAGCGCGAAGCGCGTGCAGCACGTGGTCGACGGCGTCGGTTTCGGGCTCCAGAAACAGATTCAGCGTTATCCCGTAGCCCATCTCCGCTGCCTTCCGCTCGATCGCCGTCAGCACCCGCGATGGTCCAAAGTACTCCAGCCCGTACGCGACTACGCCTAGAGTGTGGCTGCGACCCTGAGTAAGGCTTCGCGCGAGCATGTTCGGCGCATACCCGGTCTTCCTGATGACCTCCTGGACGCGCTGCAGCGTCTCCGGGGCGACATCCGGCCTATTGTTGAGAACGCGCGAAACCGTCTGGATCGAGACTCCGGCTGCTGCGGCGACGTCACGGATTGTCAAGCGCTTTCTATGGGCCATCGGTCTAATCCTTCATGATCATCGAGGAGAGCCGATTTCAAAGATAGCTTCTCGCGTCTGACTTGGCCTATTGACTCACGTCTGAAGCCCGTGCTAGCCTGTTACCGTTCCCGGGAACGATACCATCAGCGGGCCCAGCACGCAACGGCGCGACTTCTGGTGGCGCGGAGCTCCCACGGTGGTTGCACCACGAGGGCCTCGGGTTCACCTAGCTGACGTTGAATCCCCGCCGAGTACTCTGCATTCGGGATCGAGCGGATCATCAAACCGAACGCCGTTGGGAGAGGTGCGTTCTTGCTGCGCCGATCCTACGACGGCAGATTTCCTGGGAGTGGGTGAATTGAAGGCGCTGGGTGAGTTCGAGGTCTGGTTTCTGACCGGCAGCCAGGACCTGTACGGCGAGGAGACGCTGCGGCAGGTGGCCGATAATTCGAGCCAGATCGCCGCCGGGCTCAACGAGGCGGACTCCATCCCTGTTCGCGTGGTGTGGAAGCCGGTCCTGAAGAATGCGGAGGCGATCCTTGCCGCCTGCGTCGAAGCCAGCGCCACCGACAAGTGCGTCGGCGTCATCGCCTGGATGCACACCTTCTCGCCGGCGCGGATGTGGATCGCCGGCCTGCAGGCTCTGACGAAACCCCTCCTCCACCTGCATACGCAGTACAACCGCGATCTTCCCTGGGCCGAGATCGACATGGACTTCATGAACCTGAACCAGTCGGCCCACGGTGACCGAGAGTTCGCCCACGTCGAGTCGAGGCTCGGGCTGGCCCGCAAGACCGTGGCCGGCCACTGGCAGGACAGGGATGTCCAGGACAGGATCGGGACGTGGGCTCGAGCTGCCTGCGGGCTGTACGAAGCCAGGCATCTCAAGGTCGCCCGCTTCGGCGACAACATGCGAAACGTGGCGGTGACGGAGGGCGACAAGGTTTCGGCGCAGATGCAGTTCGGCGTGACTGTAAACGGCTTTGGCGTCAGCGATCTGGCCGACGCCGTACGGGCCGTGCCCAAAGGGAAGGTCGACGACCTCATCGAGGTCTACGCGGCCAGTTACGAGCTGGCGCCGTCGCTGCGAGCCGGTGGCGCGGATCGCGAGGCCCTGCGCGAAGCGGCCCGCATCGAGGTCGCGCTCCGGAAGTTCATGACCCAGGGCGGCTTCGGCGCCATCACCGACACCTTCGAGAACCTCGACGGGCTCAAGCAGCTGCCGGGCATCGCCGCCCAGCGCCTGATGGCCGACGGCTACGGGTTCGGTGCGGAGGGCGACTGGAAGACCGCCGTCCTGGTTCGGCTGGTCAAGGTCATGGCCAGGGGTCTTCCGGGGGGAACCTCGTTCATGGAGGACTACACCTACCACCTCGACCCGGCCGGACCCAGGGTGCTGGGCGCCCACATGCTCGAGGTCTGCCCGACAATCGCCGATGAGAAGGTCTCGTGCGAGATCCATCCGCTGTCGATCGGCGGGCGAAGCGACCCGGTGCGGCTGGTCTTCGATGCTGGCTCCGGCCCGGCCATCGTCGCTGCCCTGATGGACATGGGCGACCGCTTCCGGATCCTGGCCAACGAGATCGATCTGGTGCCGCCCGAGGAGCCGCTGATCAAACTGCCCGTCGGGCGGGCCGTCTGGAAGCCCCGTCCGAACCTGGCCACCGCGACCGAAACCTGGCTCATGGCCGGCGGATCCCACCACACGGTCCTGAGCCGGGCAGTGGGTGCCGAGCTGATCGCCGACTTCGCCGAGATGGCCGGTTGCGAGTTCCTGTTAATCGATGGCGACACGACCGTCGCGAGCTTCAAGAGAGAGCTGCGCTGGAACGAGGCGTACTACCACCTGGCGCGAGGACTGAGATGATGGCGGGGTCGCGGTCGTAACGAGGAGTGACGTGGCGTCGCTTTCGCTGCCCCGGCTTCGGGAGGCGGTCCTGCGAGCCAACCAGGCGCTCGTCCGTGCCGGGCTGGTGACGCTGTCCTTCGGGAACGCCAGCGGCGTGGACCGAGAGGCCGGCCTGCTGGTCATCAAGCCGAGCGGCGTCCCGTACGACGAACTGTTGCCAGAGCACCTCGTCGCCGTCTCGCTGAAGGACGGCCGCGTGGTCGAGGGGGAATTGCGCCCCTCGTCGGACACGCCGACGCATCTGGCCCTGTACCGGCGCTTCCCGGAGATCGGTGGCGTGGTCCACACGCACTCCACCGCGGCTACGGCCTGGGCCCAGGCCGGGCGGCCGATCCCGCCGCTCGGGACCACGCACGCAGACCACTTCCACGGCCCCGTGCCGGTCACGCGTCAGATGCGGGAAAGCGAGGTCGCCGGCGAATACGAGGCCGAGACCGGCGCCGTGATCATCGAGACTCTCGAACGGCTCGGGCTCAGCGCCGCCGAGATGCCTGCCGTTCTCGTAGCCTCGCACGGGCCTTTCACCTGGGGCCGCGACGCGGCCGATGCAGTGGACAACGCCATTGCCCTCGAGACGGTCGCGGCCATGGCGGCGGGCGCGGTCGCCGTAAACCCGGATGTGGAGCCGATGGCTGACTACCTCTTGGAGCGCCATTTCAGGCGCAAGCACGGCCCCGATGCTTACTACGGGCAGCGGCGGAAGTGATGGACGTGGACGCTTTCGTCGAAGCCGCCCGTGAGACCCGGTTGACCTAGAGGAGCCCAGATGTCTGAGTCTCGCTTTGCGATCGGAGTCGACTTTGGGACCGAATCTGCCCGCGCAGTTCTCGTGGACGTCGCCGACGGTCGCGAGCTGGGCATCGAGGTCTACGTCTACAAGAACGGCGTCATCGACGAGCGCCTTCCTGCACCGGACGGCGACGTGATCCTGGGCCCGGACTGGGCACTTCAGGACCCGAGCGACTACCTGGAGACGTTCCGACGGGCGGTACCGGGCGTCGTGGCCCGGGCCGGAATAGATCCGGCGGCTGTGATCGGCATCGGCATCGACTTCACGGCATGTACGATGCTCCCCACCAAGGCAGACGGCACGCCGCTGTGCTTCCTAGACGAGTTCCGCCGTGAGCCGCATGCGTGGGTGAAGCTCTGGAAGCACCACGCAGCTCAGCCCGAGGCCGACGACGTCAACCGCGTGGCGGCCGAGATGGGGGAGACCTGGCCGGCCCGCTACGGCGGCAAGATCTCGTCGGAGTGGTTCTTCCCCAAGGCTCTGCAGATCTTGCGCGAGGCACCCGAGATCTACGCAGCGGCCGACCGTCTGATCGAGGCGGCCGACTGGGTAGTCTGGCAGCTGACCGGCGTCGAGACCCGCAACAACTGCACCGCCGGGTACAAGGCGATCTGGTCGGCCGAGGAGGGCTTTCCTGGGCGCGAGTTCTTCGCCGCGCTCGACCCGGAGTTCGCCGATGTCGTGGACGAGAAGATGTCCCGATCGATCGCTCGACTGGGCGAGGCTGCCGGACGCCTGACCGAACAAGCGGCCGGGTGGACCGGTCTGCGCCCTGGCATCGCGGTCGCGGTCGCCAACGTCGACGCGCACGTCTCCGCCCCGGCGGCAACCGTGACGAAACCGGGCACTCTCGTGGCGATCATGGGCACCAGCACCTGCCACATCGTCCTCTCGGATACCGCGCCGATCATCCCGGGAGCCTGTGGTGTCGTCCGCGATGGTGTCATCCCCGGGCTCTTCGGGTACGAGGCGGGCCAGTCGGCGGTGGGCGACATATTCGGCTGGTTCGTGGACCGGTGCGTCCCTCCGCTCTACCACGAGCAGGCGCGCGAGCGCGGCATCCACATTCACGAGGTTCTCGAGGAAGCGGCGGCCGCGCTCCGCCCCGGTGAGTCGGGCCTGCTGGCCCTCGACTGGTGGAACGGCAACCGCTCCGTCCTGGTCGACGCGGATCTGTCGGGCCTCTTGATGGGCATGACGCTTGCAACCACGGCCCCCGAGATCTACAGGGCCCTCATCGAAGCCACGGCTTTCGGCACGCGCGTGATCATCGATGCCTTCGAGAAGGGCGGAGTCCGGATCGATCAGGTGGTGGCCTGCGGTGGGCTGCCGGAGCGCAACCGCCTGCTGATGCAGATCTACGCTGACGTGACGGGGCGCTCACTGCGGGTCGCCGCGTCGGCCCAGACCCCGGCCCTTGGGTCGGCGATGTTCGCCGCCGTCGCGGCCGGACCGTCGGCCGGCGGGTACGCCACGATCGAGGCCGCCGCCGTAAACATGGCCCACCTGCGGGACGTGGTCTACGAGCCGATCGAGGAACACCGGCGCGTGTACGACCTGCTCTATGCCGAATACGTCCGCCTGCACGACCTGTTCGGGCGGGGCGGCGATCCCGCGATGAAGACGCTCAAGCGCCTCCGCGTCGCCGCGAAGAAGGCGGCTATGGAGTCCGCCCTGGTCACCGCCTGAATTCGGCCCAACCGCGGTCGGTTCCGCCGGTACCGCCCGTGTGGCCGGTTGGGCAACCGAACCTGAACCTTCCGTTATGAGAAACAACCTGCCGACCTACTTGAGCCGCTGATTCGGCATCTCGGATCTCCCTCGGATTCCAGCCCGGAACGAATACCAGCCGCACCATCGCATCGCGAAGGTCACAGCGCAGATCTCGTTCTCGCCCACTCGGCCCGCTGTCGAATGTGGCTGGACGACGATGCGCGACCCGCTGACTGGGCCGCCAAGCTGACCTATCTGGGGCTCCCGACCACGCCACTCGAGATCGTCTCCTCCACGGACGCGCTGTTGCGGTATCTGCGAGTGGAGGGGGGCAGGGGCGCGGTCTTGCGGACTACGGAGAACGCGGTCGCTCGCCCACGAGCGGCAGGAGATGCGCGTCGATGTCGGCATCGGTTGGACCACAGTCGACCTTCGCTAGAAACCATGACTCCACGTGGTCGACGTGCGCCCCTGGTTCGAGCTTGGTGAGCGGCCCAAGCGTCTCGATCTCGAGCATCTCGGCGTCGGTGTACGTCTCGGTGTTGCAGCCCATGTCGGTGTAGTTGGCACCAGGCACGTACGAGTAGCGCTTGATGAAGACATCTCCTCCGAGCAGGTAGGCTGCCCATCCCTTCGTGTTGAGCATGCCGACCTTCTGCTTCGCCGTCGCGGTTGGGTCCTGGCGGAGCTGGATGTATCTGCTGCCCCAAGTCCAGCGCGCATCGTTCATGTCGGTGAAGTGCCACATCACCAGGGGCCTTGCGGGTTCGAGGACGTCTGGATGCGGATGGAAATCCTCCTGCGGATAGATCGCCCGGCCGCCCGGGGCCATAACCGATAGTGCCCACGGGGCGAGCTCGATGGCCCACGGGTTCCGGTTAATGATCCTGTGAGCGACCTTGACGTGCGGAGACGCAGGCGCCAGCGTCAGGCGAGTCTCCTTCTCGAGCCCATTCGCCTCGTCGGCAGTGCGGAGCGTCAGGGTCGTGCCATTCCAAGCATGCTCGACGGAACCATTGTCGGGTGCATACGTACGCGGGAACACCTCGGGCGCATGCCACAGTCGGTGCCCACCGTACATCAGCCACTCGGGATCGCCGGTCCGACCCATCATCGCCGGGTAAGTCTTGAACAGATTCTGCCCGCCGACAAAGCCGAGCCGGATGATCCGGGGGCCCACGTCGGTTGTGGCGACGAGTTCGACCTCTCCGTTGGAGAGGCGGATGCAGTTCGGCCAGCCGCCGAAGGCGACGATGTCCATCATTTCGCACCACAGCGATCATATCCGGGAGGCTGCCGGTCTCGGCCGGGGGGACGTAGGGGAATCATCGCCTGGTCGAAGCAGAGCCGCAAGACGCGAGCCAGGATTCCGTCCGATCACACGGAAGCCGCGCTCGGCCTGCTCGCCCGCGCCGGGATTCACCGATCGGTCGCACGCGGATCTCTACGGGACAGCCTCGATCCGCTGATTGTGAACGTGCCACTGCGCGGTGCGGGCGAAGGCGCGGGAGTCGGAACCGGCGTGGGGCTCGCGCTCGCGTGACCGTCGCACTTGCCTCCGCCGCGAATCTCGGCGAGCGCTTGGCCGGGCTGCCGGATCAGCCGACGACGGCAAAGGCGAGGACCGCTGCGGCGAGCGGCCGGCTCACCGAACCAAGACTGGCTCCCACGCGCCGTCTCCCTCTGTCATCTCAACGAATGCAGGATGACGCATCGGAGCAGCGCGCGTGACGCCAACGCTGGTGGGCGAGGTCGGGGTCGAACCGACACGCCGCTTACGCGGCCAATCCGGGGATGCTCTATCCGGCCCCTCGTGGCGGGCGATGCAGATTCGGCACTGTTAGCGTGTGAGTCGAACCCCGGTCTCCGGGCCCGGAGGGCGGCCCGGGGAACCTCGCCGCCGGGTCGATCCGGCGAAAGCTGGCGGTGGTTCGCGCGGGCGGGACCTACAACACGAGTCTGCCGAGTTCTCCAGGGAGGCCACCGGCGCGCCGGGACGGCCGCTTGAGGGACCACGTTCTATGCCTCGATAGCCTGGATGTCTTGCGGGGACAACTATGGCCAGTACAGCTCAGCTGTCGGGCCCTCGCTTTCCCCGCCAGTTACTAGAACGCCACCGTCGGTCAGCAGCGTGGCTATTGGGTCCGCTCGGCTTGTCTCCATCGCGCCCGCGGCGCTCCAGGCACCTGACGAGGGGTCATACAACTCGGCAGTGTTGATGAAACCGGCGTCTGCGTCGACACCACCGACAACAAGAACCTTTCCGTTCGTGAGCAGAACAGCGGCATGGTGGTCGCGGCCCGTCGTCATAGAACCAGTCGCCGTCCATTTGCCCGTGGCGGGGTCGTAGATCTCGGCCGACGCCATGCCTAGGAAGCCCCCGGCTGCGAGCACGCGTCCATCCGGCAACAGCGTGGCCGTGAAGTCGGTCCGCTCGGCATTCATCGATCCCGTCGGGCTGAACTTGCCGGTGGTCGGGTCGTAGATCTCGGCCGAGGCGAAGTACGGTCCCTGCTGATTGACATCTCCGCCCACGAGGAGGACCCGTCCGTCATGGAGCAGGATGGCCTGCGCGTTCTCCCGCGCGGTCTTCATCGATCCCGTCCGCGTGAACTTGCCGGTGGTCGGGTCGTACAGCTCGGCTGAGGCGAGAGGGTAAGGCCCATCGCTCCACCCGCCGGCAATCAGGACCTTGCCATCACTGAGCAGTGTCGCGGTCGCAAGGGCGCGGCCCGTGACCATCGATCCGGTCTTGGTAAACTTGCCGGTCGCCGGGTCATAGATCTCAGCCGAAGCGTTCGCGTCTTGCATCCCGCCCGCAAGCAGAACCCGGCCGTCCGCCAGAAGCGCAGCCACGTGGTAGTACCGCGCCGTGTTCAGCGGTCCCGTCAGCGTAAAGGTGCCGGTGGCGGGGTCGTAGATCTCGACCTCCGTGATGGCCTTGAAGTTGGCGTCCTCAGCGCCCACGAACAGCACTCGCCCATCGCGGAGGAGGGTCGCGGTTTCGCCCTCCCCCGAGATCGCAATCGATCCGGTGGCCGTGAACGTGCCGTGGGCCGGCGTGGGCGAAGGCGCGGAAGTTGGCGCCAAGGTCCGGCTCGGGCTGGCAGTCGGGCTCGGGCTCAGGGTCGGCGAGGGCGACGTCGGGCTGGCCCCGCAGCCTGCAATGGCCAAGGCGAGGACCGCTGCGGCAAGCGGTCGTCTCACCGAACCCGGACTGGCTCCCACGCGCCGTCTCCCTCTGTCATCCGAACCAGTGCAGGATGACGCATCGAAGCAGCGCGCGTGACGCTTCAAAGTGGTGGGCAAGGCGGGACTTGAACCCGCACGCCGCTTACGCGGCCAATCCGGGGATGCTCTGTGCGGCTCCTCGTGGAGGGCGATGCAAGATCGGCACTGTTAGCATCTGAGTCCAATCCCGGTCTCCGCGCCCGGAGGGCGGCCTCGGCCGGGCCGTCACGAACCGCGCCGCCGGATCAATCCGGCGCGAAGGCTGGCTGTGGTTCGCGCAGGCCAGAGACTCGGACCGGACGTGTCTCCCGCCTGCGCCAGGGAGGAGCACGGCGCATCAGGACGGCCGCTTGAAAAGATTGGATCCTGGTCTTGATTGCGCGGAGATATGGGGACTGAACGGCTAAGGCCAGTAGAGCTCCACGGAGGTCCCGTCTAGGCTGCCGCCGACGATGAGGACGCGGCCATCGTTCAGCAGAGTCGCTGTCTGGAGGCTGCGCCCTACAGTCATTGATCCGGTCGGGCGGAACTGGCCCGTGGCAGGGTTGTAGATCTCAGCCGTGGCCAGATCGTCGCCCCCGTTTTCTCCGCCCGCTATCAGGACGCGACCGTCGCGCAGCAGGGTCGCGGTGTCGGCCCATCGCCCAATCGACATCGACCCCGTTGGACTGAACTTGCCGGTAGCCGGGTCATAAAGCTCCGCGGACGCCTCCCAGGTCCCTCTGTCGGAGCAGCCCCCTGCGACGAGCACTCGACCATCGGCCACCAAGGTTGCGGTCGGACAGGCTCGCGGCCTACCCATCGATCCTGTCAGGCTGAACTTCCCTGTCGCCGGGTCGTAGATCTCTGCGCTGGCGAGGATCTCGTCGTTGCGGTCACCCCCCGCGACCAGGACTCGTCCATCATCCAGGCGCGTGGCGGTGAAACACTCGCGAGCCGTCTTCATCGGTCCTGTCGGGCTGAACTTCCCTGTCGCCGGATCGTACGTGTCGGCCGAGCTGTATGTTCCCCTCGCATCGTAGCCGCCAGCGACCAGGACTCGACCATCGGCCAGTAGCGTAGCCGTTGCCCCGTCACGAGGCACCGACGAAGAGCCGGTCTGCGTGAAAGAGCCGGTGGCCGGGTCGTAGATCTCGGCCCGCCTTCCGTCCGCACCGCCGACGACCAGGACCCATCCGCCTCCGACCAGAACGGCCAAAGCACCCGCGTATTGGTAGGTGGGCGTGCCCGTGGTGCTGAATTCGCCGCCCTCAGGGTCGTAGATCTCGGCGGGACCGGGGCCCCCTCCCACGATGAGGACTCTGCCGTCGTTGAGGATTGTGGCAGCCTCGCCTGCTCGCACGACACTCATTTGGAGTTGCCCCGGTTTCGTGGACAGTGATGCCTCATCCGGCCGCGATGGCCGCAGTCGAACGATAACGCTCCTCGAATCGCTCCGGACTGAGGTTTCCGAGGCTGCTGTGCCGGCGGATC
>JBEKCH010000086.1:0-8872 GCA_050014975.1 Candidatus Limnocylindrales bacterium
TCGACGCCTTCACGGCCCAATGGAACGCGGGCTCAACCCCCTTTCACTGGGTCAAGACCGCCGATCAGATCCTGGCCAAGGCCGTGCGCAAGCCATTAGCCATTGGCGAATCGGGACACTAGAGGCCGGCAACATGCTGGACGACCTGCTGGATCGGAACCGAGACAGGCACAGCTTGCGCATTTCGGCCGATCGCTTCGTGGAGGAGATCGGGTTGGTCTTCGACTCCCTGCACCTGCCGCGCATGGCCGGTCGGGTCCTGGGGGCGATCCTGATCGGCCCCGCCGACGGAATGACCGCCGCCGAGCTGGCCGAAACCCTGCAGGCCAGCAAGGGCTCGGTTAGCGGCATGACCCAGCTCTTGATCCATTACCGCTTCATCGAGAGGACGGCTCGCGGCGGCGACCGCCGCGACCGGTTCGTGGTCAGGTCGGGGGCGTGGGCCCGCATGATGCTGTGGCGAATCGAGCTGCTGCAGCGCCTACAGGAGCTCGCCGCCGACGGACTGGAGCTGCTCGGCCCGGCAGGAAACCCCGAGCCGCTGGAGGAGGTGCGAGACATGTACGCCTTCCTGGAACGTGAGTTGCCCCGGCTGTTCGACCGCTGGGAAGAGGAACGCTCGATGGCTCGAAAGGAGGCTCCCTAGATGACGCCCGCCATCGAGACCAGGGGTCTGACCAAGCGTTACGGCCGCGCGCGCGGAATCATCGACGTCGATCGGGTCGTGGAGGCGGGCCAGATCTTCGGCTTCCTCGGGCCGAATGGGGCCGGCAAGTCGACGACGATCCGGCTGCTGCTGGACCTGATCCGGCCGACGAGCGGCGAGGCCAGCGTCCTGGGCATGGACGTTCACCGCGACCGCCTGGCGATCGACCGGCGGGTCGGCTACGTGCCGGGCGAGCTCTCGCTCTACGGCGAGCTCACCGGGCATCAGCTCCTGGCGTACCTCGCCAACCTCCAGGGCCGGGTTGACGCGGACTACCGCGACAGGCTGATCGAACGGCTCGAGCTCGATCCCACGAGGCGGATCAAGAGCCTCTCGCGCGGCAACAAGCAGAAGGTCGGCCTGGTTGCAGCCTTCATGATCCGCCCCGACCTGCTCATCCTCGACGAGCCGACCGCAGGCCTGGATCCCTTCGTCCAGCTCGAATTCGAGCACCTCTGCGAAGAGGCCCGCGACGAAGGCCGGACCGTCTTCATCTCGTCGCATCAGCTGCCGGAGGTCGAGCACCTGTGCGATCGCGTCGGCATCATCCGAGAAGGCCGGCTGCTGGCGGTCGAATTGATCGCCGATCTGAAGGGCCGAGCCCTGCGCCGGCTCGAGATCCATTTCGCCGGGCCGGTGAACGCGGACGTCTTTGCCGGACTGCCGGGTGTGCGTGACCTGGTCGTGCGTGACGGCACGCTGAGATGCACCGTCATGGGCAGCATCGATGCTTTGATCAAGACCGCTGCGCGCTTCGAGGTGCACGACATTCACAGCATCGAGACCAGCCTGGAAGAGATATTCATGGCCTACTACGGATCCGGTGGCGGCACTGAGCCCGACGCCGTGAGGGAGGCGAGCCATGCTGCTGCGTAACGTATTCGCGAAGCAGGTACGGGACCTGCGGTGGCCCACGTTCTGGGTGAGCCTGGGATGTGGGGCAATGACCGCGTATTTCGCGATTCTTTTCCCCAGCTACTCCAAGCTCTTCGACCTGAACTCGATGCTCGAGAAGATGGGACCCGCGGCCAAGCTGCTCGGGGCAAGTATGGGCGATGCCAGCACCCTGATCGGGTTTCTTCACATCGAACTGTTCTCGATGATCCTGCCGGCGGGCATGGCGGCATTCGCGGCCGGTGTTGCCAGTGGCTTCACGGCGGGTGAGGAGTCGCGCGGAACGATAGACGTCCTGCTTTCCTATCCCATCTCGCGGCAGCGCGTCGTCCTGGAGAAGTGGCTGGCGATCTGCCTGGCCTGCGTGGTCGCTGCCGTGGTGCTGTGGGTCTTCGCCATCGGCGGCGCCGCGATCAGCGCCAGCGCCCTGCCCGGCGACCGTCTGGCGGCCGCGCTCGTCATGCTGGTGCTGATCGGCCTGGCCTTCGGCGCCATCTCCCTGGCCATATCGACGGCCACCGGCAATCGAGGCGCCGCGATCGGCGTCACGATCGCGCTCCTCGTGGTCATGTACCTGGTCGACGCCCTGTCCGCGGTCGTGGACGGCCTGGCCACGATCAGGCCGTTCTCGCTGTTCCGCTACTACATGGGCGACGACCCGCTCCGGAACGGGCTGAACCTGGGGGACGCGGCCGTGCTGGCAGGAGTGACCGTGATCTTCCTTGTCATCGCCGTCATGGCTTTCGACCGGCGCGATCTGGCGGCCTGATATCAGGCATGGGGCATCGCACTGCTCGTGGTAGCCCGCCGGTCTGAGCGGCGCCCGGGGAGGCCACCGCGGCTGACCGCCCGGCCGGCGGTGGCGCCTTCGACCGGCATGCGGTGTGCAGGAGCCCGGGGCGGTAACCTAGCAGCCGACAAAGTCTGCGCCGCTGGCGAGACTACGGAGGTGTAGGTGCGCGTCTCGATAGGGATCGACCTGGGGTCGTCGCGAGTCAAGCTGCTCGCCCTGGACGAACAGGGCAACGCGCTCGGGGTGACCATGGCTTCGTACGCTACGGAGTCCCGCCGGCCGGGCTACGCCGAACAGAACCCGGATCGATGGTGGGACGCCCTGCGGCTGGCCATGTCGGAGATGCTGTCGCGTCCCGCCCTGCGTGGCGCGGATGTCGTGGCGCTCGGGCTGACCGGTCAGATGCACAGTGCCGTCTTCCTGGACGCCGCCGGCGTGCCGGTTCGACCGGCCCTGATGTGGTCCGACGGTCGCGCCGAGGCCGAAACCGCCGAGATCGAGAAGCGCATCCCCCGCAGCGAGCTCGTGGCCCGGACCGGCAACCGCTCGAACGTGAGCTTCACCGCGCCCAAGATCATGTGGGTCGCGAGTCATGAACCCGAGGTCTTCGCCCGCACGCGCTGGATCGTCCAGCCCAAGGATGCCATCCGAGCGCACCTGACGGGCGAGGTCGCCGGCGACGTCTCTGACGCCTCCGCAACTCTGCTCTTCGATCTGAAGGCCAGGGGCTGGGCGACCGACGTGTGCGAGAAACTCGGGATCGACGCCGAGCTGCTGCCCCCGCTCTTCGAATCGGAGAGCCTGGCCGGCGGGCTGCGAGAGGACGCGGCGCGAGCGCTCGGCCTGCCAGCCGGTATCGCCGTGGCCGTAGGGGGCGCCGATGCCCCCGCCGCAGCCCTCGGCCTAGGCCTAGCCCGAGAGGAAGACGCGAACGGCACGGTCCTGGTCTCGCTGGGCACGGGCGGCCAGGTTCTCGCGCCGGTGGCCGAACCGAGGGCCGACCCGGAGGGCCGGCTCCACGGACTGTGCCACGTCGTGCCCGGCCAGTGGTGCGTCATGGCCGCGATCCTCTCGGCCGCGGCCTCGCTCGACTGGGTCGTTCGGCTGCTCCGCCCCGACGATCCCAACGGCAGCCGCGAGCTCCTGGCGGCGGCCGCGAAGGTGCCGGCGGGGAGCGACGGCCTGATCTTCCTGCCCTACTTGCGCGGCGAACGAACACCGCATTTCGATCCCGCCGCGCGCGGCGCCCTGGTCGGGATGCGCATCGACCACGGCGCCCCGGAGCTGACCCGGGCAGTCCTGGAGGGAGTGGCCTTTGCCCTGGCCGAGGGCCTCGACCTGATGCGCGGCGTCGGCGTGGCGCCGAAGTCGGGCGTGGTCGCGGGCGGAGGCGTCAATCGCCTGTGGCAGCAGATCATCGCCGACGTGCTGAACCTGCCGGTCGCCCTCGGCGCCACGGAGCACGGATCGGCCCGGGGCGCCGCGCTGCTCGGCGCAGTCGCCGGCGGCGTCATCCCGTCCACCACGCAGGGAGTCCCGCCGCTGCCTGCCGACACTCGCCTGATGGAGCCCGATCCGGCCAACGTCGAGATCTACGCCAAGGCTTCGGCTTCGTATCGCGAGCTCTACAGGCGCCTGCCGCACGGTTGAACCGCCCGGTGGTCTACCAGCGCTGGTGCACCAGGGGCTTGATGCGCTCCTCGTACAGGGCGCGGATGCGTTCGAGGGTCGCGGGCAAAATCGGCGCCAGGTCGGCGGCCGCGGCATTGGCCCTGGCCTGCTCCGGCGACTTGGCCCCGGGAATCGCCGCCGTCACGCCGTCGAACATCAGGATCCAGCGCAGGGCCAGCTGCGCCATCGTGGCGCCGGCCGGCACCATGTCCCGCAGCTGCTCCACGAACGCCAGACCGGTGTCGTAGTCCACGCCGGCGAAGGTTTCGCCCACGTCGAAAGCTTCGCCGTGGCGATTGTAGGACCGGTGGTCCGAGGCGTCGAAAGCGGTCCGCTTGCTCAGCTTGCCGGTCAGCAGACCCGACGCGAGCGGAACTCGAGCCAGCACGCCCACGTCACGGCACTTCGCCTCGGCCAGGAAACGGTCGGCGGGCCGCTGCCGGAGCATGTTGAAGATGATCTGGACCGAAGCGACGCCCGGGTATTCGATCGCCTTGAGGCCTTCCTCGACGCGCTCGACACTGACGCCGTAGCCGGCGATCGCCCCCGCGGCGACCAGGTCGTCGAGCGCGGCGAAGATCTCCGGGCGATAGTAAACGCTGGTCGGCAGGCAGTGGAGCTGGACCAGGTCCAGGCGATCCAGTCGCAGGTTGTCCCGGCTTCGGTCCACCCATGCCCGAAAGGCCTCGGGCGTGTACTGCGCCATGTCGACGGGCACGCGTCGGCCCATCTTGGTGGCCACGAAGAACCGCTCCCCGCTTCGCTCGCGCAGGAACCGGCCGATCACCTTCTCGCTCCGACCGTCGCCGTAGACATCGGCCGTGTCGATGAGGGTCATGCCCGCGTCGGCGGCCGCGTGGAGCGCCCGGAGGCTCTCGGCGTCGTCTACCTTGCCCCAGTCGGCCCCGATCGCCCACGCCCCGAAACCGATCGCGCTCACTTCACGGCCGGTCTTGCCGAGCCTGCGGTACCGCACTGTCGGGACTCCTCTCCTTCGGACGCGTCGACTTCCGAGACCGTCTCGTGCTGGAGATGTTAGACCGCACGCTGCCCGATGACGATCCGGCGCCCGGCGCGCGCTCCTAAGCGCGAGGCTCCGAGGCCAGCTCGATGAAGCGGCAAAGGGCGTTGGCAAGCCGCATCTGGCGGGGAGTGCGGGCGCGGACGCGGATGAGCGCCGGGCTGGCGACGACCGCGGCCAGGCAGCGGGCGCGCGACGTGGCGACATTGAGCCGGTTGAGGCTGTACAGGAATTCCATGCCCCGCGGCGCCTCTTCCGGCCCCGAGGTCGTCATCGAGTAGATGGAGACCGGCGCCTCCAGGCCCTGGAACTTGTCGACCGTGCCGACGCGCGCCGCTGGCAACCGCCGTCGGATCGCCGCGACCTGGGCGTTGTAGGGAGCGACGACCAGGACGTCCTGCCAGGCCACGGGCCGCGAGGTTCCCTCCAGGTCCGTCCAGGCGGCGTGGCTCTCGACGAGCTCGTGCACCAGCTCGGCGACGATCTCCGCCTCCTCGGGCGACTCACTGCGGTTGCCCTGGTGTCGGGCCGCCACGTGGCGAACGCCGGTCCCCGAGAGCGTGCCCGAAGCCTCCAGATCCTGGTTCTCCAGCCCGGGCAAGGACGACAGCCGGTCCTCGTAGAAGGTCTCCGAAGTGAAACGGCAGAGGTCCGGATGGAGGCGGCGGGTCCGCTCCAGGAACAGTCCTCGCTCCGGGGGCATGGTGGACTCCTTGCCCAGCACGTGACCCAGGGCAGATGCTTCGGCGCCCGGCGGGTGGGCTCCCTGGAGCGGCTGGTCGAGCTGCTGGGGGTCGCCCAGCAGGATCAGGCCTCGTGCCGCCGGTGAGACGGCCACCGCGTTGGCGAGAGAGAACTGGCCGGCCTCGTCCGCGACCAGCACGTCCATCCTGCCGGCGAAGTCGGGCCGCGACCAGACCCAGGCCGTTCCGCCGACGACGTCCAGCGTGCCCGCGTCGATCGCCGCGAGCAGTGCGGCGTTGGTCTTGTACGGGACCGCCGCCCTCGAGGTGCAATCGCCGCCCATGTCCGTCTTCTGGCCGATTCGAACCTTCACGCCGCGCTCCGCGGCGCGCTCCGCGAGCGAGTCCAGCAGGTTGCCGACGACCTGGTGGCTGTTGGCCGTGACCCCGACTCGATACCCGAGCCGGACAAGCTCCGCGATCGTCGCGGCACCGAGGTACGTCTTGCCCGAGCCGGGCGGCCCCTGGACGGCCAGGAAGCCCCCGTCCAGCGTTTGGGCGATCCTTGCAGCCGCGCCCAGGGAGTCCTCGTCCGGTCGGCGGAGTGGTTCGCCTTCGGCCCCGGGCGCGGTCCGCAGCAGCAGCCGGCGAGCCGCCGCGTACTCCCCCGGCCCGACGATGCCGTGCTCCGCGACCCACTCGCCGACGCGCAGCAGGCTCTCGCGGAGGGGTGTCGTGGACACGAAGCCGCTGGGTACCAGGGACGTCGGATGCGGGCCGTCGGTCGTGGGCCCGCGCCGCAGGTCCAGCGTGCCCGCCACCTCGTCCAGCGCCACGACGCTCCCCGGCGACCGTCCCGTGACCGGGTCACACACTTCCGTCCCGACCTCGATGGCGTGCTCCTGTTCGGGAAAGGAGTAGCGATACACCGTCGAGCGGGCGGCCGGTCCCAGGCATTCGAGCAGCTTCAGGCCGCCGATCGGCTCTCGCTCGGCAATCCGCTCCTCGTCGGTCAGATCGTTCAGCAGGTGGAAGTACCGCCACCAGAACGCCTTCTCTTCGCGCCGGTGCCAGCTCAGCAGCTGGGCCAGCAGCCAGCGCGCCCGTTGCTCCGGCGTCCGGTCCGCCTCCTCGCTCGGGACACCGGCACAGAGCCGATCCGCCACTTCCGCCACGTGGGCCAGTCGGTCGGACAGCCGCTCCGCCGGCTCGGGCTCCGCAGGCCCCGGGCGCGGCAGCGGCTCACCAATCTCACGCGCCAGCTCCGGACGCCGTATCTCCAGCCAGTCTCGCAGCCGCCAGTTGGAGACGCAGTCGTCGCGGTTGTAGACCTGGATGCTGCGCAGCGTCTCGCTGGTCCCGGGCGACCGCGCCGCCGCGCCGCCCACCCCCGCCGCCGTCTCCGTCTCCGACTCGGCTTCGGCCAGCCAGGTCTCGAAGGCGACGATGCTCGAACCGGCATCGCGCAGGCTCTCCTCGCGCGCCAGCCCGTAGAGGGGCTCGAGCTTCTTGATCGAGTAACTCTCCACGGACGCCCGCAGGCCCTGCCGAACAGCACGGAACAGGTCCACGAAGACCTTGCCCCGCAGCAGCCTGTCCACCTCGAGCTCGCGCGTCGCATGACGACCCATCAGCCGGCCGGCGGCCGTCGGCTCGTAGGCTGCGTAGTGGTAGACGTGGATCTCCGGGTCTCTCCGGAGCCGATCCATCATCAGGTCGATCGCTTGCTCGAAGGCCCGCTTCTCTGCCTCGCGGGTGACTTGGCCGTTCTCGTCCACGGCCCAGAAGGCGTGGAAGGCAGGCTCGCCGTCCGGCCCCGTCAGGCCCGGCTCCAGGATCCCGAAGAGGTAGTCCACCCCGTCGTCCAGCGCGAACGGGTCGCCTTCGATGTCGAAGAAGAGATCGCCGGGGCGCGGCGGGGGCAGGCTGGTAAGGCCGCGGTTCGGCTCGAGCGTTCCGTCGCGCCGCCTGCTCGGGGGCAGCAGCTCGTAGACCGTCCGGCCCTGGTCCTGGCCGCGAACCTGGATGCGCGCCTGATCGCGGCCGGTCTCGAGCACTCTCGCCCCGACGCCCTCGAGGGGTTCGGCAGGCGGCAACTCCATGGCGGCGAGGCCGCGCCTGGTGGACACTCCCCGATCCTTCAGGGCCGTACGCAGCCGGGTCGGGGCACCGGCCACCAGCGAGAGGTCGTCGTCCCGGCGCCGTTGCGCCGTGCAGGCCTGGCTCCAGCGGCAGACGTCGCAGTGCTCGACCGGCTCCGGGTAGGTCCCGCCCGGCGGGTACCTGGCCGCCGCGATTCCGCCATCGGCCTGGACGCGAGCCTCGAAAGCCGCCTTCACCATCCGGTAGTAGGCCATGTAGTCGGCGACGCGATGGGGCACGACGGTGCGGGCGCTCCCGCCCAGGGCGACGTGCATCTGCACCGGCTCGACGCCCTGGACTCGCGTCAGCTGCTCCACGTAAGAGCAGATCTGGAGCAGCGCGGAAGCTTTCACGTGGCGGGCCAGCTTGGTATCGACGACCTCATAGCTCCAGGCGCCGAGGCAGCTGGGCTTCTCCACCCGGACCAGGAAGTCCGCCAGGCCGAGCCACCGGCCGTCGAAGAACGTGGCCTGGTAGACGACCTCGTCGCCACGCTCGATCGCGGCCCGGGTCTCGCTGGCCGCCGCCTCCAGGCGTGCCCGCCGATCCTGCAGCGCGGCACCCTCCACGATCCGAGTGACCCGCCGGCCTTCCGCCTCCAGCGCGGCGAGATAGCGCTTCTCGTGTTCCTCGCCGCGCTTGGCGATCAGATCCATCTCCGGATCCAGGCGCTCCGGCCGGGCGACCAGTCCGGCGAGCGCGGCCAGCTCCAGGCCGACGAGATGCTCGCAGGCCAGGAAGCCGACCAGGTCCGTGGCAGCGAAGACGGGCTGGCCCTCGATGAGCTGCATGGCCCCACCATAGCGCCCGGCGATGACAGCTCGCCTGTCATGGACGTCGCCTGGGCTTACCCCGCTTTCGTGGACACCTAACATCGCGGCAGCGTCCGCGGGAAGGAGTCCACATGGGGAGGAAGCACCGTCACTACAGCGAGGACTTCCGGGCCGAGGCCGTGCGCCTGG
>JBEKCH010000087.1:0-8551 GCA_050014975.1 Candidatus Limnocylindrales bacterium
GTGCGGCCGACGCAAGCGGCGGTTTGGCCGGTGCCTGCGACCGAGCGGCGGGCGCCTGCGACCGAGCGGCTCTGCGAGTCAGATGGCGCTGGTACAGGCGCGGCACTTCGTGGCGTCGGCGGGAACGGTCTCCTTGCAGAACTGGCAGGTCTTGGTCGGCGGCGCAGGGGCTTCCGGAGCGGGCCGCAGCATCACCGTCGCGATGACGTAGACGACGAACGCGACGATGAGGAACGTAATGACCACGTTGATGAACGCGCCGTAGCGAATCGCCACCTCCTTCGTCGGATCGGTCGACGACTTGAGCACGATCGTGAGCTGCGAGAAGTCGACGTTGCCAAGAGCCATGCCGATGGGCGGCATGATGATGTCGTTGACGAGCGAGGTGACGACGTTGCCCAGCGCCACGCCGATGATCACCCCTACCGCCAGGGCGAGAGCGTTGGTCTTGAGCAAGAACGCCTTGAAACCGGACACGCGAACCCTCCTCCGCAAAGATACGATCTCCGAAACGGCGGCGCCCATCTCCGGCGCAGTCGCCTCAGCATATTCGATGTGGAGGGGGTTCCAAGCAGCTGCAGGTCGCCGGCCGGCCCCGGCAACGGCCGTCAGAGCCCGAGCAGCCTGCGCTTCGCCGCCGTGAACTCATCGTCGGACAGAGCGCCCTTGTCGTGCAGGTCGGCGAGCTCGCGCAGCCTGTCGACGCCCGAGGGGTCTGTCGTCGGTCGCGCGGACCCGGTGGGCCCGGAGATGAGCATCACAAAGAGCCACACCAAAACGAAGCCGAGCAGCAACGCCGCCAGCAGCCCGAACGGGCCGAACCCAAGCCCGAGCCCGGAGGCGTAGCCGCCGCGCAACGGACCGAAGACGGGGTTGGCCGTCCCGTGGTTTGCGGCGAAGCCGACGTTGTAGGCCACGACTCCGACGACCGCCAGAGCCGCGATCCCGATAACCAACCAGAAGAGGCGTCTTAGGCCCGTGCTATTCATCTCATCGACCCAGGAACTGTTTGTTTAGCCGAATCATGTCAGGACCGGCTGAAGCAGCCCTGAACGAATCCCGGGCCATGCGCGGAGCCGGCCAGGGGCCGGCGACCGGATGCCCGGTCGACGAGCGCCGGACCGCCTCGCCGCGAGCAGTGACGCTGCTACGATGGGCGCGGCCGCGGATGCGATGCCGGAACCGGCCGATCCGCGACGACAGGCGCAGGGTGGCATGCGCCCTCGGAACCGCGGAGGCTCGAAATGACGACGGACGGCCAGGACGGCGTTATGGGCACCAGTGGGCCAGCCGGCGTGGAGCCCGAGCCTCTGGCCGACTCCGAGGCGGCCATCGAGCTACCGGCGCAGCAGGGCCTGCCTGCGCAAACGC
This sequence comes from Candidatus Limnocylindrales bacterium, assembly GCA_050014975.1. GTDB lineage: Bacteria > Chloroflexota > Limnocylindria > Limnocylindrales > CSP1-4 > Fen-1039. The sequence continues at coordinate 1,372 of JBEKCH010000087.1, forward strand.
TGCCTCCGCCGCAGTCGATACCCTCTCAGGGCACCCCTCAGCCCCCCGCCTGGTCGATGCCCCCCATGCCCCCCGCGCCCCCCGCCTGGTCGATGCCCCCCGCGCCCCCCGCGGCGGAGGCCACGGCGCCTGGTCCGGCGTCGGCCCCAGGATACCCTCCGGCCTACCCCGGCTACCCGGGCCAGCCCGCGCCCGGATATGTCCCGGGAGCCTGGCCGCAACAGGCCTGGCCGCAACAGGCCGGCGGCCCCGGTTATCCCGGCGCTCCGGGCTATCCCGGCGGCCCCGGCTATCCGGGCTATCCCGGCGGCCCCGGCTATCCGGGCTATCCCGGCGCTCCCGCCTACCCCTATACGCCCGCGTATCCGCCCGGCTATCCGGGCGCCCCCTATCCGCCGCCCGCCCCGGGTTTCGGTTACCCCCCGGCGGCGTGGCCGGTGGCGCCGGGTCAGTTCGGCCCCGCGCCCGGCGTTGCGTGGGCGAGCATAGGCCACAGGATCGGCGCCCTTTTCCTGGACGGCGTCTTCATCTTCGTCGCGCTGGTGGTCGCCGCAGGCATCGCGGAGGCGTTCGGGGTCCAGCACTACACGTACTCCAACGTCTACTCCACTGGCGCAACGGTCTCTTATCTGATCTGGTTCGTCCTTCTCGCGGCCTACCACCCTACCTGCTGGTGGGCCTTCCAGGGCTCGATCGGCCAGCGGCTCCTGGGGCTGCGGGTGGTTCGTGCGGCCGACGGGGGATCGCTCGGTGTCGGGTCCACGACCATCCGCTACATCATCTGGGCACTGTGCACGGGGTTGGTGATCCCCGGGATCATCGCCGCGGTCATGGCCAACGACCAGCCTCACAAGAGGACCTGGTGGGACGACGCGGCCGGGTCGGTCGTCGTCCGCCGCGCCTGACGTTCCGGCCGTGACCCGGCCGGCCGGGGATGGCCCCCGGTCGCCCATAACGCCTGCAGCCCTGGCGGAGCCGAGCCGGCGCGTGGGGGTCCGGTTCGTGGGGCTCCTGTCGCTCGCCAGCCTGGGTTTGTGGGCCGCCTTCTTCACGCCGATCCAAGAGCTGCTGCCGGAGCAACTCGAAGCGATCGATCCGGTCAACAAGGTCTTCTGGCTGTCGGTCGTCACGGGTGTCGGGGCGCTGATCGCGGTCGTGGCAAACCCGCTGGCCGGGGCGCTCTCGGATCGGACGACCTTGCGCTTCGGACGCCGCCACCCATGGACGCTGGGTTGCGCGATCGCCGGTGCGCTGGCCCTGGTGGCACTGTCCCAGGCCTCGGCCGTGTGGCTAGTACTGGTCGGCTGGTGCCTGGCCCAGGCTTCGCTCAACGGCATGCTTGCCAGCCTGACGGCGATGGTCCCGGACCAGGTGCCGGTCAAACAACGTGGCGAGGTCTCGGCCTGGGTCGGAATCCCGGGGCCGGTGGGGCTGGTGGTCGGAGTGGCGCTGGTTACCGCAGTCGTCAGCGGGATCGTCGCCGGCTACGCCGTCATCGCCGTTCTCGTCCTGGCGGCCGCGATCCCGCTGGTGCTGCTGGTTCACGATGAGAGTCTGCCCCGCGAGTTTCGGCCGGCCCTCTCGTGGCGCTCGTTCCTGGCCGGCTTCTGGATCGACCCGCGGGCCCATCCCGACTTCGGCTGGGCCTGGCTCACCCGCTTCCTCGTCAGCCTGGGCAACTCCCTCGGGACGCTGTACCTGCTCTACTTTCCGAAGGACGCCGTTCACTACGAGCAGCGGTACGGCGGCAGCGCCGAAGACGCTCTCCTGGTGCTGATCCTGATCTACACCGCCTGCCTGCTCGTGACGGCGATCGGGGGCGGGATCTGGTCCGACCGGGTGGGGCGGCGAAAGGCCTTCGTGATGATCGCGACGGGGATCATGGCCGCGGGAGCGGTCATCCTGGCGCTCTTCCAGACCTGGGAGGCGGCGATCGTCGCGGCGGCCGTGATGGGTGCGGGCTACGGCACGTATCTCGCGGTCGACCAGGCCCTGATCACCCAGGTGCTGCCGGCGGCCGGCAGCCGAGCCAGGGACCTGGGAGTCATCAACATCGCCAACTCGCTGCCGCAGGTGCTCGGGCCCGCGATGGCCGGGCCGGTCATCGCGGGCCTGGGCGGTTATCCGTCGCTCTACTGGCTGACGGCGCTGGTCACGCTCATGGGCGCGATCCTGGTGCAGCCGATCCGAAGCGTTCGCTAGGCTCGGAGCGCGTCCGGCGGGCCGGTCGCGCGGGCCCCGAGCACACCCGAACCGCGGCGGCTGGCGCGGGCACGAGCGATCCATCCTGGACCGCCCGCACCCGCAAGAATGGCTACTCTCCGGTGATGGTTACGTCGGTCGCCGTCCGCGTGGTCCCCGTGCCCGGGCTGGCGCTGGCGTTCGGCGTCGCACTCGAGCCGCCGGAGGTCTGAACCTGGACCGTCTCGCCGGTCGCGAGATCCGTGCTCGAGCCGGCAGTCTGGTTGTGGTAGGTGGTCGATGAGCCGGTGCCGACGGTGACCGTCGAGCCGTCGGCCAGCTTGAGTGTGATCGAGTCGCTCGCGACGCTGACCACGGTGCCGGTCAGCGTGGCGGCGCCGCCGGTACCGGCCCGCAGGCCGCCCGGTGCGCCGCTGGCGTCGGCGAACTCCGCCGGGATTCCGTTGGCATTCCCGTTCACGCTGGTCCCTGTCCCAGAGGTGGTGGCGCGCCCCGCTGCGAAGCTGATCCCGCCCATGGCGATCAACGCTGAAATCGCCAGCAGAACGGACACCGAGTTGCCCCGGCGAGGGCGTGGTCGAGCCGGCACCCGTGAGACGGGCACGACCTGGATCTCGGCCTCTGCCGGTGAGTCTGCCGGGTCGGGCTCTAGCGTGGGCTCCCAGACGGGCGCGTCGGTGACGCCGGTGTCGAGGCTCGTTTGTGGCGTGGTCATGGCTGGTACTCCTGAGTCGAAGGCGAAGGCAGCGGGCCGCCGGGTGCGCCGCGGGCCGCAGCGCGGCCGCGCCGCGGTGATGCGGCCAACGGCGCCGTGCGGCAAGGCAGAATCGGTGCAGCCGTAGCGTTCATGGCCGAAGGTTCGCTCGACCATGCTTTCGAACGGGTTACGGGCCCCGGACGGGCGGGAGAATGGTCCCCTCGGGTGCAGATCGGGATCGACTCGGGATCCTGTTCGGTCAGCGCCCGGGCGCAAGCGGGTGCTTGCCCATGACGCCCCGCCTCACACCAGGGTGGTCTTCACGTCGAACGCCGCCACCACGGCCCGCAGCTCATCGAGCGTCAGCCCTTCGGCTCGCCCACCCATCAGCAGGTCCATGTACTCGTAGTTAGCCGCCGTCTCCGCGTACTCGATTCGATCGACGGCCCGCTTCACGGAGATGTCCGAGCGGGCCATGACACCGTGCTTCGCCCACACCGCGATGCGGTGCGCGCGCAGGCTCCTGACATTAGCCTCCATGAGCGAGGCCGAACCAGGCAGCTCGAATGGCACGGCGCCGATCCCAGCCGGCAGGTTGATGATCGTCTCCGGCTCCCAGCGCAGGAGGCGCCGGTTGAGATAGTCCTCGTCGCGATACTCGGGGATGTGGCTGAGGTACGTGAGGTGCGGCGGCTGGGCGTGGACGACCGCGTGGAAGTTCGTTCCGGTCCGCTCCACCGTGTCGTCGTGAACCGCCAGGTGCGAGTTCCACTCCGAGGTGACTTGATCGAAGAGCCGGTTGGGCGCCGTATACAGCGTGCCGGTGGTGCCGTCGGCCGAGATTCGGACGACCCCGAGATTGGCGGCGGGATCGACCTGGATTTCGCGGAGGCGTCGACCGGAACCGGTGACGATGACGATGTAGTTGGCGAGTTTCGGCGCGGGCTGAGGCAGTGCGATTTCTTCCACGATCGGGAACCGTCGCCGTACCTCGATCGGCCAGCCGACGTAGACGGAGATGTTGCCGGCGGCCCCCTCGCTGGCATCTATGGCGGCCAAGCGGCTGCCGCCCGCTCCGATGGAGGCGAGGATCTCCTCCAGGTCCGGGAATGGTTCCTTTAGCGCCACGTTCGCCAATGACCTCCTGGTGACAGCGCCTCTTGTCGTTCGGCGCGCGCGTTGGTTGGATCGTAGGGCACGCAGCCGTCGGGCTTCACTGGCCGGACCTTCCGTGGGCGCCTGCGCCAGGCTCAGTCGAGATGGAAGACCTCGTCGAGGCGGCGATGGAAGCCGGTCGCGGGATCGATGCAGGGATCGATGAGTGCCGTCATCTCCGCCTGCCAGCGGGCGTTGACCGGGGCTCCGTCCATCATCGTCCGAAAGCGCTCGAAGTCGTCCACCTCGAGCACCCCGAACAGATCGTCGTCGTGCAGGTAGATGGAGTAGTTGCGAGCTCCGGCTGCCCGGAGCGCCTCGAGCATTTCCGGCCACACGGCAGCATGGCGCCGCCTGTACTCGGCCTCCGCTCCGGGGAGGAGCTTCATCGCAAACGCGACACGTTCCATGGGTCTGCTCTCGAAGCGCCGGCCCCGGCCGGGAGTGGGCCGGGGCCGGCGCGAATGTGGCTGGAGGATGTGGCTAGAAGCCGAACTGCGTCACGTACTGATCGATGTTGGAGGCGTTGAAGACGAACGGAGGCCCAAGAACGACGACGTTGTCCGCGCCGATCGTGTAGGGCTGGCCGTTGTTGAGGGTCGGGTCGGAGAACGTGTCGCCCACGTTGCCCTTGATCGTGCCATTGCAGAGATCCACGGCCACCACGTATGCCAGGTAGCCGAGGTCAGTGACGTTCCAGAGAGCGAACTCCGGCGACACGCCGGACTTGACGTAGGCCTGCATGCCCATCGGGGTGCCGAGGCCGGTCACGAAGACCTTGCCGATCAGATTCTGGGACGTGATGACCTGCGCCGCGGCGACGATGCCGACGGTCGTCGGGGCCACGATCACCTTGAGGTTGGGGTGAGCCGCGAGCATGGCTTGAGTCTGCTGCGTGCTGATCGTCGGGTCGTCGTTACCGTAGTAGATGCCATCCCACACGAGCCCGGAGTACTTGGAGTCCTTCATAGTCGTCTGCATCGCGGCGATCCAGGCGTTCTGGTTCGTCGCGGTCTGGGCCGCCGAGAGAACGGCGATCTCGCCGGTGCAGCTGGGAGCTTCGTCGCATGCCATCTGAACGAGGCCCGCGCCGATGCCGTTGGTGTCCGCCTGGTTCACGAACACGTTGTAGGCACCAACCGCCGGACTCGAGTCATAGCCGACGACCTTGATGCCGGCGGCCATGGCGGACTTCAGGGCCGGGGCGATCGCGTTTGCATCGTCCGCGGAGACGATGATCGCCTTCGCGCCCTGGGTGGTTGCCGTCTGGATGAACGGGATCTGTTGCGTCGCGTCAGCGGCGCTTGGGCCGACCTGGGTCAGGGTGCCGCCGTAGACCTTCGCCGCGTTCTGGGCGCCCGTGAAGGCGACGTTGAAGTACGGGTTGTTGATCTGCTTCGGGATCATGACGATGCTGCCCGTGAAGCCGGCTGCGGGGGCAGAAGTGGCGGGGGCCGGGCTGGAAGTGGCAGACGAGCTACAGCCTGCCAGTATCACTACTAGGGCCACGCCAGCGGCCGCCCGCGGAATGCGATGGAACATTGAACGACTCCTCCTTCGAGCGTTGTCGACTATCGATCGACTCTTCCTTGGAGCGTTGTGGGCTACCGAGTTATGCCTCCCTTCGGATGTTGTGAAGTACCGGGCTGTTCCTCCCTTCGAGTGTTACTGGTGTACCTCGCCAGGCACGGGGTCGCGAGCCGGCCGCTGTCGACCGAGATGAACGCGATCGACCAATACCCGGGACTGGTGAGCAAGTTGGGGGGTGATGACCGAGATGATCAGGAGCAGCCCGATGGCCACGTTCTGGTAGTCGGTCGAGATACCAGCCTGTGTCAAGGCGCTCTTGAGCGTCCCAAGAATGAAGACGGCGAGGATCACGCCGGGGACGGTGCCCCTGCCGCCATTGATGTCTACGCCGCCGAGCACCACGATCGTAACAACCGCCAGCGTCATGTTCAGGCCGTTGTCGGGGCTGGCGGTCGAGGTTCGCGAAGTGAGGATGATGCCGGCAAAGGCGGCCACCAGACCCGAGACGGCGAACAAGGCCGTCTTGAGAGCCCCGACGCGAACGCCGGAATAGCGTGCCGCATCCTTGTTCTTGCCGACGGCGAACACCTGGCGTCCGATCCAGGTCCCGTGGACGATGGCGACGGCGACCAGGGCCAGAAGCAGGAACACGAGAAGCGTCCACGGGATGAACGTGCCCGGCACGTAGCCGTAGCCGAAGGAAGTGAAATCGGACGGGAAGTTGCTGACAACGGTCGAGCCCAGTACCACATGGCCGAGCCCGCGGAACAGAGCGTACGTCGCCAGGGTCACGACGAGCGATGGCAGGCCCCATTGGGTCACGATCAAGCCGTTGAAGAGGCCTCCCGCGACGCCGACCATGAGCACGATCGGTATACAAGCCTCAAGCGGAACGCCCGAAGCCCACAGCCACCCCAGGACGCAGCTCGACAGGCCGACCATCGACTCGACCGAGAGATCGATTTCGCCAGTGATGATGATCGGGGTCATGGCCAGGGCCATGATCGAGATCTCCATGACGGCCTGCGTCGAGAACCCGAAGTTCGGTCCGGTCAGGAAGAAGCGCGACAGCTGGGCGCCCCACCAGATCAGGACGGCCAGGATGACGAGGAGGAATACTTCCAGGCGGGCCGCTCCGGACAAAGGCCCGAGTAACCGGCTCATAGCGCGGCCCGAACGGCCACCGGCAGCGATCGACACGTCGGTCGACGCCGGTGACGGATCCGGCTGCGGGCTCGCGGCGCGGGGGTCCTGCGTCATCGCAGTCTGCTCCGGGCCTTGGCGCGTCGTGCCCGCACCTGGACGAGCGCATCCGTGGCCACGGCGAACAGGATCACGGCTCCGTAGATCACCTGGAGCCACTCCTGCGGAAGGTTCAGCACTGTAAGCGCGTTGTTGATCAAACCCAGGAAGAGGGCGCCGATGGCTGCGCCCACGACAGTCCCCGACCCGCCTGCGATCGATACCCCGCCGACGACGACCGCGGCGATGACTGCCAGCGTCTCGCCACTCGCCGACGACGCGTAGAGCTGCCCGAATTCGATCCCCCACAACACCCCCGCCACGCCGGCGAGCATTCCGGCCAGGGCAAACACC
>JBEKCH010000088.1:0-10575 GCA_050014975.1 Candidatus Limnocylindrales bacterium
CTCACCCTTTAGAGCGAGGTACTTGGTGATGGCCGCGGTCAACGTCGTCTTGCCGTGGTCGATGTGGCCGATCGTGCCGATGTTTACGTGCGGCTTGGTCCGCTCGAACTTCTTCTTCGCCACGTGCGCGTTCTACTCCATCTGGCGCGGCCTACGCCGCTACGGGGGTGGAGCCCACAATCGGACTTGAACCGATGACCTCGTCCTTACCAAGGACGCGCTCTGCCAGCTGAGCTATGTGGGCCCGAGACCGATGGTGGACAGGTTCTCCCGCGGATGGTGGGCAGGAGAGGAATCGAACCTCTACAGCCTGAGGCGGCTGATTTACAGTCAGCTGAGCTCACCACCTGCTCAACCTACCCACGAGGCCTGCCAGCCGGCGTGGTGGGGGTCCACATCCTCCGGCTGACCGTTTTCAGTTGGAGCCGACGACGGGACTCGAACCCGGAACCGGCGGTTTACAAAACCGCTGCTCTGCCAATTGAGCTACGTCGGCAGGCGCAAGGGCACGCTAACGCTAAGACCCCTGGGCGCCCGGGAATGATATGGGCTGGCCCCTCGCCGGTCAAGCGCGACCCGGCGCCGCTTCGGGTGCGGCAGGCAGGCGCCGGCCGAGGGCGACAGGCAGGCTGCCGAAGGGCTTCCGGAGGGCGCCCGGGAGGCGGCGGGAGGCCGGCCGCGATGCGGCCCAAGAGCGCCGACGAGCCGATGGCGACGCAAGACCCCGTGGCGCACAGGTCGCAGCCCTATTCCTCGGTGCCGGCTTCGCGTGGCTCCACACTCGGCCCGCCAGGCAGCAACTCGGCCTCCGGGAATGCGAGGCCCGCGGCGCTCGCCGGTTCGGCGTCCGCGGCGCTCGCCGGTTCGGCGTCCGCGGCGCTCGCCGGTTCGCCATGCGCAGCCCGGGCACGGGCTCGGCGGCGAGGCTTCGCTTCGGCTTCGGGTTCAACCGCAGGCGCAGCCTCGGGCTCGAGCCCGGGGGGCGTCGCGGGCGCAGCCTCGAGCCCGAGCGCCGGCTCCTCACCTATCAACGGGCGTTCGCCGCCGCGCTGGCTCGATGCCTCGTACAGGAGGATAGACCCGGCGACTGACGCATTGAGCGAGCCAACTCGCCCGCGCATCGGGATCCGGACAACCGAGTCGCAACGGCGTCGGACGGCCGGTCCGAGCCCCTGGCCCTCGCTGCCGACGACGATCGTCAGCGGCCCGCGAAGGTCGGCCTGACGGGCGGTCAGCGGCGCTTCGGCGTCCGAGCCGACGATCCGCAGGCCCCGGACGTGGAGGTCGGCCAGGGCCTCGGCCAGGTCCTCGACGGGCACGAGCAGCAGATGCTCCACGGCACCGGCGGAAGCCTTGATCGCGGCGGCGGACAGCGGCGCCTGGCGACGCGTCGGGAAGATGACCCCGTGCACGCCCGACGCCTCGGCCGTCCGAAGCAGCGAACCAAAGTTCTGGGGATCCTCGAGCGAATCCAGGACCAGCACGAACGGCGGCTCCTGGCGCTCGATCGCGCGGGCCAGAATGTCGTCCAGCGCGGCCCACTGCCGGCGGTCGGTGACGAGCGCGATGCCCTGGTGGCCGTCGAAACCGGCCAGCGACGTGAGGGTCCCACCCTCGACCTCAACGATGGGAATGCGCAGGTTCGTGGCGTGCAGGACGAGCTTCTCGAGAGCCTGGCGGCGTTGTGGGACGACGAGCAGGCGAATGGCCTTGCGGTGGGCAATGAACGCCTCCTCGACGGGATGACGCCCGGCGATCAGCTCCTCTTCGTCGCCGAGGAGGTCGGCGGGGGGCACCGAGGCGGGCGGCCGGAACCGGCCGGGCGGCGAGGCCGGCCCCGGCGGGAACGGGCGGCGGCCAGGGTAGCCGCCTGAACGGGTGCGGTAGTCCGGGTGCGGCGGGCGAGGCAAGCGTGCGGCGGCCGGCTCGGGGGGCGCCCCCGGTTCGGCGAACTCGCCCGCCTCGAGGCCGGCTGCCTGGGGCGGAAGCTCATCCGAGTCGCGGTCACGCGGCGGGCCGGCTGGGCGACGGGGTTCGGCACCGGGGTGGCGCTCCCCGAAGCCGAATCCGCTGCGCTCCGGTCGGGGACCGGAAGTTCCCGGGCGCGGGCCGCCGAATGCGGGGCGGGAGCCTTCGAAGTCGCGCCCCGACCTGTCCGGGCGCGGGGCGCCGAAGTGGGGTCGCGGGCCGTCGAATTCGGGGCGAGGGACTCCCGGGGGCGGCCCTGCCGGGCGCGGACCACCGAAGTGGGGGCGAGGGCCGAAGTGACCGAAGGGCCGCGGCGCACGAGGCGTCCAAGCGGCGTCGGGCTGCCACTCGCGCCTGGGGGCTCCGGGCCGGGCTTCGTAGTCGCGATCGATCGGGCGCCCCTCCGGGCCACCTGGTCGCGGGCCGCCCGGCCGGGAACTACCTCGCGGGCCACCTGGTCGGGGGCCGGCCGGATGCGGCCTGTCGAAGCCGGATCCTTCCGGCCACGGTCTGCCCGCTCCGGGGCCTCCCTCCCGTGGGCCGAAGGATCTGCGCCCCTCGAAGCCCGGCGCGAAGCCCGGCCCCTCCGGCCTGCCGCCGTCCGGGCGGCGGTCTCCGGGCCGCGGACCCGAGCCGCGCTGCCCTTGCGGGCGCGGCTTCTTGCCGCCGCGCTTCGCGCCCCCGGCGTGCTCATCCCCAGGCTTGTGTCGATGGTCAGGCAAGTCTCGATCCGTTCTCCAGCCGCGCCCCGCATCTGGGCGCGTCGCTATTCCGCGCGCCGCCAGCGCTGGCCGTCGCGCGTATCTTCGACCAGGATGCCCCGCTCGGCCAGAATCGTCCTGAGGCGGTCGGAGGCCGACCAGTCCCGATTGGCTCGGGCGGCGGCCCGATCGCCCAGGAGTTTCACCAGCTCGGGCTCCAGGGCCTCCTCGGCCGGAGGCGCGATGCCCAGGACCCGATCCAGGTCCCGGATGAATTCGGTCGCCCGGCCGGCATCCGCCGTCGAAAGCGACCGCGCGTCGATCCGCCGGTTCAGCTCGCGAACCAGTTCGAACAGCGCGGCGAGCGCCGGTGAGATGTTGAGGTCGTCGTCGAGCGCGGCCTCGAACGTGGCCCGCGTCTCGTCCAGCAGAGCCGGCAAAGTGGCGTCGTCGGGGCAATCTCCGCGATAGGCAGCCAGGGCCGCGAAGAGCGCGTCCAGCCGATCGATCGCCGAGCTGGCCGCTTGCAGCGATTCGTCCCCGAATGAGAGAGCCATCCGATAGTGGGCGGAGATCAGTGCCAGGCGCAGGGCGCGCGGCGTCGTCCCGCGGCCCAGAACGTCGGCCACGCCCGAGATGTTGCCCGTCGACTTGGCCATCTTCTGGCCGCCCATCTGCAGATGCGCGCAATGCAGCCAGCAGGCCACGAACGGCTGGCCGGTGGCGGCCTCACTCTGGGCGATCTCGTCCTGGTGGTGCGGGAATATCAGGTCGACCCCGCCGCTGTGGATGTCGAACGACGGCCCCAGGTAGGTCATGCTCATGGCCGAGCATTCGATGTGCCAGCCCGGCCGGCCTGGTCCGAGCGCGGTATCCCAGCTCGGTTCGCCCGTCTTCGGTCCCTTCCAGAGCGCGAAGTCCCGAACGTCGTCCTTGCCGTACTCGTCGGCTTCCACGCGTTCGCCGACGCGCATTCCTTCCGGGTCCAGGCGGGCCAGCCTGCCGTACTGAGGCCAGGAGGAGATCCGGAAGAAGATCGAGCCGTCCTCGGTTCGGTAGGCGTACCCGCGGTCGATCAGCTTCTGGATCAGCGCCACCATCTGGGGGATGTGCTCGGTCGCGCGCGGCATCACGTCCGGCACCGTCATGCCGAGCGTCCCGGCGTCGGCCAGGAATCCCTCGCGATAGCGCTCGGAGAGCTCGCCGATCGAGACGCCCTCCGCCAGCGCGCCCTTGATGATCTTGTCGTCGACATCGGTGATGTTCATCACCCATGTCACCTTCAGGCCACGGTAGCGCAGGTAGCGGACGAGCAGGTCCGCGAAGAGGAACGAACGGAAGTTGCCGACATGGGCGGGGCCGTAGACGGTCGGACCGCAACTGTAGATGCGGACGTGGCCGGGCTCGAGCGGGACCAGCTCGCGGGCGGCGGCGGCCATCGTATCGTGGAGCCGTATCGTCATGCCTCGCCCTTCCCCGCTTCGGCCTGGAGGGGCGCCAGCCAGACGATGGCGCTGGCGGATACGGATCTTCCGGCGCCTTCGGAGCCATCCAGGTTTCCGGTGGAGGCTTTGACGTTGACCGCTCCGGCTTCGAGCCCAAGGATCGCCGCGATCGTCCGGGCCATCTCCGGCAGCCGACCCGCCAGGCGCGGCCGGGCGGCGACGATCGTCAGATCCAGGTTCACCGGACGCCAGCCCGCGGCCCGAACCCTGTCCGCAACCGTGGCGAGCAGCACGCGGCTCTCGATGCCCGGGGGCGTACGCGAGTCGGCCGGGAAAAGGCGGCCGAGATCGCCCAGCCCCGCGGCTCCCAGCAGCGCGTCGGCGGCGGCATGCAGAGCGACGTCCCCGTCCGAATGGCCGGCCAGCCGGGGCGCGCCATCGATCTGGAGACCGCCCAGCAGGAGGGGCGTGCCCGGGCCGAACGGGTGACTGTCCGTGCCGAACCCGACCCGTCCGGCAGCTGGCGCCGCGGGCACGCGAGCACTGCCGGGCACGGCCTCATAGCCGGGCACGAGGCCATGGTCGAGCATCGCCTGGACGCTTTCGAGATCGACAGGCACGGTCACCTTGAGATTGGTCGCCTCCCCGCTGATCGCGTGGACGGCGATTCTACAGGCCTCCAGGAGCGAGGCCTCATCCGTCCATGTTTCGGGGCCATCGGGAGGGTAGGCGGCGTAGGCCCGCTCCAGGAGGCTGCGCCTCACGCCCTGCGGGGTCTGCGCCGCAACCACGTCCGTTCTATCCACCGTGGCACCGACGTGTTCACCGTCCAGGCGCTTGAGCGTCTCGGTCACCGGCAGCACCGGGATCGCCGCCCCGTGGTGGGCGGCGGCCTCCGCCACCGCTCGAATGAGCGCGGGGCTGGCCAGCGGGCGAGCCGCGTCGTGCACGAGGATCACCGGGTCGGGGCGCGGGGCGGCCCGCCCGATCGGCTCTTCGGCCACAGTTGCGTCCCGCTCGACAAGCGCCGCGATGCCCGCCGCAACGGACTCCTGGCGTCGCTCTCCTCCGGCGACCACCGCAACCACCGCGTCGGGCAGCCACGCGGCTGCCGCTATCGCCGCAATTCGCGACGGGGAGGCGACGACGGCGATGCGCTCGACGCCGGCCGCGACCAGCGCCTCGATAGACCAGCGCAGCACCGAGCGCCCCCGCAGCTCGGCCTCGAGCTTGTCCCGACCGCCCATCCGGCGGCTGGCCCCGGCCGCGACCACGACCGCCTCGAACAAGTCCGGAGCCTCGGGCGGCCGCCCTCGCGGTGCGCTCACTCCGGGTGCAGCTGGCCGAAGACCATCCGGCCCATCACGGTCTGAAGAACGCGCGTGACCACGACATCGAGCTCCTCATCAACGTGGCGGGCGCCACCCTCGATCACGACCATCGTGCCGTCGTCCAGATAGCCGACGCCCTGGCCCTGCTCCTTGCCCTCGGTGATGATCTTGATCTTGAGCGCATCGCCGGGCAGGAGCGCAGGCTTTAGCGCGTTGGCAAGCGAGTTGATGTTGAGGACCCTGATCGACTGCAGGTCCGCGACCCGGTTCAGGTTGAAGTCGTTGGTCAGGATGGCCGCGCCCCGGGCCAACGCCATCGCGACCAGCTTGCCGTCGACGTCGGTCGCCTCCGCCGGATCGTCGGTCACGATCTCCACCGGAGTGGGGCCCTCCTTCTGCAGCCGGGCCAGGATCTCGAGGCCGCGCCGTCCCCTGCCCCGCCGCTGCGGGTCCGAGCTGTCGGCGATCCGCTGCAGTTCGTCCAGCACGAAGTGCGGGATCACGAGCTTGTGGTAGAGAAATCCCGAGTCGACTATGTCGGCGATACGGCCGTCGATGATGGCGCTCGTGTCGACGACGACCTCGGTCTGGCCACTCTGGGAGGGACCAGGCGCCGGCTCGTTCCGGCGCATGATCCCGGCTGCCTGGGCCGCGGCGATCAGATCCTCCCGCTTGGCCACGGTGAGACCCACCATCCCCAGGCCGAAACAGATCGACACGCCTATCGGCAGGTAGCGACCGTACGGGTCGGGCAGGGCTTGAAGGGGCAGGCCAAGCAGGAGGGCGATCAGGAGCCCGAGCAGGAGCCCCACGACCGCGGCCACGAACTCCGCGGTGGACAGCGCCTGGACGCCGCGTATCAGCTGGCCGGTGGGAACGACGGTCAGGTATGGGAGCAGCAGGTACCCGACGAAGACCCAGGCCACCACCCAGATCAGGATGATCAGGGTCGGCGAGGCGGTTGCCTGGAAGAGATTCTGCTCGGTCAGCACGAAGGTCAGACCGACGAGCGCGCCGAGGGCTGCCCCCAGCAACCGAATGATCCGGATCACTTGCTCGCCTCGAGGGCTACCGAGAGGCCGGGATGATGGATAAGAACGATGAATGGCGCTCCGGTGCAGTCAGCCTAGCATCGAGCCCGCTCCGCCGCCATGGGCAGCACCGATTTTCGCGACTCGCGGAGTCCCAGGCGGCCGGATCGTGCCTACTCCGGCCCGGGCTCCCCGCCGGCTTCTGCCCCGGCCCTCCGCGCGGTAGCCAGGGCGTGACCGATCGCGTCGCGCAGGTTCGACACCGCCACGACCTCCATGCCGTTCACGGCGGGAGTGTCTCCCCGACGCGACTTCGGCACGATCGCCGTCCGGAAGCCCAGGCGACCCGCCTCGCGCAGACGTCGCTCCAGGCCGGGCACAGGCCGAATCTCGCCGAGCAGCCCCACCTCGCCGATCGCGATCAGATCCCGAGGTACCGGCCTGTCTCGCAGCGACGATGCGAGGGCCAGAGCAAGAGGCAGGTCCAGGCCCGGATCGGCCAGGTCCAGGCCGCCGGCCAGGTTGGCGTACACGTCGTGACTGCCCAGCCCCACTCCGGCGCGCCGCCCCAGCACCGCGACCAGGAGCGCCAGCCGGTTGGTGTCGATGCCGGAGGCAGTCCGCCGCGGGTTGCCGTAGCTGCCCGGCGCCACGAGTCCCTGGACCTCGACGAGGAGCGGCCGCGTCCCCTCCAGCGTGGCCCCAACGACACTGCCCGGCGCGTGCTCGTCCGCGGCCGCCAGAAAGGCCCGGCCCGGGTCGGCGACCTCGGTCAGGCCCCGCTCCGCCATCTCGAAGACCCCGACCTCATCGGTAGAGCCAAAGCGGTTCTTCGTCGCCCGCAACAGCCGCAGCGTGGCGGTGCGCTCTCCCTCCAGGCTCAGCACGGCGTCAACCAGGTGCTCCAGGGTCTTGGGACCGGCGAGCGTCCCGTCCTTGGTGACGTGGCCGACGACGATCACGGCGACCCCGTCCTGCTTGGCAAGCTCCATCAGCCGCAGCGTGCACTCGCGAACCTGGCCCACCGACCCGGCAGGGCCTTCGAGCTCATCCACCGTCACGGCCTGGATCGAGTCCACGACGAGAACGCCCGGCTTGCTGGCCCGCGCCAGCTCCGCGATGCGCCCCACCTCGTTCTCCGCCACTACCCGGATCCGCTCGCCGGCCGTGCCATCCAGGAGCCCCAGCCTGCCGGCTCGCAGGCGCACCTGGCCCGCCGACTCCTCGCCGGTGGCGTAGAGAATCTCGCCGGCGGTCTCCGCCAGCCCCGCCGCCGCCTGCAGCAGCAAGGTGGACTTGCCGATCCCCGGCTCGCCGCCCAGCAGCACTACCGAACCCGGGACCACGCCTCCGCCCAGGACCCTGTCCAGCTCCGAGATGCCGGAGGGGATGCGCACCGGCTCGGCCTCGCGCAGGGCGCTCAGCGATTGCGGCACCGCGGCCGTGCCCCCGGGCCCCATACCGGTCGGCCCACCGACGCCCGCGCCGGCCGACGCGCGCCGCCTCTGATCGGGCTCGCGGACAAGCGTTTCGACGAGTGTGTTCCAGGCGCCGCAGGTCCGGCACTGGCCTTCCCAGCGGAGATGGGCAGCGCCGCAGGCCTGGCAGACATACCGGCTTTGCTGACGGGCCACCCCCTCGACCTCGCCTAGGGTGCGGCTTCGACGGGTAGCTTCTCTTCGGCAACCCGGATGTCCAGGCCCGCCTCGGAGCCCTTGTCCACCACGACGGTCATGCCCGTCTTGTACTTGCCCAGCAGGAGCTGCTCGGCGAGCACGTCCTCGACCATGTTCTGGATGACCCGGCGCAGCGGCCTGGCGCCATAGGCCACGTCGTAGCCGATCTTGATGATGTGATCCTTGGCCGCCTGGGTGACCTCCAGGGCCATGCCCTGGATCTGGCGGATCTCCTCCACGGTGAGGGAACGGAAGACGACCGTGGCGTCGATGCGGTTCAGGAACTCGGGCCTGAAGGTCTGCTTGAGCTCGTTCTGGACCTTTTCGCGCATCAGCTCGTAGCTGGCCGCCTGGCGCTCTTCCTCGGTCTCGCCCTGAACCCGGAAGCCCAGCGACGAGTTCGTCTGGAGCTGCCTCGCACCCAGGTTGGAGGTCATGATGATGATGGTGTTGCGGAAGTCCACCCGACGGCCCTTAGCGTCGCTGAGGTGCCCGTCCTCGAGGATCTGGAGCAGGATGTTGAAGACCTCGGGGTGGGCCTTCTCGATCTCGTCGAGCAGGATGACCGCGTAGCTCTTGCGCCGGACCGCCTCGGTCAGCTGGCCGCCCTCGTCGAAGCCGACGTATCCGGGAGGTGCGCCGACCAGGCGGCTGACGTTGTGGCGCTCCATGAATTCGCTCATGTCGATCTTGATGAGCGCGTCCTCAGAGCCGAACATGAACTCGGCCAGGGCCTTCGCCAGCTCGGTCTTGCCGACGCCGGTGGGCCCGAGGAAGACGAACGACCCGATCGGCCGCTTGGGATCCTTCAGACCCGCACGGGCGCGCCGGACCGCCTTGGAGACGATCTCGATCGCCTCCTGCTGGCCGATGACCCGCTTGTGGATGTCGTCCTCCATGTGGAGCAGGCGGGTCGACTCCTCCTCGGCGATGCGGGTGACGGGGATGCCGGTCCACATCGCAACGACCTGGGCGATCTCTTCATCGTCCACCTGGGGCTGCTCGTTGGCGATGGACGCCTGCCAGTCGGCGCGAAGGCTGTCGACCTTCTGGTGGGCCACGGCCTCCGACTCGCGGAGGGTCGCCGCTTCTTCGTATTCCTGAGAGTTGATGGCGCTGTCCTTCTCGCGCGTGATGCGGTCGAGCTCCTTCTGGGCCTCGCGCAGAGCCGGCGGCGCCGACGCGTAGCGGAGCCGGACCCGGCTGGCCGCCTCGTCGATCAGGTCGATCGCCTTGTCCGGCAGGTGGCGATCCGTGATGTAGCGGATGGAAAGGTCCGCGGCGGCCTTCACGGCGGAGTCCGTGATCTGGACCTTGTGGTGCTGCTCGTACCTCTCGCGAATCCCCATCAGGATGGCGATGGTCTGCTCGAGCGTGGGTTCCTCGACCATGACGGGCTGGAAGCGGCGTTCCAGGGCGGCGTCGCGCTCGATGTACTTGCGGTACTCGTCCAGCGTGGTGGCGCCGATGCATTGCAGCTCGCCGCGGCTGAGCGGCGGCTTGAGGATGTTGGCGGCGTCGATGGCGCCTTCGGCCGCGCCCGCGCCCACCAGGGTGTGCAGCTCGTCGATGAAGAGAACGGCGTCGTTGGTGCTGCGCAGCTCCTCGATGATCTTCTTGAGGCGCTCCTCGAACTCGCCGCGGTACTTGGTGCCGGCCACGAGCGAGCCGATGTCCAGCGTAAGGACCCGCTTGTTGGCGAGCGTCTCGGGGACGTCGCCGCTGACGATGCGGTGGGCCAGGCCCTCCGCGATCGCCGTCTTTCCGACTCCCGGCTCGCCGATGAGGGCGGGGTTGTTCTTGGTGCGGCGGCTCAGGATCTGGATGACGCGCTCGATCTCCTTTTCCCGGCCGATGACCGGATCGAGCTTGCCCAGCCGGGCGGCCTCGGTGAGGTTGATGCCGAGCTGGTCGACCGTCGGGGTCTTGCTGGCACGCTTCGTCTCCTGGGCGGGGCCAGCCGACGACGACTGCGACAGGACGCGGATGACCTCGTGGCGGACCTTGTCCAGGCTCACTCCGAGCGACTCGAGCACGCCCGCCGCGATGCCCTCGCCCTCGCGGACGAGACCCAGCAGCAGATGCTCGGTGCCGATGTAGTTGTGGCCCAGGCGGCGGGCCTCGTCGATGGCGAGCTCGATGACGCGCTTGGCCCGCGGGGTCAACCCCACCTCGCCCACGACCGGCCGATCGCCCCGGCCGATGATGAACTCGACCGCGGTCCGGACCTTGGGCAGCTCGACGTTCAGGTTCTCGAGCACGCGGGCCGCCACGCCGTCGCCCTCCCGGACGAGTCCGAGCAACAGGTGCTCCGTGCCGATGTAGTTGTGGTTGAACCGCTGCGCCTCGTCCTGAGCGAGAGTCAGGACCTTGCGGGCCCGGTCCGTGAACTTGTCGAAACGATCCATCGAACGCCTGTTCTA
>JBEKCH010000089.1:0-8318 GCA_050014975.1 Candidatus Limnocylindrales bacterium
CGAAGTCGTAACGGTTTCCACAGATGGACTCGCGAGCGTTCACGACGACTCCGGCCACAGCCTCATCGCCTTCATCGACCACAGATTCTGCGTCGTCGCCAGCTGTGTCTGCCCCAAGGGAACGAAACTCGCCGGCGAGGACATGGCCTCCGATCAGATGAACATCCCGTTCGTTGCCGCCTTCAATGCACCCGAGGCCGGATCGACGTACAGCATCATCTCGCAGACCCTAGCCGAGCTGTGCGGACAGCCCACGCCCCCCCCGACGAGCGGCCAGGGTCCGTGTAGACCCACCTGCAGCAGCTCCAACGGCGACCCGCACATGCGAACGGTGAACAGTTACATCTACGACTTCCAGGCCGCGGGCGAGTTCACCCTGCTCCGCTCCGCCGACGGAAGCGTCGATGTCCAGGCGCGCCAGGAGCCCTACGCATCGGTCATCCAGACGGGCTGGGCGATCAACACGGCCATCGCCGCCAAGGTGGGCAGCCACCGCCTCGGGGTGTACCAGGTGGGTGACGCCCTTCAAGCCCACGTGGACGGTCAGGTCGTCGACCTCAGCGGGGGTCCGATGAATCTGGGCGGGGGCGCGAGCATCTCGACGTTCAAGAACGGCTTCGAGGTCGTCTTCCCCGACGGCACGACGATGTGGACGCAATCGGAAGGGTACGGGATCTTCGCCCAGATCAGGCCTTCGGCCTCACTCGCGGCGAGCGGCTCCGGCCTGCTCGGGCCGATAGTTCCGGGCGGTATGGGCGTGCCCGCTCTGCCCGATGGGTCACAGCTGCCGGTCGCCACCAGCGTCGCCCAGCGCGATTCGATCCTGTACGGCCAGTTCGCCGACGCCTGGCGTGTGACCGACGCCACCACGCTCTTCGATTACGAAAGCGGCAAGTCCACCGCTTCCTACACCATCAAGCCGTATCCCGTCGCGGGCAAGGTCGTGACCCTGCCTGACCTGTCGACCGCTCAGACAGCAATCGGCAACTCGGCCTGCTCGACCATCACGGATTCGACGCTACACGACGACTGCGTCTTCGACGTGGGGGTTACCGGTCAGATCGGGTTCGCGACCGGCTATCAGGCCGTGCAGTCGTTCTACGACAGCGGCATCATCTCCACGCCGCAGTCGATCGCCCCGGTGAGCTTCCCACCCGTTTCGGCCACGCCCGGCTCCCCGCTGCCCACCGTCATCAGTGGCGCCGTCACAGTGACGAAGGGCACCGCGATCGGCGGGTATGCGGTCGGCCCCGACGACACCGTTTATCTCTCGGTCCAGACGGCAAAGAGCTCGTACAGCTTGATCTCGTTCGATCCGAAGGCCGGAAAGGTGATCCAGCAGGTGGCGGTCCCCGCCCTGACGGAAGTCCACTACGCCGCCGGATCGCTGTGGCTCCCGGGCCTGAGGGACACGATGCTCGGCAGCTGCAGCGTGACCCGCGTCGATGCAACGACGCTGACCGAACAGGCGACGATCCCGCTACCCTGCGCCGGCGTCACCGGGCCTCTGATCGCGAGCGACGGCAGCGCCATCTGGTTCGAGAACACGACCAACTACCACCCGGCGACCAAGAAGGGCGCGGTCGCGGTACGCCTCGACCCGTCGACCAACAAGCCGGGCACGACCGTGGCGATGCCTTCCGCAGGCGGTTATCTCATCGACTCTCAGGGCGCCGTCTTCTACGAGGACACGAACACCGGCGCTTACTACGTTCTGACGGACGGCTCGGCCGCGTTCGTCTCGCTCGGCAAGTTCACAAACGTCGCCGTGGCATCCGGCGCCGGGCTTTGGGTCCAGAACGGCACTGGCAAGCTGGCTGAGTACTTCACGACGGCGGGCAGCCCCGACCATACGATCCAGGTCAGGGGAACGGTGGTGGCCGGCGACTCGTCGTCGGTCTATGTCGAGGCCCAGGTGGCGACAACCAATGGCGGCACGCAGCCGGCGCTGTTGCGCTATCCGATCGATGGCTCCGGTTTCACCAGGATCGCCCTTCCGCCGAAGGTCGGCGGGAGCCCGCAGTTGTACAGCCTGGATCCGCCTCCCACAGTCACCGCCAATGGCTTCGTCAAGCTCTGGGCGATCCAGAGTGACACCCCGCAGGCTTCGATCCTGCTGCAGTGGGTCCCATTCACCTGAGGGCCATCGGTACCGGTCCATAGCAGCCAAAGGCGCGGCGCCACACAGCGGCCCAGATTCACACGCTATACGCGGATCGTGGCTTCTGGTGAGGCCATCCGATCGAGCGACCGCCCACGTCAACTGGAGTCTTGGGACAAGAGAGAGCCCCCGCCATCAGAGGGGGGAGGGTGGCGGGGGCTCCGAAGCGGCGACCACGCCCGTCTCAAGGAAGCGGCCGCCTTGTCACAGAGTCTATAGGAGTCTGAGGTACGTGCCCACGGCAGTGAGCATGTCGAAGAGCCGCAACGCGAGCACGCCCGTCTTGTACACTCGCGCGGTCCTGCTCGGGAGGCGCGGCGGAGGACCCGATGGGCCGCGAGATTGGCGGGATGGCCAACCCGAATGACTGCCACGGTGGGATAAGCAGGTTGGCTTCCCTGTGGGCACAACGCGGGTATGGCCGGCGATCGTTGGCGACGGGTCTTACCGACAGCTGAGGCGAAGCCAATGGCCAGCAACTCGATCGACGAGGGTGCCCCTGCCGTGGAGGAGACAGGGGCCGAGGAGTACGCCGCCTTCAAGGTCGAGCAACGGGGCATCGACCTGATCCCCGACGCCGAACGGAAGATGACGCCGGCCGGACTGTTCTGGCTCTGGGCCGGCGCGGTCTTCAACGTGGAGTTCTTCTTCTACGGCTTTCTCATCTCGAGCTTCGGCCTGTCCTTTGGACAGTGCCTGCTGGCCATCGTCGTGGGGAACCTCTTCTACGCCTTTCTGGGTCTCGCGAGCCTGCAGGGTCCCGCGGTGGGCACGACCGCCTTCGTGGTGAGTCGAGCGCCGTTCGGGCGCAACGGGAACCGGGTCGTGGCCCTCTTCAACTGGATCACCCAGGTGGGCTTCGAGGTCGAGGGCGTCTTCCTCGTGGTGGCCACCGTGCTCTTCCTGTTCTCCCGCTATGGCGCTGCCCTGCCGGACACGGGCAAGCTCGCGGTGGTCATCCTCGCGGCGGCGGTGCAGCTGGTCGTGCCCTTGTTCGGGCACGCCACCCTCACCAAGGTGCTGCGCTACCTCTCCTACGTCTTCATCGTCCTGTTCGCCGTGCTGGCCGTCCTGGTCATTCAGGGACTGCATGGTCTCTCGTTCGATGCCACGGCGTCCTGGGGCGATTGGACCACGGCGCTCGTGGTCATCATCTCGGTCGGTGGTCTCGGCTGGACTGAGAACGGCAACGACTACTCGCGCTATCTGCCGGCGAACACACCGAAGTGGCAGACCTTCTGGGCGGCGACCCTGGGCCCCGGCATCCCGTCGGTCCTCCTAGAGATCCTCGGCGCCCTCGCGGCCACCGTCACCACCAAGACGCTCGACATCCAGGGACTGGGCATTCCTCAGGCGTTTCCCGACTGGTTCGTGCTGCCATTCCTGCTCCTCGCGATCGTGCAGCTATTTGCCATCAACACGATCGATCTGTATTCGTCCGGGGTCACCCTCCAGGCGCTCGGGGTACCCGTCAAGCGCTGGGGTGCGGTCGTCATCGACACCGTGATCGTGGCCATCGTGACTGGTCTGGTGCTCTTCCAGGGCGACTTCTACCACGACCTCACCGGGTTCTTCCTCTACATCGTCGTGTGGCTCGGCCCCTGGTTCGGCATCCTCATCGTCGACTACTGGCTCCGTCGCGGGCGGTACGATCCCGCGTCACTTGCGGCCCCGCGGGGTGGGCTCTACTGGAGACATGGCGGGATCCACTGGCCGGCGCTGATCGCCCAGGGTTTCGGCATGATCGCGTCCCTGGCGTGGATCAACGCCGCGTTCGCGGTGCCGTCCTTTGTCGGGCCCCTCTCGAACGCTGTCGCTGGCTTGGAGGGCAGCGACTTTAGCTGGCTGCTCGGGGTCGTCGTCGGAGGCCTCGTCTACTGGGCTCTCGCCGGAGCACGGGTGCGCCGGGAGGCTGCGACTTCCACGAGCTGACCGCCGGCGACCCTCACGGGCTCTTAGGCGTCAACCCCGCGTGTCGAGTGCCGCCGGCATACACGACGCACGCATCTTGTCGCCTCACTGGGCAGGCTTCATGGGCCCCGCCGGCTAACTCCGTGAGCGCCGCAGATCCGTGACGAGATCGCAGATATCGATCCGCAGAACCTCGGCGATCTCGAAGACCTCGACGAAGTCGAGCCGCCGGTCTCCGCGTTCGTACTTGGAGACGAACGATTGAGGCCGCCCGAGCCGCGCAGCGAGCTGGACCTGGGTCAGGTTCTGGGCTTGCCGGCCGGCGACCAGCCAGTCGCGCAGCCGCACATAGGCCGGACTGAAGACGGACCGGGTCACAGCTGCTGCCACGCCATCGTGGCGGCCACGCTAATTCGAGGTTGGGATTATCCCAACAGGGCTACGATGACTGCCTGTCGATCGCGAGGAGAGGGCGGAACATGGCGGATCTCGACATTGCCCTGGCCACAGTGCGTGATCGGATCGGCAAGTACCAGCGCCAGGGTATCGGCGAACAGGACACCAAGGCCGCGCTGATCGTTCCGGTGCTCCGAGCCCTCGGCTGGGATACCGAGGACCTCGAGGACGTCAAGCTCGAGTACAAGCGCCTCGCAGGCGACAACCCGGTCGATTACGCCCTGTTCTTGCTGCGGGAGCCACGCCTGTTCATCGAAGCCAAGGCCCTGGGCGTCCATCTAGACGATCACAAATGGACGAGCCAGATCCTCGCCTACGCCACAGTCGCTGGAGTGGAGTGGGTGGCCCTGACAGATGGCAACGAATGGCGCATCTACAACAGCCACGCCACCGTTCCCGTCGAACAGAAGCTCTTCCGCGTGGTCCGGGTCGCCGATCCAGAGAGCCACCCCGACGGGACCCTGCGGCTTCTCGCGAAGGCTCAGATGGCCGATCACCTGATAGATGTCCTCTGGAAGTCCGACTTCGTCGATCGCCAGATCCGCGATGCTCTCGTGGGGCTATTCGGGCCCGAACCCGATCCAGGACTGGTGCGCCTGATCCGAGGCCGGGCCGGGGCGTTGAGCCATGCCGAGGTGCGTTCGAGCCTGGGTCGCCTCCGGACCACCTTTGACTTCCCGGTAGCCTCGACGGCCCCGACCCAGCCGGCCGTGCCGGCCAAGGAGCCGCGGCCGGCCACGAGTGAGCCAACTCTGACATCTGAACCGGCGCCAGCCAAGATGGGGGAAGGGACTCCCTGGCGTGGAGTCACTCTCGGCCAGCTGATCACTGCCGGGCTCGTGCGCCTGCCGTTCGACATCGAGCACCGTTACCGCGGGACCAAACTCTCTGCCCGGATCGAAGACGCGGACCGCATCGTGTTCGACGGGGTCGTCTACGACTCGCTCTCAACGGCGGGCGGCGTGGCGCGTAAGTCGGTCGCAGGCCCGTTTCCGGGGCGGGACATTCCGCAGACGAACGGCTGGACGTTCTGGGAGTACCGGAGTCCCGATGGAACTCTCCACCCGCTCGACGATCTCCGGCGGGAACTCTACGAGAGCAAGGTGATCAGCCTGGTGGACGGCCGGCGCACCGGATAGCCGGCGGGTTCCGCGAGACTATGTTCGCGTGGTGGCGAGGTTCTCGGGCGCCTGCCAGCCGGTGACCGCCGTCAGCCCACTTTCACCGAGTCGTCCGAGTTGGTCTGAGCGCATTGTGAGCTAGGAGTATGGAGGAGCAGGCTCCGGCGCCTCCCTCAAGCATCTTGCCCAATGACGAAGCACCGTCCTGCCGCCGGTAGTCAGCTACGGCCTTCTCGGTAGCCAGACCCTGAAGCCGAGGCTCGCTAGCAAGAGAAAGCGGGCCACGTGCTGGACGTTCACGACATCGTAGGGCGAGAGCGATCTCGTTAGTGGGTTCACAACGTGGGCGGCTGCCCAGTCCCTTAGGTAGTCGCCGTAGGCAATGGCGTCCACCAGAGCCACCTTCCGGTCACGCACTGGACCGCCAGCCCAGCTCGGGCTGGTTCCGGGCGGTAGAGGCCTACTCCTCTCGATCCTCCGCACAGGCCCCCGGACGGTCCACAGAAGCTCCTCAGCCGGATCGATCCCGTGGCCTCGCAAGCGAGCCTGCAAGTCGGCCAGAACAGTTGGGTTCCAGGCACCGCCTATCCGGCTCGGCCGGCCTGGACCAGCCGGTACGTTCAGCCCCAGGTCCTCGATGGCACCGAAGGCAGAGAGGATGGCATGGGAGAAGAGAACGTGGTCATCAGGGTGCGCCGAGACCCTGTGATAGATGTGGTAGCTCGGCTGCATGTCCATGTGGTGGACGCTGTAGAGCTCCAGGCTGAACTTGTACTTGGCGATGGCGTACGCCCACCGGCAGCGACGCGACCCCTTCGCAGCGATGGCACAGGCCGTGGGCAGCCACGACTGCGACATCAGCAGTTCCGGGAGGCTCGCCCTCTCCGCGTCGTCCATCCATTCGGGTTCCTCGTCGTTGTGGGCGATGGGATGGACCGCGCCGAACATGTCAGGGTTGCCGTTGACCAGTTGCCGACAGCCATTGATGAGATCCAATGCACGTTGTGCCGCAGGCCACGATCGGGCGTGCAACACGATTTCCATCCCCCCCACGATATGGTTGAACTCTCGGTCCTCTGGTACCAGTTCCGCCATCCAGCCGGCACCACGGAACGGTCCAGATGGTTCGTCTGGCTCTGCGCCGCCGGTCTCGAACCCTGTGCGATACCGGCGTATCCGGGCTGTTACTGCTAGAGCCGCCCTCACGAGCTGACCACGCACAGCGGGATATGGGTCTCGCCGTTGCGGACCATCTGGATCGCCCGGTGTACGCTGTCGAAGATCCGGTAGACACCTGGCCTACCGGGCACTGGCTCGGCCAGGCACCAGCGGAAGTCGATGCGCTCACAGCTGCTCTTGTCGCGGTAGGCGGCCGCAGCGAGGACCGCGGCGTCTTGGGCGACGCGCACCAGCTGCGAGCCGAGGCGGGCGAAGTCGGGTCACAGGCACGGCTCGGCCTGGCAGACCAGGACGTTCTCCGCGGCGATCGGTAGGAACTCGGCATGGCGCCCCTGCAGCTTGACCGCGACGCCGTTCTGGCGCCATTGGCTGCAGCGAGCGGTCAGCTCGACCAGCGAGGGCTCGTCGAGCGAGCCGACGTAGCTGTCCACCCCCGCCTGCGTAGCGAAGCGTTGCGCCAGCCAGCCCTCGTTCAGCTGCAACCCGAAGGCGCCGTCCGCGCATCCCGACTGGTTGATGAAGCAGGGGGCGTCGTCGTAGTGGCGCAGCTTGGCAAGCTCGCCCTTCAGGTAGACGTGGTAGGCGTTCATGTCCTCCCTTTCAGGCCGGATCGTACTCCCGCCAGGAACAGCTACCGGCCGCTACCAGGTGAGGCGGGTGCCTGGGCGGCCCGGAGGCGCCAAGCCTTGCCCTGGGCTCCTCGGCAAAGGCCAGCAGTCCGGCGTGGGCCAAGCCAAGCACGGGAGCGAGACCGTGACGCCATCACGCTGCACACGATGAGCAGCTCGTGTGGAATGACCTCGATCCCAGTGACCGCCCAGGTCGGCTGCCGAGCACTGTGCCTATTGCCTGCCTGATCGGGCCGGCGTATGGTCGCGCGGTTGAGCCCATTCGGTTCTCAAGGAGTCCGGCCCGCACGCTGCGCCGGCCTTCTTGCCGCGAACCCATGGGAGGAGGCTCCAGTGCACTCGTTCGATCTGGCTATTCTGCTGATCCGCCTAGGAGTGGGCGTCACCTTCGCGGCTCACGGGGCACAGAAGGCGTTCGGCTGGTGGGGCGGGCCAGGCCTGAAGGGCTGGCAGGGCGCGATCGCTAGCATGGGCTTCCGCCCGGTCGCGCTGTTCGCGGCCCTGTCCGTTCTGGCCGAGCTGGTAGGCGGCCTCATGCTCGCGGCCGGCATCGTGACGCCGGCGGTGGTAGCAGTGCTCGTCGGCCAGTCGATCGTCATCATCTTCAAGGTCCACTGGGCTCACGGCTTCTTCAGCGGCAAGGGTGGGTTCGAGTTCCCGCTCCTGCTGGCCATCGGCGCGGTGGCAGTCGGCGTGGCCGGTCCCGGCCAGGTCAGCCTCGATCACCTGATCAAGCTCGAGCCCACCGCCACCGTTCGGGCGGTGCTGTTGGTGATCGGAGCCATCGGCGGGCTGGCCTCGCTGGCCGTTCCGTGGCTCATTGCCCGGATGAAACCCGCCAAGGCGAGTTAGCTCGACTCA
>JBEKCH010000090.1:0-8250 GCA_050014975.1 Candidatus Limnocylindrales bacterium
ACCGGCAACTGGATGGGTCGCGAATTCCATGTCCAGAAGGACGGCACAGACGTGATCGTCGCCTCCCGCCAGTTCTTCACCATCCACGACGCCTACGGCATCCAGGTCTCACCGGGCTACGATGCCGCGCTCGCTTTGGCGATCGTCGTTGCCCTGGAGCAGATCGAGAAGGAAGAGGGACACGAGTCGTCGCCGCTCGGCGGCGTGTTGGGCGGAGGTCTGGGCGGGATCCTCGGTGGCTAGGCTGAAAGGCCGCTAGCGCGACGTCGACGTTGCCACCGGCGCTGGAGCCGCAGGGGTCTGGGTAGGGTCACCTTGGCGCCCCCGGCATAGTCCTGGTCATTGGGTAACCGCAATGTTCACGCATCGCGCCAGGATCTGGATCTAGCCCCGGCCCACGGCGGCACAATAATCGGAGATCCCCGAGGGCCGCCCGGGGAGTAGGCTGGACAAATCCGGGTGTACCGCGCTCGGTCGTGGCGGCGAGCCCGGGTTCGGCGGACCGTCAGCGTCCGAAGTCCACGACATGCCCCAGAAGAACCTGGCCGTGGAGCTGCTCGCCAAACTGCTGAAGGGCGAGATCAAGTCCCGCTCGCGCCGCAACGTCGTGGAGGCACGTTCCTTCGAGAAGATGCTCGACGAGGCCGTCCGCCGCTACCAGAACCGCGCCATCGAGACCGCCCAGGTCATCGAGGAGCTGATCGCCCTCGCCCGCGACATGCGCGCTCGCGACGCCCGCGGGGAGTTGCTGGGCCTGACCGAGGACGAGCTAGCCTTCTACGACGCCCTCGAAACCAACGACTCTGCCGTGGCCGTCTTAGGCGACGAAACCCTCCGCGACATCGCCCGCGAACTGGTGGCCACGGTCAAGGCCAACGTAACGATCGACTGGACCGTCCGCGAGAACGTCCAGGCGCATCTGCGTGTCCTGGTGAAGCGCTGTCTCCGCAAGCACGGCTACCCGCCCGACAAGCAAGCCAAGGCCACGATCACCGTCCTGGAGCAGGCGGAGGTTCTGTCGGAACCCTGGGCAGCCGCGTAGGGCGGGCGTGGTCGAGTCGTGTCAATGACTCAAAGAGGCAGCAGCGGCTCGTCTGAGCGGCACGATGAGCAGATCGTCGCGCTACGAAGGGCCGTCGCGTGCCTAGACTCGCGCTCATCAGCCCACAGCGCCATCGGAAAGGAGGGTGATATTGGGCAAGGCGGTAGGCACGTTTACGGTCACAGGCGGCGGCGAGCAGACGATCCGCGAGGCCCCTGGCGAGGTCAAGCTCACCCGTGTGAGCGGGACCCAGCAGCTTGGCGGTGGGATCGTGGGCGAAGGTTCGGTCGAGTGGGTGTTCTGCTATCGCCCGGATGGCTCGGCCACGTTCGTCGGTTTCCAGCGTATCGAAGGCTCGATCAATGGCCGGTCGGGCAGCGTAGTGATGGAATCGGTGGGGGACCACGACGGCGGGCGGTCACAGGGTCACTGGCGCGTCATCCCCGGATCTGGGACCGGCGAGCTGGTAGGCATCAGTGGGGCGGGTTCGTTCCAGGCACCAGGCGGCCGGGAAGTCACTTATGAACTCGACTACGAGTTGGACTGATGCATCCCAGACCGTCTCCTCCTCGGAGACTCAGACCGAGACACTAACCAGCTGATGGTGTGGGTCGACTCGCGGGGTGTTGGGCCACCCGACGCATTGCAGACTTCGTACCCACTGGTCAGGTGCTCGAGGCTCGTCGCCGCGTGGCTGGGGATGCTAGCGCACAGCGACTCCTACGATGGGCTCGTCGGCCCGAACACCTCGCGTTCGTCATGTTCTCAAGACCGTCCGTCCCCGCGGACGGTGGCCTGGGGTCACCTCGGGCGCGACGCGAGGATGCGCCATCGTGCCCTTGAACAGGATGGAAACCGAGTCTTGGGGGCCGGGGCTCCATCCGCAAGGGCGTTGTTGGCCTAGTAGTCCATGTCCCCGCCATAACCGCCGCCGCCAGCGGGCACGGATTGCTTCTTTTCCGGCAGGTCGGTGATGATCGCCTCCGTTGTCAGGACCATCGCCGCAATGGAGGCGGCGTTCTGGAGCGCTGAGCGCGTCACCTTGGCAGCATCGACGATGCCCTTCGTGAACATGTCGCCGTAGTTGCCCTTGAGGGCATCGAAGCCGTGATCCCGCTTGAGGCCCTTGACCTTCTCGACCACCACTTCGCCATGCGCCCCGGCGTTGTCTGCGATCTGGCGGATGGGCGCTTCCAGCGCGCGGCGCAGGATGCCGAGGCCGACCGCCTCGTCGCCCACCAGCTCGACCAGGTCGAGCACCGGGATGGCCTGGAGCAGGGCCACGCCGCCGCCCGCGACCAGGCCCTCTTCCACCGCTGCGCGGGTGGTCGAGAGCGCGTCCTCGATGCGGTGCTTCTTCTCCTTGAGCTCGACCTCGGTCGCCGCGCCGACCTTGATGACCGCCACGCCACCGGCCAGCTTGGCCAGGCGCTCCTGGAGCTTCTCCTTGTCGTAATCGGACGTGGTGTCCTCGATCTGGGCCTTGATCTGGCTCATCCGGGCCTTGATCTGCTCCGGGGAGCCCGCGCCGTCGATGATCGTGGTGTCGTCCTTGGTGGCCACCACGCGGCGGGCCTGGCCGAAGTCTTCGACCGTGACCGAGTCGAGCTTGCGCCCGATCTCCTCGCTGATAACGGTGCCGCCCGTCAGGATGGCGATGTCGCGCAGCATCTCCTTGCGGCGATCGCCGAAGCCCGGCGCCTTCGCCGCGAGGACCGAGATGGTGCCGCGGAGCTTGTTCACGACGAGCGTGGCGAGGGCCTCACCGTCCACGTCCTCAGCGATGATGACCATCGGCTTGCTCTGTCCGATGGCCGTCTCGAGCGCCGGCAGGATGTCCTTGACGCTCGAAATCTTCCTGTCGGTGATCAGGATGAGTGGGTTCTCGAGGACCGTCTCCATGCGATCGGCGTTGGTGACGAAGTAGGCCGAGAGGTAGCCGCGGTCGAACTGCATGCCCTCCGTGTACTCGGTTTCGAGGCCAAGAGTCTGGCCCTCCTCCACAGTGATGACGCCGTCCTTGCCGACCTTGTCCATTACGTCGGCGATGATCCTGCCGATCTCGGGATCGGCGGCGCTGATCGAGGCCACGGCCGCGATCTGCTTGCGGTTGTCGACCGGGCGCGACCCGCGCTTGAGCTCGGCGACGATCGCCTCGACGCCCTTCTCGATGCCGAACCTGATAGCGATCGGGTTGGCCCCGGCGCTCACGTTCTGGAGGCCCTCGGCGACGATCGCCTGGGCAAGGACGATGGCGGTCGTGGTGCCGTCACCGGCGACCTCGTCGGTCTTGGTGGCGACTTCCTTGAGAAGCTGCGCGCCCATGTTCTCGAAGGGCTCCTCGAGCTCGATCTCCTTGGCGATCGTCACCCCGTCGTTGGTGATCGTGGGAGCGCCGTACTTCTTATCGAGGACGACGTTGCGGCCCTTGGGCCCGAGCGTGACGCGGACGGCGTCGGCCATGCGGTCGATGCCGTGCATGAGGCTCCGGCGCGCCGTCTCATCAAAGAGGAGTTGCTTGGTCACGGCATTTGCCGTCCTTTCAGCGTGTGCGGGAGGCTCGCCAGCAGCAGCCGGCGAGCAGGAGTCGAAGCCTGACCTAAGGTCGGCTCTCGACCACCGCGAGGATGTCCTTGTGGCTGATGATCAGCAGGTCCTCGCCCTCAAGCTTGAATTCGGTGCCGGCGTACTTCCCATAGAGGACCTTATCGCCGGGCTTGAGGTCCATCTGTTCGCGCTTGCCGTCGTCGAGGACCCGACCCGGGCCGACAGCCAGGATCGTCCCCTCCTGGGGCTTCTCTTTGGCAGTATCTGGGATCACGATGCCGCTCTTGGTCGTCTCTTCGCCGGGAGTCGGCTGAACGACCACGCGGTCGCCCAGCGGGCGCAGCTTCTTCATGATTGGCGTGGCGACGGCGTGCGTGGTCGACTTGGTAGCGTGGGCGGGCTTGGCTTTGGTGGCGGTAGCCACGGATGGTTCCTCCTGAAGGTCCGTTCTGCGGATAGGGTTCCCGACCTGCGACCGGCTCGGGACTCAGCCGCACGCGATAAGTCCGAGCAGAGAACGCTATCTACTTGGACAACACATCTCTGCGGAACCATCTCAACAGTATGGTATTGTCTATACTATGTCAATCGACATGACAGCCGCACCAGCCGCGCACTTGACCTCCACGTCGTACCTCGTGCTGGGCCTGATCGAGCGAGAAGGTCCATCCACGCCCTACGAGCTCAAACGCCACGTGGCGGCGACCATCGGCCATTTCTGGTCGTTCCCCCATGCCCTTCTCTACAAGGAGCCGCCGCGCCTTGTCGAGCTGGGTCTGTTGACGGAAGAGCGCGAGGCGGATGGGCGGCGGCGGCGGCTCTTCACGATCACCGGCTGCGGCCGCGCGGCTATCCAAGCATGGCTCGCGAAGCCCTCGCAAGAACCGACCGAGCTGCGCGATGCCGGCTTGCTCCAGCTGTTCTTCGCGGATCTGGGGTCAACCGACGACCGCCGGGCTCTTGCGGTTGCTCAGCTCGCGATCCATCGCGCTGCCCTCGCCCGCTACGAGGGCGACCGGCGCGGCGAGCGCCGGCTCAACGGCTCGGACCCAGCAGCGCGCACCGTCGAGCATTGGCGAGGGGTGACCCTGCCCATGGGCCTCCTCTACGAGCGGGCGGCGATCGAGTTCTGGGAAGGCGTCGCCGCTGGCGCGCGCCTCGATGACGCGTCCGCGGACAGATCGCGGGCGGAGGACGACGGCGCCCGCCTCGCCTCGAATGAGCGCTGGCGAGACGGGGGCGGCAAGGGGTAGGCGGGCCCGCGGGTTCGGAAGCCGCCCAGACCCTCCGCGCGTGAGCGTGTGCTTCGCCATCTGGGGGCCAAGCCGTCACGATCAGGTCATCGTGATGGGCCCTCCGGGGCCGGACCGGTGCGAGACCGGAGGTGGCGGCGGCGGTTGCCATGGCAGGCTCCTATTCGGGGGCCAGGCGGCGCGGCCGCGCCTCTTGCATCCTCTCAGGCCGTGGCGGCGGCGTGCTCGTGTCAGTGTGGCTCTCGTGCCCGTAGCGCCCGACCGGCGGGGAGGGCGTACCAAGAGGCGTAGCTGGTACGCCGGGGGTACGGGGTCTGGTGCCCGACTCGGCCCCGCTAGGCGCGGCTCGAGTAGCAGCGGCCAGGGACCGAGGAGTCCCACGAGAGCGTACGGGTGCCGTTGCGACCAGTGGCATATATAAGTGGCGAGCTAGCCATTCCGTGCTCTCGCACTAATAGTAGGAGTTCGCTTGGATCGGCTAATCCACCTGTTAGGACTGCGCGTTCCAATGCACCTCGGCGCCGCGCCGACCGCCCACGGCTGCCCGATCTTTCGCACCCGCGGCCCCAGCTTTGGAGGAGTCGATGAACCGTCCATTCCGCCCAGGAGTTCGCCGTCGCCGGTCGATGCGAGCCGCAGTCGCGCTGTGCGTCGCGGGCCTCACAGCGCTCGTGCTCGGGCCGGCCACCGCGTTGGCTGCCACCTCTTCACTATCGAGCCCGACCAGCCTGTCGGGGGACTCGACCCTGGCGTCAGTCCCCTTCACCGCGTCGGGGGCGGGTGTCACCGCCACCGGCAGCGCGGACATCAGCGTCCACTGGAGCCAGCCCACATCGCTGGGCACCACGTTCGATCCCAACCTGGTGCGCCAGGGCCGGGCGCTCAACCCCGGCGACTCCTACACGCGCACACCGACCGGCACCGTGACCGTCGACTACACCCTCAACAACCTGCAGGTCAAATGGGACGGCATCGGTCCGCTCAGTCTCGGATCGCCCACGTTCTCCATCACCGGGCCCTGTGACCTGAAGGCCGGGGGTAGCAGCTACGTCTGCAACTTGTCGAGCAGCCAGATCGGGCTGATCCCCGTCTTCTACGGGTACATCGGACCGTATGTGAACCTCAGTCTCGTCGCCGCGGTGACGGTCACGCCGCAGGGCATCGCCACGCTCCGGACGGCGACCTTCGGTGGGAACCCGGGCGGCACCGCCAGCCTGACCCTCGGCGAGTCGCCGATCACCGACAGCCTCTCTATCCCGTGCACGGTTGGGGCCGGTGACGAGCTCATCTACGGGCTCGGCGGCCTCTCGACCACTCCTGGCGTCAGCGTCGACACGGGCCTCGCCTTTGACGTCGGCGCGGCGTTGCCGGACCCCATCGTCCCCTTCCTTGAGGACACGGTCTCCGCCTACACGGAGACCGACGATCTCGGCACCTCGGCCGGCACCATTGCGATGACGGGCTCCGGGGCCACGTTCGACCTGGGCGCCGTGCAGGCCAACAACATCCCGCCGGTATCCAACGCCGGGGGACCGTACGCCGGCAACGAAGGAAGCCCGATCAGCTTCGATGGCTCGGGGTCCTCGTCGATCTGCGGCTTCCCCACCCTCCAATGGAACTTCTCCGATGGCGGCGTGGCCTACGGTGAATCCCCGCAGCACAGCTTCCAGGGCCCGGGCGTCTACAGCGGCCTGCTGACCGCGACCGACGCGACCGGCCTGGTCTCCACCACCACCTTCTCGGTCACCATCGCCAACCTGCCGCCCGTGGTCAACGCCGGGCCGAACGTGGGGGCCGCCTGGGGTCAGCCCGTCGCCCTCAACGGCAGCGCCGTCGACCCGGGGGCGAATGACCAGTCCACGCTCTCGTACAGCTGGAACTTCGGGGACGGCTCGCCCTCGGCCAGCGGCGGACCGAGCGTTTCCCACAGCTACTCCACCCCGGGCAGCTACACCGCGACATTGACCTCCTGCGACCAGTGGGGCGCATGCAGCTCTGCCGCGACCACAGTCACCATCCGCACGCGTGCCGTCACCGCCTCCTACGTGGGGGCGACGAGTGGTACGTTCGACACGCCGGGCATCCTCCGCGCCTCCTTGACCGACGAGTTCGGCCAGGCGGTCGCCGGGCGCTCGGTGAGCTTCTCGGTGAACGGCAGTCCGGCCGGTTCGTCGACGACCGGGGCTGGTGGAACGGCCTCGCTCGCCTATACGCCCGAGCTCGGCGCTGGTGCGTACGCCACGGGCGTCTCCTTCGCAGGGGACAGCCTATACAACGCTGCGTCCGCCAGCGGCGCGATCACGGTCGTCCAGAAGGCCACGTCGGTCACCTACACCGGAGCTGTCTCCGGGGGGCCGAATAAGACCGTGACCCTGTCGGCCGTCCTGACGGACGCGACCGGCAAGGCTATCGCAGGCAAGTCGATCACGTTCGTCCTTGGCTCGCAGACCGTCACGGCGACCACCAACGCCGCCGGCGTGGCGAGCACGACCCTCAAGCTCGCCCAGCACAACGGCAAGTACGCGCTCACCGCGACGTACGCGCCGACCGTCACCGACGCGGCGTTCTACGTCGGCAGCGCGGCGTCCACCACGTTCACCATCGGCAAGTAGTCCCGTCGTCGTCGACGGCGCTCTAATGGCCCGGGCAGGAGGCGACTCCCGCCCGGGCCATTCCGTTTGCCCAACCGCCCCGAATGCCTCGTGGCGAGGGAGGCGGAGCCTTCGGCCAGGCCACGCGCGGTCGTGGACTGGATCGGCGCCCCGAGAAACCCCGTCCACGACGCAGCCATGGTGCACACTCAGCCTTCCAACTCGAATCTAGGAAGCGCGGTGCTCTTCTCATGGAATGCCCGGACGGATCGGCCATTTCGGGCGCAATTAGGCTCTCTGGCCCACGGCGTGTAATCCGCGCTACAGAGCCTAATTCGCGAACCGGTTTCCGGGCGTTCGTGAAAGATCAGCGGCGCGTCTGGCGCCCAGAGGGGCGGTCGGAGAAGCGCGGTGCTCGATTCGACCGAATCTGCGTGCCTGCCCGACCGTTAGGCGACATGGAATCGTGCGGATGGTGGTCATGCCGCGAGGCGTGCTGCTGGCCGGCCAGTACGGCGCCGCCTGGTAGCGGCCGCTCGCTGGCGCCAACCATCGCGAGAGGCCGTGAGGCTGCCGCTGGCGAATATGCTCTCGTCGGCCGCTCCGTCGAACCTTTTGGGCCGGGACCGTGTCTGGATCCACGTCGCGGTCGTCTGATCGCGGGAGACGGGAGCCATCGAATTGGAGGGTCTCGTGGGGGTAGCGACGGGGCTGGCGGCGGAGGACGACGCCGCGGCGTTCATCGCGCGGGCGGAGCCGGAGCTGCCGGGCGCCTATCGGCTGGCAGGCTTCCTGCTGCGCGACGCTGGCGAGGCCG
>JBEKCH010000091.1:0-8005 GCA_050014975.1 Candidatus Limnocylindrales bacterium
AGGGCGAAGGAATTGTCGAGGAAGCTGGCCCCGAAGTAGTCCAGGCCGTTGGTGAGCTGCAGAACCAGCCAGACAGCGGCGAGCACGACCGGAACCGCGAAGACCGCGGCCGCGACGCGGCGACGCGACCCGGTGGGACGCCGGATGGTCGGACCGTACGACTCCGAGAGCTACTGCATCGCCATGGCGCCGCGGAGTCATAACAGCGCCGAACCCCCGGAGAGACCCCATCGGGCTGCTCGGCCCACTCCCCGCTATCCTAGTGGCTGGATTCTCTCACGGAGACTTCGACCAGTGATCGAACGCTACCTGGCCGGCCGCAGGCCGGTGGTGATTGCGGTCAGCCTGATCGTGGTGGTGGCAGTCGCGGCCGCGGGCCTGCTGATCGTGGCCAGGCCGGGCGGAGCCGCAGAGGCCAGCGCAACGCCAGGCGCCACGCCGACAGCAGCGGTCTCGCCGACTCCATCGGACTCATTGACGCCGCTGCCATCACCGTCCGGCACGCCTGTCGGCTCAGCGACGCCCGCGGATTTGGTCTACTCCGACCTCGACGGAGTGCTCACCTCCGCGGATCTGGCTCACCGCCTGCCCATGGCGATCATGGTCGACGACAACATCGTCGCCCGGCCGCAGTCTGGCTTCTCGTCCGCCTCGATCGTGTACCAGGCCCCGGCCGACGGAGGCGAAGACCGCTACATGCTGGTCTTCCAGGAGGGGACCGCGACCGATATCGGGCCGGTGCGAAGCGCCCGCCCCTACTTCGTCCTCTGGGCAGCCGAGTACAAGGCCCTGTTCGGCCACTATGGCGGCGATGCAAAGTCCCTTCAGCAGGTCATTCCGGCCAACATCAAGAACATCTACAACATGGACGACCTGAATGGCGGCTCCTGCCCCTACCACCGAATCACAACCCGCGTCATGCCTCACAACGCCTATACGAACTCCGCGGTGCTGATCAGCTGCGCCGCCAAGTTCCACTACCCGGCCACCTATCAGAACCTGCCTGTCCGGACCTTCAGGGACGACTCGCCGCTTTCACAGCGGCCCGCCACACAATCCATCTCGATCCCTTACCACACTGGCACGATCGGCTACAAGTTCGATCCGGCAACCGATTCCTACCTCCGCTCAGTGGGTGGCCACCTTCAGACCGACCCGGCCAACGGCCAGCAGGTGAAGGCCCGGAACGTGATCGTGCTGTTCCAGGCACTGTCCTACGACTCGGTCTCCGAGCCCGGCCACAACCGCCCCGTCGTCGCCAATGTCGGAAGCGGCAAGGCCGTCGTCTTTCTGGAGGGCCACGCGATCGTCGGCACCTGGAAGAAGACGTCGACCACCGCCCTGACCCGCTTCTACGACTCATCCGGCAACGAAATACAGCTCGTCCGAGGGGAGATCTTCATCCAGAGCGTGCCGATCGGGACGGCCGTCACCTACAAGTAGCCCGCTCAGAGTCCGGCGGCTGGCCGAGCAGGCCGCGCTGCTCGACGCCTGCTTGCCGCAGGCCGCGGGCACGACCCCAGGTTGCCTGCGGTAGCGGCTGTCCTGGCAGCCACCTCGGCTCCGAGCACCCCCTGACAGAGCCCGGCCATCTCCGCTGTGGGCTCTGCCGGCAGAACCTGGCTGAGGGTCGGCTGGGCCTCTTGACTTGCCAGGAGCCGATAATCATACTAATCGGTGGCATGGAATAGCACGATTAGTGGGGCATTGAGGGGTGCACAGCTTCATCGATCTCAGTCGGACACTCGGTTCCCAGCCGGTTCGGCTCGGCGCTCGGCTCGCTCGTCTCGATGTTGGCCGCGGTCGGGAGGCCCTCTTCCTCGACCAGCTCCCTGAGTTGCTGCGCGCCCTTGCGGACGAGACGCGCGTTGCCTCGATCACAGCATCGAGCGCGATCGAGGGAGTGACTGTGGACCCCGGACGGATCGAGGGGCTGGTTCGAGAGGACGCCGAGCCCCGCCGATTTCGCAATCGGAACGAGCGTGAGTTCGCCGGGTACCGCGACGCCATGGACGAGATCATGCGAGCTGGGACGCTCGAACCAATCACGGTGCCGTACATCCTTCACCTTCACCGCCAGCTCTTCCGGTACACGGGCGGGGTCGGCGGTCAGCTCAAAAGCGACCAGAACCTGATCGCGAGCTATGAGCACGGCCACCGCGAGATCCTCTTCACCCCGCCGTCCCCCAAGGAGACGCAGTTCTTGCTGCCGGAACTCGTCGCACGCTATCGGTCGGCCACAGAAACGCACGCCGCCCACCCGATCCTGCTGATCGGGGCGTTCGTTCTGGACTTCCTCGCGATTCACCCGGTCACGGACGGGAACGGTCGGCTTGCCCGGCTCCTGACTACCCATGCGCTCCTCGAGCAAGGGTACGGCGTTGCCCGGTACGTCAGCGTTGAACAACGAATGTTCGAGACCAAGAACGCCTACTACGCAGCCCTTTACGCGTCGCAACGGCAGTGGCACGAAGGAACGCACGACATCTGGCCATGGATTGAGTACCTGGCAAACATCCTTGAGGACTCCTACGACGACTTCGAGTCGCGCGTCGCGGCGCGGCGCAACCTGGCGGGGCTATCGAAGCAGGAGCGGGTCCGGGAATACGTTCTTCACCACGCTTCAGTCGTCTTTCGGCTCCGCGATGTTCGGACCGCTCTCCCTGGGGTGAGTGACCAGACGATCCGACTCGTCCTGAGCGAGCTGCATCGCGAGAGAATCATCGAGATCGATGACGTTGCGGGCGGGAGCGGCCCTAATGCCGCCTGGCGACGAGTCGGCAACAGGTAGCCTTCCGGCGCTCAGACCTCAGCCCTTTGCTGCCGCCGGCCGGCTGGCGTCCTCTCGACTGCCGGCTCCATGGCGCGGCGCCCCAATCCGACGCGAGCCACGGCCCTGGACCCAGTGCCTGCCTACCCGGCATCCCCACCCCGGCTCCGCGAGAACCGCCCCCGCATCGCCGCGAGGTACCAGTGCAGGTAGTGGGGCAGCCACTTGCGCAGCTTGAAGTTGCTCTTGCCGGACGTTCGGTCGCGCCACGTGGTGGGGACCTCCGCGAGACGGCGCCGGGCCCGGGTGGCCTTGACCGAGAGCTCGAGAGCGAGCTCGAAGCCGGCGGTGCTCTCTATCGTCACGGAGTCGAGGAAGCGGCGGCTGTAGAGCTTGAAGTTGTTGGTCGGGTCGTGGATCGGGACCCCGGCCAGCCAGTGGAGGCTGAGCCCGGCCGTGCGGCTCATCAGGCGCTTCAGGACCGGTCCACCGATCTGGCGACCTCCCCTCACGTATCGACTTGCCGCCACGACGTCCGCGCCATCGCGGGCCAGCTCGACCATGCGGTCCACCACCGCTGGCTCATCGGACCCGTCGGCCATGGTGACGAGGATGTAGGGTGCGCGCGCGGCGGCGATGCCCGCCTTCATGGCGTTCAGCACCCCGCGACCGAGCTCATTTCGCAGGGGCTTCACCGCGGGAAGCTCGGACGCAAGGGCGCGCGCGACTGGCACCGTGGTGTCCTCGTCGAAATCGTAGACAACTAGGATCTCGCAGGGCAGATGGATGCCCTGGACCAGCGCCCGAATGACCGGCGCGACCGCCTCGCCCTCGTTGTAGACGGGCATGACCACGGAGAGCTGGGGTGGGCCTCCCGGCGTCACGACTGCGAAGCCGCCTTTCCGAATGCTCGCTCGGCCCCGGCCGCTTCGGTCGCCAGTCGACCGAGCCGGGCGTCCATGGCGATCAACGAAATCGCCCCTGCGCAGGCGACAGGCAACACCGTCATGGCATGGGCCAGCACGGCGAGGGCGAGCGCCGGGGCAGCCGCCACGCGGAGCGCCTGCGCCGTCGTGGCCGCGGCGAGCTCGAACGTCCCGACGTAGCCGGGCGCCGAGGGCAGCGCGGTCCCCAGGACCGTGACGGCGGCGATCAGGAGCGCGGCTGCCGGATCCAGCGGCGCGTCGATCGAACGGGCAACCAGCCAGAAGATCGTTGCGTCCAGCATCCAGCATGCCGCGCTGATGACGGCTGCGACCACGATGGCGCTCGAGCGAGCTGGCCGGTCGATCCCCCGGGCGAAATCGTCGAGGCGTACCAGAACCGGCTCGGCCCGCGCCGCGCCCGGGAAGTGCGCCACGAGCCTGCGTGTCCAGCGGACCAGCGGCCCCGGGCCGATCACGACGAGCGCGCCCGTGAACGCGCTTCCGGCGAGGGCCACGAGGGCCGTAGCCTGCACGATCCAGCTCGGGGCGTTCACGACCACCGCCGCCACGAAGGCCACCACGGCCAGGGTCGCCGTGTCCACGACCCGCTCGAGCACGACGGAGCCGAAGGCCTCGGCTGCATCCAGGTCTTCGCGCCGCGCCACCAGGTAGGCGCGGATCGGCTCGCCGAGGCGCGCCGGCAGGACCGCGTTGCCGAGGTAGCCGACCAGGAGCACCGGCACGATTCGCCTGACCGCGATGACCCCGCCGTGGCGCGGCGCGGGCAGCAGCACGCGCCATCGGATAGAGCGCAGGGTCACCTGGGTCACGATCACCGCCAGGCACGCTGCAAGCGGGATGGGGTTCGCTCCGGAGAGCACCCTGGCGCAGGCCCCCAGATCGACGGAGTGGATCACCAGCCAGAGGGCCGCCAGGCTGACCAGCAGCCCACCGAGGCGCAGGGCGAGCCTGCTCCGCCCGCCGCCTACATTCGACGCCATCGCGCTCAGGGACGCCGTCCGATGAGGTCGCCCACTAGATCCTCCCGGCCTCGAACTCGGCACGGATCCAGGGGATCACCTCGTCGAGCATCGCATCCAGCGTGGTCGTAGCCTCGAAACCGAGCACCTCTCGGGCCTTGCGGACGTCGGGAACGCGCATCTGCACGTCGTGCGGGAAGGGCGGGTCGGTCACGTACCGAAATGGCCGGTCGCCGTTGATGTTGCGCCAGATCGTCCGGGCCAGATCGAGCACCCTGGTGCTCTGGGGCGTCGAGAGGTTGAAGTCCTCGTTGATCGCCCTGGGACTCTCCATCGCGAGGCGGATGCCATGAGCCAGGTCGCCCCCGTAGGTGTAATGGCGGACCTGGTTGCCCTCGCCCAGGAGGTGGAGGGGATCCTGGCCCTTGAGGACCTTGGCGACGAGGTCGGGCACCACGTGGCTCATCGCCAGCTTGACGTTGCCGGACATCACATCGGCATCGCGCAGTGCGCGACGTTCGCCGATGCCCACGCAGTTGAAGGGCCTGACGATCGTATAGGGCAACTTG
This sequence comes from Candidatus Limnocylindrales bacterium, assembly GCA_050014975.1. GTDB lineage: Bacteria > Chloroflexota > Limnocylindria > Limnocylindrales > CSP1-4 > Fen-1039. Next base: position 5,246 of record JBEKCH010000091.1, read on the forward strand.
TACTGTTCCCACCCGCCTCTGGCGAAGTACTCCGAGGCGAGCTTCTGGAAACCGTAGGTCGAGACCGGAGGTGGGCTCGTGAGCTGAGCCCCCTCAGGGGTCGGAAACACGGAGGCCGACTCGAAGACCATGGACGACGAAACCACGACGATCCGTTCCAGATGACCGCGTCGGTGGGCGTCGATCGCCGCCCGGAAGGTCGAGGCCAGGATCCCCTCGTTCTCGGCGAGCAGGTCGAATGCGAACTCGTGGAAGTAGCTGATGCCGCCGATCATCGCCGCGGCGGCTACGACCTGGTCGCAGTCCGCCGCGAGCTCGCGCACCAGGGTTTCGTCCTTGGCGTCACCCTGGACGAAACGGTACCCAGGGTGTTGGTCATAGCTCTTGGCGGTCGGACCGTACTTGCTGAAATCGTCCAGCCCGACGACCGTGTGGCCCGCCTCGAGCAGCTCCGGTACGAGATAGCCGCAGATGAAGCCGGCGGCCCCGGTGACCAGGATCTTCACGAATCCTCCGATGCGATAGGCGCTAGAGACGGATCCCGCCCAGCGCCCCCCATATGTCGACGACCTCACGCCCACTGAGCCTGGCGTCCCGATAGAGGCGATGGGGCACGCCGAGCACCAGGATCTCCGCCTCGGCCATCACCCGATCCAGAGGCACCAGGCGCGGATCGGATACGTAGGGATCTGTGCACAGTACGTGGGCGCCCGACCAAAGCAGCAGCTTGCGGAGCTTGTAGCTCAGAGATGCACGGATGTCGTCGGACTCGGCCTTGAATGCCATGCCGAGCAAGCCGACGGTCCGACCCCGCAGACTGCCGTATCGCCTCTCCATGGCGCTGACCATGTATGCAGGCAGGCCCTCGTTGACCTGCATCGCCGCCTGGCCCATCGGGAAGTGATCGGTCGTGAAGGCCGCCAGCTGCATCGTGTCCTTGAACAGACAGGGCCCTGCCGCCAGACCTGGGCCAGGCAGGTCCGCGGCCCTCGGGTAGTCTTCACGGACCGCCTTCAGCACACTCTCGTAGTCGATCCCGGCCTGGTGCGAGATCATGAAGAACTGGTTGGCGATGGCAAACTTCATGTATCGCCAGGCGTTCGTGAGGAGCTTGGCCAGCTCTGCCTCCCTGGTCGTCGTCCGAATCGTGCTCGCTCCGATCCTGGCGAAGAGCGCTCCTGCCCGGTCCGCGGCCACGTCGTCGTCGGCGCCGATGATCTGGGGCAGGCTTCCGAGCTCATCCAATGCGTGGCCCTCGGCGATCCGCTCCGGGCAGTAAGCGACATCGACACGGCAGCCGCGCTCTGCCAGGTTGCCGGCGACGTACGCGGTCGTGCCGGGGTACACGGTGCTGCGTAGGACCACGAGGGCGCCGTCCCGAAGATGCGGCCCCATCTGACCGACCGCCCGTTCGAAGACGGTCATCGAGGGCCCGAGGAACTCGTCGACCGGTGTCCCGATCACGACCACCACGACCTCGGATCGACCCAGCATGGCTGCGTCAGAGCCGAGCTCGAGCCGACCCGTGGGCAGGAGTTCCGCGAGCAGCTGGTCCGCGCCGGCCTCCATGAAGGGCATCTCCCTGGCGATCCGCCCCAGGGTTCGCTCGTTGGTGTCGTACACCCCGACCCGCAAACCCTCTCGCGCGAAGACCAGGCTGAGCGGAAGACCGACGTGCCCACCGCCGCCAAGCACGACGACATCGAGATCGGTGGCACTGCCAGCAGACGACCCACACATGTCAATGTCGCTCCCGTGAGAATGTACGTTGCCCGGGCCCTGAGGTACCGAGATCATGGCGAGAACGCCCCTCACCGCCCCTGACATACCTCGGCGTTCGAGACGACCCGCGTGATTTTACACGGCGCTATCGGGTGGGTGGACGGCGCATGGGGCTGCCGGCTGCGCGGCACCCGAACCACGCTCCTGGCTGCCCTTGCGGGCCTCGGCACGGTTGAATCTCGTTTCACCCGATCCCGCGGCGGGCACGATCGGCTGGGTCCTGCGCCCTGGCCTTCGTGGCCGCCGGCTACGCGCTCCTGGACGAGACGATGATCGCGCGGCCGGCCCTTGGTCTTCTGTTCACGGCCGAAGCCCCCGCCGCCGGCATGCTCGCGCTTTTGCCCATCGGCGATGCCTGGACGGCTCTACGCTGCCGAACCGCCGTCGTCGTCGGGGTCGTGTGGTTGTTCTTCTCTCCCTGGCTGTTCGTGGCGTCGCGATAGTGGCGCTATGAAGGGCCCGCGGGTACCAGAAATCCGGTGCTCGGAGCCAGCCGTCCCGTTACTGCCGTCGCTTAGTTCCGTGCCGCCACTCGCACGGGCGACCACTTCGTCAGTGTCAGCGCGCTTCGGAGTCGCCGCAGGTTGGAAGCATAGCCGCCCGGTCGACCTGGGCCGAGCGCCTGCGGACTCTCCGAGGCGAAGACCGGCCTGAAGGCTTCCTATACTTCGCCTCCATGATGCCCACCAGGCGACCTCATAGTCCACCGGCGCCCGGGAAACGCCATTCGCGGGGATCCCTCTTGTTCGCTCTTGCGGTTCTCGTGGCATATCTGGGCGCCACCGCTTTGGCGATCCACTGGCACGGTCTCCGACCCGACCGCATGATGCTGCTCGCGGAGCGGGCCCTCGGCGGTCATCTCGACTCGGCTGCGTTCAAGGGCGTCGTGGACTCCGTGGAAGTCGACGGCCGCTATTACCTCGCTCTCGGGCCGCTGCAGCTGCTGCCCTACCTGCCCTTCGCGGCCGTGCCCGCACT
>JBEKCH010000092.1:0-8366 GCA_050014975.1 Candidatus Limnocylindrales bacterium
TACTTGTCCTTGTTGGCCGTGACGCCCGATACGCCAGAGCCGTTGGCAGATGTGAAGAAGCCGGCGATGCCATTGACGGCGGTGGCCGAGCCCCGCAGAGCGGCTCCTGCGCCTGTCTGGGTTACCAGCAGCGCGGTCCCGGCGGAGTCGGTGGTGAGGGACGTATTAGCGGTGCCGGCACTGTTGGACGATCCCATGATGAGCGAGCCACCGGCGGCCGCCTCAGCGGGCCGCGGTAGGCCCAGCGAACCCAGGACCAGACCGGCCAGGCCGGCCAGGCCAGCCGCGATCACGTTGCGGCGGCTGCGGGGCGGCTCGGCGGGCGCAGGTTCCGGCGCGGGTTCGGATACTTGCTCCGGCACGACGAGCGGTTCGGTCAGCGGTTCGATGGCCATCGGGAGACCCTCCAGACGGCGCGAGCTTCGCAGGACGCATGCGGCCGCACCGTCGAGCGGATCATCGTCCCGGCGGGAGCCCGGTGCAATGGGGCGGGAGCCCGGTGCAATGGGGGGCGGGACGTCGGCGACAGGCGGAGCGGGAGCGGGTGACGAGTTCCCGAATGTCGGTCGTGGTCCAGATGGCCACGGGGCCTTGGGGGCCGCGGAAGGCTGGAGCGGGTCATTGGGTACCGCCTGCCTTCGGGGTTGGACTCATCCTGGGCCAACTCGACAGAGAGTGCTTCCCAGCTCACGTGGCGGAGTCCCAGCCCGACCAGACGACTGGCGAAGAGGACGTTGTGCCCTTGCGCCTCGCGGCGCGAGAGGGTAAACGTGCACTCTGTCCGGTCGCGGCCGGCGGGTCCGGTCGACCGGTTCGCAGGCGAGGAGTGTTCGCGATGGACGATAAGCCTCTCGATCAGTTGATGCCCGAGTCGGAGGATGAAATAGAGGCGGCCCCGCCGCGGCCATCGCGTCGCTCGCTTCTCGCCGCCGGGTTGTCAGGCTTCATCGGTCTCGTGCTCGGCTCCCTGGGACACGTGCCGGGCGTCGACGCGGCCGCCGGTGGCTCGCTCATCATGGGATCGTCCAACAGTGCTGGCACCTCTAACACGTCCCTCACCACCGACTCGACCGGGACCGCGCTCCTGGTAACCCAGACAGGCGCAGGCACCGCTCTGCGCGGCTCGGCCCTGGCCGTCAATGGCATCGCCGGCTTCTTCACCAGCGCCAACGGCTCTGGCGTATCCGGCGTCACGGCCCACAAGGACAAGTACGCCGTCTACGGCGGCAACGATGCCTCTACCACCGGAGCGGGAGCTGCCATCCGAGCGAACGGCGAGCAGAACAACGGCGTGTACGCGACGACGGCCGGCACGACCACTAATGCCGTCTGGGGCGTCAACACGTCCACAACTGGCACCGGGGTCGCGGTCGCCGGACAAATCTCTACGACCGGCCAGGGAGCAGGGGTTCTCGGCTGGTCGAGCGCGCCCACCGGCGGCGGCTGGGGCGTCGAAGGGGTTTCTGAGAGCCCCTCGGGCTTCGGGGTCTACGGTTACAGCGCCTATAGTGGCGGCTCGGTCGGCAGTTCGGTTCCCCCTATTGGTGTTATCGGCGAAACGGACAGCTCGATCGGCTTTGCCGGCATGTTCGTCACCGCGGCGGGCAACGGGGTGTCAATCACAACGCCGTCGGGAAAGAGCGGACTGGTCGTGGGCGGTGGCTTGAAGAGTGCCGTCGTTGCGACCAACGATGGGGCCCGGCTCCTCTACTCCGAAGAAGCGACCAGCGTCCTGTTCGCCGATTACGGATTCGGGCGTCTGGTGGACGGCAAGGCCACCGTCTCGATCGACCCGGTCTTCGCCGAAACCGTGAATCTCTCGACCCCGTACCACGTCTTCGTCCAGCCCTATGGGAAGGCAGCGATCGTCGTTACGGAGCGCTCGGCCGAACGCTTTTCGGTCGAAGCGATCTCCGGCGACGGCAACGCGGAGTTCTCGTATCGAATAGTGGCGACACGACGCGCCTACGAAGGCGAACGGCTGGGACGAGCGCCTTGGGCTGACGATGATCCCAACCTCTATCCGGAGAAGGCCTCGACGAGCCCCTTGTTCAAGCTCGGTCGACAAATGGTCAAGTAACTCCGAGGCGCTAGCCTCCGGGCCGGCTGGGGTCTCGCCGGGTCGGGCGAGCGTCGCCCGAATACGACCGCCACCAAGCGCCCCGAGCACGAGTTCGTGCTGGCTCGCTATTACGGCACTATCATCTCGCCGTACTTGACGTGGATCTGTCTGCGCCTCGGGCTCAGCGCCGATCAGGTGACCATAGTTGGCGGCGCCATCGGCGCGGTGGGTGCCGCTCTACTGTTCCCGGCGCTCGGTCCCTGGACGGCGGTTGGCGTGATCTCTCTCCAGGTCGCCTACATCCTAGATTTCTCGGAGGGTCAGGTCGCGCGGATGCGGGGCACGACTTTGATGGCCGGTGGCTACCTCGACTGGCTCACGCATCTGGACGTGCCGCCCGCGGCGGCCCTCGCCTCCTCGGCCAGCGTCGCCATCGCGGTTGGGCAACCCTGGCCGTTCGTCCTCGGCATCGCCGCCGCGCTCGAGCTCGCGCCGCTGGCCTTCCAGGCAAAGGAGCACATCCTCGTGGCGATGGCCCGCACCGATCCGGCCCGGGGCCGATCGGTCTTCTTCTTCGCCGCGCTGAACGACGACGCAAGGTCCAATGACGTCGAGCAGACACCGGACGGCGCCCCGGCGCCGCTCCGCGCGGCCGGCATCGCCGGTAGGGACCGTTGCCCGTCCGTGCGCTTCATCGCCGGGGAGGGCCTGATCTAACTCGGTGCCGCGCACCTGCTGAAGCTCGCTGTCTTCGCCGACCTCGCCTCGTCGGCCCTGGGCGGGCCCGCCGTAGCCGGCAGGCTAATCGTACTGACTGCCTGGACCGCCGCGCTGCTGGTCCACATGCCGATCGTTGTCCGCCGCAACTACCGCGTCACCCGGGCAGTCGAGGGCGCTCTGGAGGCCTTGCGCCAATCGTAGACGTCCGACCAGTAGGGGCGAGACGGCAAGAGATGGCAGGGCCCGATGACACGTCGCCGACGCTGGCGGAGGGGCATTCTGGCTCTGGAAGCTCGGTGCTCTCATTCGCTCTGGGTAGGCAAAAGGAGGTCCGGGTCGGATACCATGGTCGCCTCAGGTTCCGGCGCATTGTCGCCCCGTCGCTGGCGCAGTGACTGAGCTACTCGTCCATGGGTGCCCAGTATTCGATCCAAGCCCATGCGGCCGATTAATCTGGTCCTGGCTGCGGGGCTCGGTCGACGGCTCGGCGACCGCACAGCGACCGCCCCAAGGCCCCGCTCGAGCGCCTTCTTGTCTCGCTTGCCGCTGCGAAGGTGGAGCAGGCCGTCGTCGTGATCGGTCACGGCGCTGAGCGCGTCGACGCCTTGCTCGCGTGCCGCGACATTGGTTTGTCCGTGCGAACCGTCTTCAACCCCGACTACGCGACGGCGAACAACATCGTCTCATTCCTGTGCGCCGCCGAGACGATCGGTGACGGCTGCCTGCTGTTGACTCGCACATCGTCGTCGATCGTGTGAGGTAGCCGCTCGTATCATCCTGGAGGTAGCCCATGACGACCGATCCGTCCGTGAGATGGAGTTCCTGAAGATGGCCGCTCTGGGCGAAGCGGCGGGTCTCGCCGACCGACGTCAGGCGGGACTCGACGAGGGCCCCTGCGCGGATGATCGCGATAGCGACAATCAGGGCCAGTGCGCCTCGCGGCAGCGCTGTTGCGCTCGGCAGGCGGACGGTCAGAGTTCGGCTCATGGGATCACCGTCCTGCCTGTCCTGTTCGCCACCGATGCGTGGGCCGGCACGGCTTCTCCCGCGTAGTGGCGATGGCGGTCTTCATCGGCGCTGCCGCGCCAGGTAGACCCGGCCGACTGGCCCTCGAGCCGGGATCCGGTCCGAACGGACTCGTCGAGTCAGTCGGTTTCTCCCGCCGGCGGGGGACTTGGCGAGGCGGCCTTCTCCTCGAGCGGCCGCTCGACCGGTCCACCGAACCACGCCAACATCTCCTCGTCCGTAGCTATCCGGCGGCGCATTATGTCGTTGCGGCGGGCCCACAGCTTGGGGAGGTTGTGCACCACATCGCCCAGGGCACGAAGCGACGTCTGCTCGCGAAGGACTAGGTAGCCGGTGATCTGGACGTCTCGATAGAGGATCTGCCGCCAATCGCGTCGCAAACCCGGCTCAATCTCATTCTTCAGCACCAGCTGCCACCGGTTGCGGACGGAGTTTCGATTAATGTCTGCCGGCAGGATTCCTCTGCGACCGGGCGCGACTCGCCGGCGGTGCCGCGCCACGGCCGCCGGGTTGTATTCGCAGCGCCAACCCAGCAACTGAGCGCGCCAGGCCAGATCCACGTCCTCGCGGTAGCTGAAGAACGACTCGTCGTAGATCTCGCCCTGGTAGGCAACGTTCTCCAGCATCTCGCGACGGTACAGGGCCGCGGCGCCGCTGGGCCCGAACACATAACCCGGGGAGAGGTAGCGCCCCGCGGCCAGGCGATTGGAGCCGCGATCGGTGACGCGCCGGTTGCGGTGGGCGATCATGCCGGTCGAGTCGAGTATGTCGTCAGGCAGTTCGCACTCGACGAGTTCGGCGGAGTTTCCAAGGGGGTCCTCCGGCCGGAAGCGCAGCAGCCTACCCGTGACCGATCCGAGTCGAGGATCGCGTTCGAACGGCGCGAGAGATCTGGCCAGGAAGTCGCGCCGCAGCCGCGCATCCGGATTGAGGACCAGGTGGATGTCGGCAGGGGCAAAGGCCATTGCTCGGTTCTGCCCGCCGGCAAAGCCGAGATTGACCGGGGACCGCAGGAAGCGAGCGTGGGGAAGCGCAGCGCGGGCGCGAGCCAGCCCGTCGTCGGTCGAGCCGTTGTCGAGGATTATCACCTCGTCGGGGGGCCGCGTCTGATCGTTGAGCGCCGCCAGACAGGCTTCGATGTCGACCGCCGAGTTGAACAGGACGATAGAGACGGTGACGGTCAGGGCCATCGGTTCGTCCCGCGGAGACACCGTTCCGTCGCGCGTGCGCCCTGCATTGTCACTTCCACGAGGGTGAATTGTGCCCTATCGCCGGGGCAGCGTAGTGTCCGTGACCGCACGGCCGGCACCGGCCACCGGCGTTCCCGGGTGCGGTGCCGCAGGAAGTGGTCGTTGCGGCCGGGGTAGATGCGTCAACCCTAGACCTCGGGGCGCAGGCCAGCGAGCACATCCAGGGCGGTGTCCACGCGGTCCCGCCATCGATTTGCCAGCGCATGATCGAGGCGGGCTTGGCGAGATCTGTCCAGTTGTCCGGCGAGCGTTTCCATCGCGGCAGCGGCAAAGCTCCCGGGGTCGTCCGCCACAATGGCCAGGCCCGGTGGCCACCCGTCCGCCGGCGGTACCGACGTGGAAACGACCGGCACGCCGGCGGCGATCGCGTCCCAGGCTTTCATTGCATCCTGGGAACGTGTGTACTCGTCCGGCGTGTGTGGGATCAGCACGGCGCGGGCCCCTGCCACGAACGCCCGAGCCTGGGTCGCCTGCAGAGGACCTTCGAGGCGAACGGCCGGGTGCCGCGCCAGCGCAGCCCAACCCGCCGGCTCGCGCTCGACCGGACCGGCTATGCGGAACGTGGCCTGCCGGCCGGTCGCCCCGGCCAGGGCATCGGCGACCGCGAGCGCGAGTCGGGTGTCGAAACGCTCGTGGATTCGCCCGACATAGGCCAGGTACGGTTCAGCAGTGGGCGTGCCCGGACTCAGATCGGGGCAGGCGTTGGGAAGCCACACGACGTGCGATGCACCCATTGCAGCGAGCCGGTCTCGCATAAGCCTCGTGTTGGCGAACACGACGTCTGCGCCCTTCGCCGCGGCAGAGTATCCGTCCCGAATAGCGCTGAGCCTGCGCCGGCCCCGGAAGAGCGGCGAGAGGTCCCAGGCGTCGTAGGCATCAAAGGCGGTGACGAGCGTAGGCTGGCTCTCGATCCTCTCCAGCACCCGCGCTGACTTGGGATCGGATACCCAGAGGACGGTGGGGCCAGAAGCCAGTACCTCCGTGACGAGCCGCGCGACGAGGCCGCTCTCCATGGCGCCATATGGCCAGGAATGTTCTATCACCGTTACCTGTGTGGCTTTCGCCACCTGGGTGGCCTCCGTGGCCTCTTGAGCCTTCTGGTTGTCTGACTCCTCGGCGCCCGTGTTTTGCTCAGGCATTGCCAGCGGCGTAGCAAGGCCGAGCCAGGGGCCGAACCTCACGAGCCGGCTGCCACGTCTCAGCGAGGTTGGCACAGTCCGTGCGGCCCGGTCCGGCCTGAGCCGGTTCACGACGATGACCCTGTCGAACGAGCCGCTTTCGACGAACTGCTGGAGGAGCGCGGCCGGTCGAGTCGGCATCGCGGCTCTGGAGCGAGCCCGATGAGGAGATAGGAATACGAGCGATCGATCAGGCACCGGCGGAATGCTCAGGTTGGTGCGATTGCCTCCAATCCAGCTGGACGTGCGATTGGATCAGGAGGCCGGCGACGACGATCTCAATTGCTGCCAGGCCAAGCCGCAGGGGCAGCGAGCCTCGATCCTGAAGCAGCAATGCGGCCAGGCCGGCAACGACGGAGAGGGTCAGCGGGGCGACCAGACCCCTGAGGCTGGCGTGGGCGTGGCGTACGAGCTGCCAGGCCATGACCATGGATGAGGCGCTGATTGCCACGAGCACGGCGCAGGCCACGCCGGCAGGCCCCGCAAGCTCGAATCCAACCGGCACTGCCACCGCCATGATCATCACGTTGAGCCAGGCGCTCGTGGTGGCATGGCGTGCCAGCCCGATTCCGTTGGCCGCGGTGCCGATCCCCATCGCCGCCGACCTCACCACGCCGAAAACCGACAGGATGACCAGGGGCGCGACTGCGGAGGGCTGGCGGAAGATCGCGCTCGCGATCTCCGGCGCCACGGCCATCACCAGGATCGCAGGTACGACTGCGGCAGAGGCTGAGAGCGGGAGGATCGTGTCGAGTGCGGTTCGAAGTCGGCCGGGGTCGCGTACGTCTCTCGCGTAGTACGGAAGCGCGACGCGGTTGAGAACCTGGGCCGGGCTAATGGTGAGCGTGGTTCCGAGTGTGTAGGCCAGGGCGTAGATCCCCAGCGGGACCGAGCCGCCCAGCCGGCCGACCGTCGCATTGTCGAGGTTCGTCGCGAGGTACGTCAGGAGAGCCCCGAGCCACAGGAGCGTGGCGTAGCGAAGGAGGTGCCCGATCGGCGCCGCGTTGCCGGGGACCCGTGCCGTCCAGGGAGGAGCCAGTGCGATCGCCACGATTGCCTGCAAGATGCCCTGCGCGACGTAACCGGCCGCAAGGGAATTCACGCCCCAGCCGGCGAGCAGGCCCAGCACGGTGACGCCGCCAAGCGCCGAATACGAGACGATGTCAACGACGGCGCGCGCTTGGAACCGCAGCTGCCGCTCCAGCGTCGCATTCGACGCAATTCCCAACGAGCCGATGCCGAAGGCAAGCGCGAGAATGCGCAGCTGACCGGATGCCGGCAGACCGAGCACGGCCGTGATCGGGTCAGCCAGGAGGGCCATCGCCGCCGCGAGGGCGAACCCGACAACCGAGATGCCAACGAATGCGGGCCAGGCCAGCGAAGGGTGGTCGCGACCGAGGACGATGAGCGCCTGGCCCAGCCCGGCGTCGCGGAGAAGCAGACCTCCCTGATACACGACCATCGCCAGCGCGAAGACCCCGTAGTCTGCGATCCCGACGGCGTGCGCAACTAGAACCGTAGATGCTACGAGGACGCCACGCGATGCAATGAACGCAATGGCCTGTGCCCCCAGCTTCTTCGTGGGGCGTTCCGTAGCGAACCAGTTGAGGCCGACCGACTCGCCGCCCGATGCGGTGGCCGTCACCGCAGCCGCTGGATCGCCGATAGCAGGACCGGTAGGCCGGCCGCGGCGAAGGCTAGGACGATGGTGCCGATCAGCGGGAAGACGCTGGCGACGGAAAGGCCGCTCAAGTTGGCGTTGAGTACGGCAACTATCGCGTACGCATACAGCGCCCACCACGCCGGGTCGTTGCGGGCGAGGGCGCTGCGGTACAGCCACGCGAGCAGGAAGCCGAGCAGCAGCGGTACCACCAGCCAACCAGGCGGACCGAAGTTAGCGTATGACTCTCCGAGGAGGCTGGGCACGGTTCCGCCGCCAGCGTAGACCTGGTGGAGCGCCGCCTTGAGATCCTGGTCGAAAGTCGTCTGGTGACCCGGCAGCGCTGTCAGAAGGGGCTGGACATAAGTGTAGCCAAGCCGCCACGACAAGTGCGCCGGTACGGCATCCATCGTGTAGTCAGTGTTTTGGACGGGGACGATCAGGTACAGACGCAGGGCCAGCTCGGTCAG